>NZ_JBYUVT010000022.1:0-81348 GCF_058135255.1 Flavobacterium sp. LK-23
ATGCATAGTCATACTTTGTTTTTCTTTCCATAAAAAATGCCCCAAATAGTGTCTAACTTTTTGGGGCATGTTCAAAATGAACAGCTTTTTTTTACTTTTTATCTATTAACCTTTGCTCTTTTGTCCCTTTTTAAGAACATCCACAATCGGTTCCATTACCGCAGTCTTTTTTCTTTTTGGATTTAAAGAAGAACTTTTTAATCAAAAAAGCAACGGCAATTCCTAATATGGCAAAGGCTATTATTTCCTGAAACATGACTTTTTATTTTAAAAGTTGATACGCAATTAATGCGGTAAAATAAGCGAGACCACTCATTAAAAACAGTTGCATTGCAGGCCATTTCCATGAATTGGTTTCTTTTTTGGTAATCGCCAATGTACTGGCGCATTGCATAGCAAAAGCATAAAATAGCAATAAAGAAATTCCGGTAGCAAAATCAAATATTTTTTTTCCGGTATCTGGCCAAACTTCTGCCTGCATTTTGCTTTTTATAGTCGATTCGTTATCGGTATCTCCAACACTGTAAATGGTTGCCAGTGTTCCAACGAAAACTTCGCGGGCAGCAAAAGAACTGATTAAAGCAATTCCGATTTTCCAATCGTAACCCAAAGGCTGAATTACTGGTTCGATCGCGCGTCCCATTAATCCAATATAGGAATTCTCTAATTTTTGAGAATTAACTTCATTTTCAAACTGAGTTTCGTCTAAAGTCGTATTGGCAAATCTTTCTTTTACGATAGTTTCGGCTTCGTTGAATTCTTTTCCAGGTCCGTAAGAAGCCAAAAACCAAAGAATAACAGAGATCGCCAAGATAATTTTACCTGCACCAACAACAAAAGCTTTTGTTTTTTCTACTACATTGATTCCAACATTTTTTGGAAGTGGCATTTTGTAACTTGGCATTTCAACAACAAAATATGTTTTTGAGTCTAATTTTAAAACCTTATTCAAAATGTAAGCCGATAAAATGGCCATAAAGAATCCTAAAACATAAAGTGACATAAGTGTTAATCCTTGAAGATTTAGCACTCCAAAAACTCTTTTACTCGGAATAACCAATGAGATAATAATCGCATAAACAGGTAATCTTGCTGAACAAGTCGTGAATGGCGTTACTAAGATTGTAATAAGGCGTTCTTTCCAGTTTTCGATATTTCGAGTTGCCATAATCGCGGGAATTGCACAGGCAGTTCCAGAAATTAAAGGCACGACACTTTTTCCTGAAAGTCCAAATCGGCGCATGATTTTGTCCATTAAGAATACGACACGACTCATATAACCGCTTTCTTCTAAAATCGAAATGAATAAAAACAAGAAAGCAATCTGCGGAATAAAAATAATGACTCCGCCAATTCCAGGAATAATTCCTTGCGAAAGTAAATCGGTCAAAATACCACTTGGCAGTTCTGCTGCAACCCAGCTGCTTAAAGAAGCAAAGGTGCTGTCAATGAAATCCATTGGAATAGTTGACCAGCTAAAAATCGATTGGAAAATCAAGAATAAAATGGCAAAGAAAATAAAGTAACCCCAAACTTTGTGCGTTAAAACGCGATCCAATTTTGCTCGAATATCTTTTGCCATCGAAGCATCAATCTTTAAACCTTCTTTTAAAACATCATTGATAAATTGATATCTTTTGATAGTTTCTTTCTGTTGTAGACGCTTTAATTCTGAATGTGATTTCGTAAAAGTGCTTCGGATTTCATTACGGTCTAAATTTAAGAAATTGACATCTTGCGTAATGACCAGCCACAATTTATACATCAATTGGTTTGGAAATGCTTTTTGTAATTTTTCAAAATATTCAGGATCAATTACAGAAGCATTCAAACAAGGTTCGTGTGGAAGTGTTTTATAAGAAACAATCAGTTCTTTTAATTCTTCAATTCCTAAACCTTTGCGGGAACTTACTAAAGCAATTTTTGTTTTTAGTTTTTTTTCTAAATACGGAATATCTAAAGAAATTCCTTTACGCTCCATACGATCTGACATATTGATAACCAAAATCGTCGGAATTTCAAGATCTTTTATCTGGGTGTAGATTAGTAAATTTCTTTTTAGATTTTCGACATCTGTTACAACTACTGCAACGTCTGGATATAATTTATCATTTTTGTTTAGCAAAAGCTCGATTACGACACTTTCATCCATCGAACTCGCATTCAAACTATACGTTCCAGGTAAATCTAGAATATTAGCTTTTACGTTGTTAGGTAATTTGCAAAATCCTATTTTCTTCTCAACCGTGATTCCAGGATAATTTCCAACTTGTTGGTTCAGACCTGTTAATTGATTGAAGACAGAGGTTTTTCCGGTATTGGGATTTCCGATAAGGGCAACATTTATATTCTGAACACTCATTACAAATTGGTTTTGATAAGTTCAACTTCAATTTCACGAGCTGTTTCAATTCGAATGGCAACATGAGAACCATTAATATCTAAATATAATGGATCGCCAAAAGGAGCAACCTGAAGCAATTCAACTAAACTGCCAGGCAGACAACCCATTTCTAATAATTTAAGTGGAATAAGATCGATATCAAAATCTTTGATAATGGCTTTTTCGCCTTTTTTCAGAGTGTGTATTGTATTTTGCAAGCTTATTTAGATTGAATTTAGATTGCAAAAGTAGGCAATTATTCTTTATTTCAAGGCATTTAACACTTCGACAAATGCTAAATGTTTCTAAAAATAAGGGATTTTACTCTTGAGAAAGAAATTCGATGTCTTCCAAAAGACGTTTTACATCTTCTTTGTTTGTTCCGTCATAAAAACCTCTAACTCGTCTTTTTTTATCGACCAAAACAAAATTCTCTGTATGTACCATATCATAAAGCTGATCTGGTCTTCCTAATTTAACAGCCAAGTACGATTTTCTGGCCATAGTGTAAATTTCTTTTTTATCTCCAGTAACCAAATTCCATTTGCTGTCGACAACTCCATATTTAATGGCATAAGCTTTTAAAACAGAAACACTGTCAACTTCTGGAAAAACGGTGTGAGAAAGCAACATTACTTTCGGATTGTTTAAAACTGCTTTTTGAACCTCAACAAGATTGGTTGACATTTTTGGGCAGATCGATCCGCAAGTGGTAAAGAAGAAATCGGCAACATAAATTTTCCCTTCGTAATTTTTTTGGGTAATGGTATCACCATTTTGATTGATAAAAGAAAAATCGGCAATAGTGTGATATTTGCTTTTATATTGAACTGTACTATCTACCAATTCAGGATTTACATCGGCTGGATTGTAAATCGGAAGCGTTTTTTTAGGTTTTAAAGCCGAGTAAAACAAGGATATCGTAACAACCGAAAATACTATTAAAACAATGAAGAATTTGCGGTATTTATATAAAAGCGATTTCATAAAAATAATTTGGCGCAAAAATACAAAAAGCAGATTCTAAAAACTTTACTGGATTATTTTTTTAACAGCCTTTTGTAACTTTTACCAGTATCTGTAGACATATACCTCAATGTTTAAGTTCTATTTGTGAAATTTATCCGTCTTTTTGACTGTACAGTTAGAATTTTAACATAATTTTTGAAATAATAACAATATGTTTGTATTTTCCCTTAAACTATAATTTTTTATGAAAAAACAATTTGCTAAATCTGTGTTTGGTGTGATATCTGCAATGTTTGCAATTACCGCAGCCCAAGCTCAAAATGCTCCAAAGGAACCAGGTATTAATGTTTCGTACATGAATACGAATATTAGCCCAAGTCAGGATTTTTTCAAATATGTAAACGGTACTTGGCTAGAAAAAACAGAAATCCCGAGTGATCGTACGACATGGGGAAGTTTTAATGAACTGATTAAGAAAACTGACAAAGATGTTATGGCAGTTTTGCAGGAGGCTTCAAAGAATCCAAAGTACAAATCAAATACAGATCAAGGAAAAGCGGTGAATCTGTATAATACTTACTTAGATTCTATTGGAAGAAATAAAAAAGGAATCGAGCCATTAAAACCCTATCTGAAAAAAATTGATGCAATTAAAAACATTGCCGATGTTCAGAAATATTTGGTTGAAATGGAAAAAGAAGGAAATGCTGGATTTTTCGGAATTTACATTGGAGCTGATGATAAAGACAGTTCTAAAAATTCGGTAAATCTAAGCCCAAGCCAATTAGGACTTTCGGATAAAGATTATTACACTTCTGATGACAAAGATTCAAAAGAAAAACGTGTAAAATATGAATTGCATGTTGCGAGAATGCTTCAGTTTATTGGAGAATCTCCAGAAAAAGCAAAACAAAGTGCTGCTGAGGTTTTAGCTCTTGAAACAGAATTGTCAAAGCCAAGATTAAACAGAGTTGAAAGAAGAGATAGCCGTTTGCAATACAACCCAATGACAATTGCTGAACTTCAAAAATTAACTCCAGCTATCAAATGGAACGAATATTTTGCTGGTTTAGGAATTACTAATTTACAGTCTGTAATTGTTTCTGAGCCTAAATATATGACTGCTTTAGAAACCGTTTTCAAAGAAAATAAAGTAGCACAATGGAAAGAATATCTAAAATGGGATTTGATTAACAGTGCTGCAGGTAAACTGACAACAGCAATTGATCAAGCTAATTTTGATTTTTACAGCAAAACATTAAGAGGTGCAATTAAACAGCTTCCGGCTGAAGAAAGAGCATTGAATGTTGTTAACGGAAATGTTGGTGAAGCTCTTGGAAAACTTTATGTAGAGAAGGTTTTTCCAGCTGAGGCTAAAACAAAAGCTCTTGATATGATTCACAATGTTATTACGGCTTACCAAAACCGTATTAACAATTTAACTTGGATGTCTAAAGACACTAAGGCAAAAGCAATCGAAAAGCTGAACAAAATAACGATTAAAGTTGGATACCCTGATAAATGGAAAGATTATTCGGCTTTGGAAATTAAAAGTATTGCAGAAGGAGGAAGCTATTTTGAGAATTCTAAAAATCTGGCGTTATGGAGATTTAAGAAAAGCATCGATAAATTGTCTAAACCAGTTGATAAAACAGAATGGCACATGTCGCCTCAAACGGTAAATGCTTACTACAATCCATCTTATAACGAAATTGTATTCCCAGCTGCAATCCTACAGCCGCCTTTCTACAATTATCAAGCTGACGAAGCAGTTAATTATGGTGGAATTGGTGCTGTAATTGGTCACGAGATTTCTCACGGATTTGATGATTCTGGTGCACGTTACAATGCAGAAGGAAATTTGGTTGACTGGTGGACAGAAGATGATTTGAAACAATTTACTGCTCTTGGAACAGATTTAGCGAATCAGTACAGCGCTCTTGAGCCGTTGCCAGGAATTCATGTAGATGGTCATTTTACTTTAGGTGAAAACATTGGTGACTTAGGCGGAATCAACGCGGCTTATGATGGTTTGCAATTGTATTTGAAAGCTCATGGAAATCCAGGTTTAATCGACGGATTTACTCCAGAACAGCGTTTCTTTATTTCTTGGGCTACGGTTTGGAGAACAAAAACTAGAGACGAAGCAATCAAAAATCAAGTGAAAACAGATCCGCACTCTCCAGGAATGTACAGAGCTTACGTTCCAATTCAGAATGTTGATGCTTTCTACAAAGCTTTCGATATCAAGAAAGGTGATAAAATGTATGTTGAACCAGAAAAACGAGTTAAAATCTGGTAATATATTTTAATGATAAAAAAAGGAGGTTCCGATATTCGGAACCTCCTTTTTTTGCTTTACTATTTTTAGATAATCAAACGATGTTCCGTAGGAACATTTCATCGGTAGAAAAAAAATATTGGCGCACCATTTTTTACGTTCCGTAGGAACGTTTGATTTTGATATAAATTTTAATCATCTAGCACATTAAACGTTCCTACGGAACGTAAATGGCTAATAACATAATTTTTCTACTACCGATGAAATGTTCCTACGGAACATAATCTGATCTGTGATTATTTTAAATGACTGTAGATATATGCTTCAATTGCTTTTAATTCTTCGTCAGACATGGCTTGAGTAATAGCAAAATTAGTTTTCATAACCTCAAACTGACTTGGGTCAACAATTGGTTCTGCATTTCCTTTTAAGAAAGTAACGATATTGCCGTTTTTGTCTTTATAGATTTTGGCAATTTCTTTAATGCTTGGGCCAATTACTTTTTGATCTGGCTGATGACAGGCAAAGCAATTTCCAGTGCTTTCAAAAAGTTGTTTTCCTAATTCCTCTGGTGTTTTGGCTTTCGCCGATTCACCTTCAGAAACCGATTCTGTTACTGTATTTGTTGATTCAGCATTTTCTTTTTTACAAGAAGCAAAGGCTAAAACAGCAGCTAAGAATAAAACCTTTTTCATCTTATTTATTTAAAAGTATTGCTGCTTCTTTAGCAAAATAAGTCGAAATAAGATTAGCACCCGAACGTTTAATGCACATTAATTGTTCCATCATAATCTTGTCATGATCTAGCCAACCTCTTTCAGATGCCGCTTTAACCATTGCATATTCTCCAGAAACTTGATAAACGGTTACAGGAACATGCACCGTGTTTTTAATTTCGCGAACAATATCCAAATACGCAATTCCTGGTTTTACCATAACCATATCGGCACCTTCTTCAACGTCAGACAACGCTTCTTTAATCGCTTCTATACGGTTTGCATAATCCATTTGGTATGTTTTTTTGTCTTTAGGAACCACAACATCAGCTTCTTTTGGAGCCGAATCTAAAGCGTCTCTGAAAGGCCCGTAAAAAGCCGAAGCATATTTAGCAGAATAACTCATGATTCCAACATTCTGAAATCCGGCCGCATCCAAACCTTCGCGAAGGCGTAAAACACGTCCGTCCATCATGTCGCTTGGCGCTACAAAATCGGCACCAGCTTCTGCGTGAGAAACGGCCATTTTTACTAAAGCATCAACTGTGCTGTCGTTTTCTACATCGCCATTTTTTATAATTCCGTCATGTCCGTAGATAGAATATGGGTCTAATGCCACATCTGGCATAACGATCATTTCTGGACAAGCTGCTTTTATAGCTCGAATAGCTTGCTGCATTAATCCGTTAGAATTCCAAGCTTCTTTTCCAGTATTGTCTTTAAGATTTTCGCTAACTTTTACATAAATATTTACGGCGCGAATTCCTAAATCATAAAGTTCTTTTACTTCTTCAACTGTTAAATCTATAGATCTTCTGAAAATTCCGGGCATTGAAGGAATTTCGACCTTTACATTTTCGCCTTCAGCAATAAACATTGGAAACATAAAATCCGATGGACTTAAACTGGTTTCACGAACTAAAGAACGAATGGATTCATTTACTCTTAATCTTCTGCCTCTTTGTAATGGGAACATATAATTTTAGATTTTAGATTTTAGATTTTAGATTTTAGATTTTTAGTTGATTTCTCTGAAACTCAGACTGAGAATCTATTTCTAAAACTGCAGTTGTTTTTATTTTTTTTGAAGTTTATCTCAATTTTTAATGAGTGGCGCAAAGTTAAAGAAAAAGGAACAAAATAAGGCGTTTAGCTTGCTGTAGAATGAGTTAATATTATCTAAAAATTTGGTTTGATGTTTTTATTTGAAGTAGATTTGTAAAATTAGGAAAAATCTTATTTTAATTGATTTTAGATGAAAACTAAAAGAATATGATACAAAAAACAGAAATATCTTTAAATCTAGGAGGAATAGTACTTTTTGATCCTATTGTGGTAAATGAATTTGTAGTTGAAAATGAAATTCATGAAAAAAATTTATTTGAACATTTTATCAAGTTTCCAGAAATTGGCAATAAGGCTATAAAGTATGGTGTTATATTGCCTATTTATACAATTACAGAATGGGACTATAAAATTATTTTGAATACTGAAATTGTATCAAGTGTTGATGAAAACTGGAAATTATATTTAACTGAAATAGAATTTCCATTACAAGTTAAAGGAAATTCTATTATTGTTAGTGATATTTATTCTATAATGGATTGGGATGCCGAATATTATTTAAATTTTCCTTCTAAAGAAATTAGATTGGGAGTTGATGATGATTTTAAGATAGACCCAGGTTTGTATTCAATAAAAATTTTAGGTTTTAGAGATAAAACAAATCCAGATAGAGGAAATCGAGATTGCGGCTTTGAATTTTTAACTAAGAAAGTTGAAATTTTGCCTGATATTTCTAATATCAATATTGATGAATTAAATTTCAAAGTTGATGGATTTGTTGATGATTCTAATTAATAATTAGCAGATAGCGCAGATTTGAAATCCGTGACTACAAATATTATTTTTTTGTTTTGGGCATTAGGTTGAATCTCACTGTTGCGGGCACGGATTGCAAATCGGGGCTAGCGAAAAAAATAGTTTAAATCATGAAGAAAAAAGATTTTACAAAAGAGCTGAATAAATGGTTAAAATTGAATCAACCACATTGGAGTACAATTGTAAGTCAAAAAAGCGGAATAAGTGACTATAAAGTTAAAGATGGTCTAGAATTTAGATTAATGCCAGACGTTCCAAGTCATGGATTCAAAGATATGTATAGTTTGCATTTGTCTTTAGTTGTAAATAATAACGAAATATTCAATATAAAAAATAAGGCTCAAATAGTTTCTTCTGTAAAATTCCCTGTAATTTTTTTAGGAAGCTCCATTTTATATCCTGATGAATGTGTAGAGAAGCTGTGGTTTAATGAAACAGATGATGCCGTTGAACAAATCAATATTGTTTCAGAAATAATAAGCAATTACTATTTTCCAATTGCCAAGGGGTTGACAATTGACTATGATTTCATACTAGATAATTTCGATAATTCAAGTTTACTATTAGGATTTCATGAACCATTTATTACAGGTGTAATTATGGCTTTTTTATGTAAGAGAGAACAATGGATTTATGATGTACTATTTCCTCTTACTGAAAAATATAGGACTTTGAATGAAGATGATTCAAAGGAAAGATTTTCAAAGGACTTTAGAAAAGTTACAGATGCTGAAATAGAAATAATTGAACCGATTAGAAAAATATTTATTTAGGGATAAATTAAAAAGTTTTGTTGTTTAATTTCTCAAATCCGCGCTATCGAACTAAGAATTTAGACATATCATGGGTTTTTCAGAATATTCCATCTAAATTTGTCTAATGAAGAAAATTCTCGCTTTATTTTGCTGTTTGCTCTTAACGAGTTGTTTTGAGATTACAGAAAGAATTAAACATCACGACGATCAAAGTGGTGAATATACTCTTATCATCGACTTTTCGCGATCATGGTTTAAAACCAAATCGGCTATTTGGTTGGAAGAAGTCGATGGCGTAAAAATTCCGAATGAACAGGAAATTATCGCGAAACTCAGTGATTTTAAAGAAAAAGCTTTAAAGATTAACGGAATTTCCAACGTAAGCACCAAAACAGATTTTGACAATTATGTCTTTATTACCCGATAGCGCGGATTTGCAATCCGTGCCCTCAAAGATTGATTTTTTGCTTTGAGAATTAGTATTGTGTCCAACTGTTACGGGCACGGATTGCAAATCCGCGCTAACGACCGTTTTTGTTGAAGAATGATTAAGAACAAACTAAATTAATGGAAGTAATTATGGCAAATTATATAGCAGTATTTAATAATTTAAAAAACTTCTGCAGAGATTTTTTGGATTTGATAAAGTTTCATCAAATTTTTATTTACTCTATTGAATATATTAATCTTAATGAAGAATTAAAACTAATAGAAAATATAGATGATATTAAAACGGACTGTATTCAAAATTATTTTTTAATATTCTCAAGTAAAGAATTTAATTTACAACAAGATAGTTTTTATTCGGACGAAAATTGCATTCATATTATTGAGACAACAGGAGGAAGATGTTTTGATGTGGATGTTGAACAAATTAAAATGAGAATTGTAGCAAGAAAACCAGATGTTAATATAAAAAAGTTCTTCAATCAACTTCAAAAATTATTAAAAGAAGATAATACTTATGGATTAGGAGTAGAACCTGGAAATAATAGAATTTATTCAAAACAGACATATTATAAAAAGGAATTTGTAAAAGGCAAAAAAATGTGGTTTAATTATTCTCTCCAAATTGGTCCTACACAAATTCTTTAAATTAATTGCAAATCTGTGCTAGCGAAACTAGCGAACTAAGAATTTAGACATATCATGGTTTTTCAGAATATTCCATCTAAATTTGTCTAATGAAGAAAATTCTCGCTTTATTTTGCTGTTTGCTCTTAACGAGTTGTTTTGAGATTACAGAAAGAATCAAACATCACGACGATCAAAGTGGTGAATACACTCTTATCATCGACTTTTCGCGATCATGGTTTAAAACCAAATCTGCTATTTGGTTGGAAGAAGTCGATGGCGTAAAAATTCCGAGTGAACAGGAAATTACCGCAAAACTCAGTGATTTTAAAGAAAAAGCTTTAAAGATTAATGGAATTTCCAACGTAAGCACCAAAACAGATTTTGATAATTATGTCTTTATCATCAAACTGAACTACGCCAATCTAAAAGCATTAAACGCCGTTGTAAATACAATAAACAATCAGCGCGATCAGATTCACTTTAGCGGAAGCGGCAAAAATTTCGAAAGAATTGCTTCTTATCCAGTTCCAGAGAAAGTCGTAAATGATCCCAAGAAAAAGAAAGATCTTGAAGACGCTAGCATTATCGCTATTTATAGTTTTGATAAAGATATTATGTCAACAAACAATCCGAACAGTAAAATTTCGGCAAACAAAAAGACGGTTTTTTTAAAACAAAGTATGTACAGCGTTTTAAAAAAATCTACATTAATGAATAATACCATCCAATTAACGCCTTGATTTCATGAAGCATTTTTACACACTCATTTTTCTATTCGCCACGTATTTCTCTTTTGGACAGACCGTTCCCGAAAAATACGATTATTTTGTACAGTTTAACGGAAGTCAGCTTTCTAAAAAAGTCAGCGTCGATCAGGTTTTAAATCATCCAATTTTAACCAAATACATCAGTAAAAAACCTGATTTTGATCTTCGTAAATATGCTGATATTATTAAATTGAATGAAAAAATTACCATTCACGGGAACTTCTTAGATTCTGTTCCGTTTTACCAAGTTACGATTCCGGTAAAAAGCAAAGAAGCGGTTAGAAAATATTTAATCGAAAAGCAGGGAGCAAACGGAACGAACAATTCAATTGAAGATTTTGGAAAATACGAAGTTTATACACCAAGTGGAGTAAAAAGATCGTTTGTTTGGAACGACAATTATTTGGTTGTTATTGAATTGACAAAACGACTTCCTTCTAAATTTTATGATGTTGCAGAAACTGCTGTAGCAACAGATTCTGTAGCAATATCTGAACCTTATGAAGAGACTGCTGTGATTGAAGAACCAGTTTATCCACCAACAATTCCTGTACCTCCAGCAAAAAGTACCGATCCAATAGTATTTGAAGAACCGGTAGAGAATGATTCTTTGTACGATGGAAATCCGTATGAAGAATACACTGTTGAACAAGCAGAATTTGATAAAAAATTAGCTGAAAAACAGCGAGAAATCATAAAAGCGTTATTCGAAAACGGATTTACGGCTCCGATTTCTCCAAAAATAAATGTTGCTGCTGATATTTCTTCTTGGGTAAATTATGGCGGAATGATGTCTAGTTTGTATTCCATGTATAATTATCCGCTTTCGTTATTTGGCGGTTACGATAAATATTTGCCAATGCAGAATAATTTTGGGAATTTTATAAAAGGTATCAATTTGGATTTTTATTTTGATAATGATAATGCACGAATCGAAGAAGAGGTAGAATATTCTCCAGAGATTGCGAATGTTGTGAGTAAAATAAGCAATAGAAAAATCAATAAAAATATCTTTAATTATTTCCCTGCTCAGAAACCTTTGGGTTATATTTCGTATCATGCCAATACAAAAGCGGCGTTAGAAAACTTTCCTTCATTAATGACCGAATTATTTCAAAATCCGAAATTCGCCAAAGAAGATATTACACTTATTACAGATTTAATTTCGACCATTGTAGATGAAGAAGCTACAGCAAAGCTTTTTGATGGCGATTTAAGCGCGTTTTTATATGATGTGAAAGAAGTTGAGGTAATGACCAAAAAGTATGGCTATGATGAGAATTATGAAGAAAAAATAACGGAGGAGAAAGTGAAAAAAGAGATTCCGTTGTTTTCTGTAATTTTTACTTCTACGCATCCAACATTTGGAGATAAATTATTGCAATTGGGTGTTCGCAAAAAAGTATTGGTTCAAAATGGAAATATCTACACGATTGCTGGAACTCAGGAATATGATAATATATTTATTCTGAAGGATAAAGACGTGGTGATTGTTGCCAATACAAAAGAGTATTTTGGCGCAGGAAACGGATCTTTTACAAAAGATACCAAGAAAGATTTGAGCAAGAACTATATTTCTGGAAAACTGAATATTGCGCAAACAGTTAAAACATTTGGTAAAAACGCAAAAGACTCTGAATTGGATCGAATGACTAAAATTTCTTCTCAGTTTTCGGATATTGCTATAGAATCGCCTAAAAAGTTAATTGATAATAAATTGAAATTTGTTTTTAAACTGAACTCTTTCAAGTCTGATAAAAATATCATTTTACAGACTTTAGACATGGCCGCAGAAATGACTTCTAAATAATTGAAAAACAAAATCCCTGAAATTCTTCAGGGATTTTTTTTATGATTTTATTGAATGGAAGCTTCGTAAATCTCTTTAATTGAATTTCCTAGTTGCGAATTAAATTCAGCGTCAGATTGCCCAGCGCTAAGCCCTTCTGATAAAGCTCTTGAAAAACTCGCAATCAATCCATGATTTTCTGCTAGTTTCTGATTGGCATCTTCTCGAGAATATCCGCCAGAAAGCGCTACAACACGAACCACATGAGGATCAGTCATTAAATCGCCGTAAAAATTATTTATAGTGGGGATAGAAAGTTTCAGCATAACTTTCACGTCTTGGTCTAAAGAATTCAGGTGTTTTTGAATTTCATCTTTCAAAATCTGTTCTGATTTTTCTTTGTCAGTACTGTAAATATCAACTTCAGGTTCAATTATCGGGACAAGTCCTTTCTTAAATATCTGCAGACCAACTTCAAATTGCTGTTTCACCGCTTCCTGAATTCCTTTTGGATTTGCTTCTTTTATAACAGAGCGCATCTTGGTTCCAAAAATCTTTCGCTCTACAGCGCGATCAAGCAATTCGTTTAAATTAGAAATCGTTTTCATTAACTGAACGCCATTGGAAAGATCGGCAAGACCTTTGTCTACTTTTAGAAACGGAATAATATGTTTTTTCTCCCAAAGGTAATCTGCTGTCCATTGTCCGTCAATCTTTCGATCCATCGTGTTTTCAAACAAAATGGCACCCAAAATATATTGGCTGTCAAAAACGGGACTTTTAATAATTCTAGTTCTCATTTCATGTACAAGAGTGTACATTTCTTCATCATTTGTGTATTGACTCTCTTCAACGCCATATTGCGATAATGCCTTAGGTGTACTGCCGCCACTTTGATCTAATGCTGCAATAAAACCTTTTCCAGAATGCATGAGATTTAACTGTTCGCTGTTTATACCTTTCATAACAATGAATTTTAGTTTTTATAAATCTCTGTAATTTAAGCATTTTAATTGGGCTGTATGCTTATTTCGGGTTAAGATTTCTTACAAACCTATTTTTTTATTGACATTGTCGTAGACTTCTTTTACTTTTTTTGGAGGATCAAATCGGTAACCAACAGAAAGTTTTACCGTAGCAATATTGTCATTCAATCTTGGATCAACTTTATCATCTTGCGCAAAACTTACGGTATTGAGACTGGCAAAACCAAAGAAACGGTCTTTGTTGTAGGCCAGTTTTAAATTGAAATCGGCTTGGTATAAAGCTGAGGTTTCTTTATCAATAACATTTAACCCACCACCCAAAGCAAGTCCTGCGCCAATTAAAACGCGATCACTGATTACGAAATTATAAAAATAGGCGGGAGCCAAAGTGAATACATAAAGATCCCCAGGTGACGAATCCGGAGTATTTAAATCGAGATTGGTATAATAAAAAGAAAATGAAGGGATAAAACTTCCAGAGCTTTTGGTTTGCCATTCGTTTTGGCTAACCAATGTTTTAAAAGAGAATTTATCATTAAAAATGTAAGCTGTCGATCCGCCAATTTTTGTTGTTCGCATGTTTGGCAACTGTGCAATGATATTGTCATCACTAATGTAAAATCCCTTTTGGTTTATAAAAGTAAAAGACTGCATCCATTTTTTATAGTAAAAACGGGTGTTGAAATTAAAGTTTTTGGAATGAGAATCACCCTTGTTCTGACTTAAGAATTTGGGAGCAAAACCAATTGTAATATCAACGATTTTATAATTTAAAGTAAAACCAATCTGTTCTCTTCGATTCGGAATTAGATTCACATACGTTTGCGAATCCTGACCTGAAGCAATTTGAAAACTATTGGAAGTGTCTAAATAATAAACGCTGGCAGTGATTTTATCGTTATAAGATTTAAAATACGAATTGTGCAGGGAATCGTTTTGGGCAAAACATCCAAAAAAGCTGATAAAAAATGTGATGTAAATCAGTTTCAAGATCATGTGGTATTTAAGAAATGCTTCGGAGAAGCAAAATATTTATAGTAATAATAATCAAACAGATTTTAAGCTCCAGAGGAGCGACATAAAATTAAACGTCCTCAAAAATATATTCATTTTTAAAATCAATATTGAATAATTTTAGAAACGTGATATATTCTTCTTTAAACGTTTTAGTTTTATGATGTTCTTCTTGATTTTTAATGTACTTTATAACAGGTATCAATTGTGAATGTCCGTATGAAAAAGCACCAAAACCTGTTTGCCATTCAAATTTTCCGTTTATCCATTTTTGCTCATTTATGAATTTGGATGAACTTGTTTTAATATCTCTTACCAAATCTGATATCGAAACATTTGGTTTTATTCCAACTAAGATATGAATATGATCTGGCATTCCGTTTATTGCAATTAGTTTTTGTTTCTGATTGGTAATAATTCCCGTAATGTATTTATAAATTTCATCTTTCCATTTTTTGGAAATTAAGTTTTGTCTTCCTTTAACAGCAAAAACAATTTGAACGTACAATTGAGAATAGGTGTTTGCCATTTTAATTAAAATTATTAAACGTAAAACTAATTAATAAATTTAATTTGTAAGATAAGTATTTCTTTTTTTGTATTAGGCAAATATGTCGCCCCTCTGGGGCTTTATGCAGAGTTAGGTCAATTGTTCTATAAATATTTGGCTTCTCCGAAGCCATTTTAGATTAAAAAAAACAGCTTCGGAGAAGCTGAATATTTATAGCAAAAAAATTATAGATAAGTTTCAAAAGCTCCAGCGGAGCGACAAAGATATTTTTAGATGGTTTATTTGTTGTATATGGTTTCCTTTATGTCGCCCCTCTGGAGCTTTATTTAGAGTTAGGTCAATTGTTCTATAAATATTTGGCTTCTCCGAAGCCATTTTAGATTAAAAAAACAGCTTCAGAGAAGCTGAATATTTATAGCAAATAATTTTAAAAAAAAATTTAAACCCACTCAATAGGATTCTGTAATATATTGATCAATTTCTCCTCTACGCTTCCCGCTTCTGGATGATGATCGTAAACCCATTGAACATGCGGAGGCAAACTCATTAAAATACTTTCAATTCTTCCGTTGGTTTTTAATCCGAATAAAGTTCCTTTATCGTGTACTAGATTAAACTCCACATAGCGACCGCGACGGATTTCCTGCCAGTTTCTGTTTTCTGGAGTATATTCTAAATTCTTTCTTCTTTCTACAATTGGTACATAAGCTTCCAGGAAACTATTTCCAACTTCGGTTACAAAATCGTACCAGTTTTCCATTGACATTGCTTCATTTGCTTTGCAATAATCAAAGAACAAACCGCCAAGTCCGCGGGCTTCATTACGGTGTGCATTCCAGAAATACGAATCGCACTGTTTTTTATATTTCGGATAAAACTCTGGATTATGTTTATCGCAAGCGGTTTTACACGTTTGATGAAAATGTTTTGCATCTTCTTCAAACAAATAATAAGGCGTTAAATCCTGTCCGCCACCAAACCATTGTTCGATTACATTTCCGTTTTCGTCATACATTTCGAAATATCGCCAATTGGCGTGCACGGTAGGAACCATTGGGTTTTTCGGGTGAATAACTAAGCTTAATCCGCAGGCAAAGAAATCGGCTTCGCCAACGCCAAACATTTTTTGCATGGTTTCAGGAAGTTTTCCATGAACAGCAGAAATGTTGACACCGCCTTTTTCAAAAACAGCACCGTTTTCTATAACGCGCGTTCTTCCTCCGCCGCCTTCAGGACGTTTCCATAAGTCTTCACGGAATTTTGTCGTTCCGTCAACAGCTTCTAATCCTGCACAGATTTGGTCTTGTAATTGTTGTATGTAGTTGTAAAATTGGTCTTTCATGTCTTAATTTTCATTTTCTGGTATAGTATCGTGATACTTGAATGCAACATTCATATCAATTACTATTGTAGTGTCTTTTTTAAAGATTTTTACAAATCTTGAATTTACTTTTTTAAATAGCGAATCTCCTATTTCAGCTTTTTCCCAAAGAACAGGATAAACATATATTGGAGTCGAATCTTTTAGAATAAATTTTTGAGACATATGGTTATGTTTATCTAAAAATTTTTTCACAATTATCCCAGAAAAATTTTTATGAAACATTTCTTTATATGCGTCTTTACTAATTTTGGCTTCATTTGAAAAATAAGAACAAGTACTAGCAAATACCGCAAAAAATACCATTACAAAAAAACCTTGATATAATGGATTCAATTTTTCAAAATTAAAATCAGCAATATCGTTTAAAATTTTTTCTAAATAACTCATTTAAATTTTAACAAAGCGATTTTATTGTTTATCCCAAAAGAAAAAACCTTGCTTTCCTGCTGAATATATTGATAAACTGCCAAAGCTTTAGCTGTAAAATTATGGTTTTCTTCTTTTGAGAATTCTATTAAAATATCAGCAAATTGTTCTAATTGATCCCAATCAAAATGAAGACGGGCTAATAAGGTAATTAATTCTTCGTTGGAGTAATCGATTAATGTTTGGATATTTAGTCCAAACTCTTTTAAATGATTTTCGATATCTGATTTTTGTAAATGACTCAAAGGATAAGGCACAAAAATGAGTGTTCGCAATGTCTTTAGAACATTGTCAATTCTGATTTTTTCTTCGTCTCTTAAACCTTTGTTTAGCATTTTTCTAGTTTTCAGTCGCAGTTTTCAGTCGCAGTAAAATCTGAAAACTGCGACTGAAAACTGAACACTTAATTCCCGTATTCCTTAACCGCGTCAATAAACGCTTTGGCATGATCTACAGGTATATTTGGTAAAATTCCGTGACCTAAATTTACGATATATTTATCTTTTCCGAACTCATCGATCATTTCATGAACCATTTTCTTGATAGTCGGAATTGGAGAAAGTAATCTTGACGGATCAAAATTCCCTTGTAAAGTAATATTTCCGCCAGACAAATAACGAGCATTTCTAGCCGAACAAGTCCAGTCAACTCCTAATGCAGAAGCTTTACTTTTACCCATTTCACCAAGAGCAAACCAGCATCCTTTTCCGAAAACAATAACTGGTGTAATATCTGCTAAAGCGTCAACAATCTGGTTAATGTATTTCCAAGAAAATTCCTGATAGTCAACCGGAGAAAGCATTCCTCCCCAAGAATCAAAAATCTGAACAGCATTTACTCCCGATTTTACTTTTTCTTTTAAGTATAAAATAGTGGTATCGGTAATTTTTTGCAATAAAGTGTGTGCTGCAGCTGGGTTGGAGAAACAGAATCCTTTTGCAGTATCGAAACTTTTAGAACCTTTTCCTTCAACAGCATAACAGAAAATTGTCCAAGGAGAACCAGCAAAACCAATTAACGGAACTTCATCATTCAACATTTCCTTAGTCAATTTCACAGCGTCAAAAACGTAGCCTAAAGTCTCATTTACATCTGGAACGTAAACTTTATGCACATCTGCCAAAGAACGAATCGGATTTGGAATTATTGGTCCCAAATTGTCTTTTAATTCTACATGAATTCCCATAGCACGTGGAACCACTAAAATATCCGAAAATAAAATAGCTGCATCTGGAGCGATTCTTCGGATAGGTTGAACTGTAATTTCAGCAGCTAATTCTGGAGTTTCACAACGCGTAAAAAAATCATATTTATCACGAAGTTCTCTAAATTCAGGTAAATATCTTCCTGCCTGACGCATCATCCATACTGGCGGACGTTGCACAGTTTCTCCTTTTAATGCTCTTAAAAATAGGTCGTTTTTTAACATTTTTTCTTGCTTTAGGCTTTAAGCTTTAGGCTTTAAGCTTGTTTTTAACTATGATTTTTTTGCTTACGGCTTACTGCCTAAAGCTTATTGCTTTAATTTATTTGTATTCGTGAATTACATCTTCAATCACATCTTCAATTGTGGGCTGATCTGCAATGATGATGTTTTTTGTGATTTTTGATAAAGCTTCTGCGGTAGTATCACCAATGCAAAAGCAGATTTGTTTATTGATGGTATTATGTTTCAGATAACTTTTGACTCCAGACGGACTAAAAAACAAAATCGCTTCAGGATTTGCTTTTATTTTCTGTGGCTGAAGTGTGGTTTCGTAAACCTGAATTTCATTGAATTTAATTCCGTTTTCTTTGAAAGCTTCAGGCAAAGTGTCTCTTCTAAGATTTCCGCTAAAAAAAGTGTAGCTCTCATTCGCATAAATCAGAGTAATAATTTCGGCTAAATCTGATGCATAACCGGTATAAGCCACTACATTAAAACCATTATCGCTTAAAAGCGTTTTGGTCTTAAGACCCACGCAGTACACGTTTTTCTTTTTTAGTTCTTCGGATTTTGGGTCTGATAAAACACTATGAACAGCATTCTGACTTGTAAAAATCAGGCTTTCGTTGAGGTCTTTTAATTCGAAGGGTTTGTTTTCGGTTTTAATGAAATCGGCTTCTATTAATTCTACGCCATATTTCATCAGCTCTTGTTTATGAAGAGGGGATAATATTTTAGTGGATAGTATCTGAATTGGATTTGCCATTATTTTTTCAGAGATTCTTTAATCTGTTTCATTAATTCCGTTCCGCCATTATTCAAAATTTCCTGAGCAGAATTAAAACCTAATTTTTTCCATTCTGAAATATCAACCGTTTTGTTGATTTCTAGTTTTTGTTTTCCGTCAATAGAAAGTAAAACACCTTGAAAATGCAAAGTATCTTCATCTTCATTATAAGTTACTAGAGCACCAATTGGGGCAGTACATCCGCCCTCAAGCGTTCTCAAAAACTGGCGTTCGATATAGGTGCAAATTTCAGTTTCGATATCATTTAACTGCGAAAGGGCATCTAATGTATAATTGTCATTTTCCATTCCCACGACAAGCATTGCGCCTTGTGCTGGAGCAGGAATCATCCAATCTAAGTTGATGTAATTTTCAGGTTTTAAGTTAATGCGCTCTAAACCTGCAGCTGCAAAAACAGCTCCGTCCCAATCATTGTCTTGCAATTTCTGCATACGGGTATTCACATTTCCTCGTAAATCAACAACCGTATGATTTGGGTATTTATTGAACCATTGGGCTTGGCGACGCAAACTTCCTGTTGCAATGGTGCTTGGATTTGTAAAATCAGGATTTCCTTTATGAACTAAAATGTCCAGAACATTCGCTCTTGGCAAAACAGCACCTTGAACGATACCTTTTGGTAAAGCCGTTGGAACATCTTTCATAGAGTGTACAGCAATGTCAACATCGCCATTGATCATAGCAATGTCAAGCGTTTTGGTAAAAATTCCTGTAATCCCTAATTCGTAAAGAGGTTTATCCAGAATAATGTCGCCTTGAGATTTAACCGCAACAATCGAGGTTTTATAACCTAAGTCGTTTAGTTTTTTCTCGACAGTATGTGCTTGCCAAAGTGCTAATTCGCTGTCACGCGTTCCAATTCTGATTGTTTTTTCAGCCATGTTTTTTTATTTTACCATTAAGGCATTAAGAGAATTAAGTCAATCTTTGTCAAGAAAATTAAGCTTAACTTTCTTAATATCTTAATGGTTAAATTTAATCTATTAATCTTGCAAAATGATCATTTACAAGAGGTTTCATTGATTTTGTTATGTTTGTCGTGTTGAAATTTATCAGTAACCCTTGAGGTCTTTCTAATAATTTCATATAAGTTAATAATTGGGCTTCGTGAATGGGCAATAAATTTTCTATAGCTTTTAATTCCACAACTACACAATCATTTACAAGTAAATCAATTCTTAAATCTGATTCAAATTCAAGATCATAATAATCAATTTTAACAACTAATTGTTGTTTTACATCGTATCCGTTTCGTTCTAATTCATATTTAAGGCACTTTTCATATATACTTTCTAAAAGTCCAGGTCCTAAAGCTTTGTGCACTTTTATAGCAAAACCTGTAATTTCATAAGCCAATTGCGTTACCTCTTTTTTTGTCATAGAACTTATTATTTACCATTAAGATATTAAGTTAATTAAGCTTTGTGTTCAAGAATAGTTTGGCTTAATTCTCTTGACAAAGCTTGGACTTAATTTCCTTAATATCTTAATGGTTTAATATTTATTAAGTATTACTGCTCAAATCTTAACTTTCTTAATATCTTAATGGTTTAAATTAAAAACTAAGATGCTTTTATTTTGAAGACTTTTTCGATCCATTCGATGCTTTCATCAACCATGGTATCGTCGTCTTTTAAATGATTTGCGAAATGTGTAGTGATTTTTTGAATGATTCTGTTACTGATGATTTCAGCTTGCGCCTCATTAAAATCGGCAATTTTTTTGCTTTGAAAATCTAGTTCCGAAGCTTTGATAGCGTTTAATTTCTCTTTTAAAGCATTGATTGTTGGAGCAAATTTTCTGCCTTTCATCCAAGTAACAAATTCTTCTTTGATTTCTTCGATGATGGCTTCAGCTGCTGGAATGTGTAATTTTCTGTTTTCTAGAGTTTCATCTGTCAATTGAGACAGATAATCCATGTGGATTAAAGTTACACATTCTAATTCTTCTACGTTTTCATTCACGTTTTTCGGAATCGACAAATCCAGAATCAACAAAGGTTTTTTAAGATTCAAAATCGCTTTGTCAACTGTTGGGTTTTGCGCGCCTGTTGCCACAACGACAACATCGGCTTTTTGAAGTTCTAAGTGTAATTCAGAGTAATCTTTAACAATTAGATTTAATTTTCCTGCTAATTTTTCTGCTTTATCTTTAGTACGGTTGATTAAAGTAATGTGTTCGTTTTTAGTATGTTTTACTAAATTCTCACACGTATTTCTCCCGATTTTTCCAGTTCCAAAAAGTAAAATGTTTTTGTTGCTGATATCTTCAACATTCTTCAAAATATATTGTACAGATGCAAAAGAAACCGAAGTAGCACCAGAACTAATTTCTGTTTCCGTTTTAATTCTTTTGCTTGCCTGAATTACCGCATTGACCAATCTTTCCATAAAAGCATTGGCTAATCCCATTGATTTTGAATGTGTAAAACTGGTTTTTATTTGAGATATAATTTCAAAATCGCCTAAGATCTGACTGTCTAAACCAGTTCCTACGCGAAACATATGATTAATTGCTTCCTGATTTTTGTAAACGAAACCAACTTTTTGAAAAGCATCAACAGAACCGTTGCTGTTGTCGCAGATAAGTTTTATTAATTGAAATGGGTGTTCGGCAAAACCGTAGATTTCGGTTCTGTTGCAAGTTGAAGTAACCAGTAAACTTTCTATTCCATCGTTTTTAGCCTGTTCCAGCAATCGCGTTTTCGCAACGGCATCCAAACTAAATTGACCTCTAACCTCAGCATCAGCTTTTTTATAACTCAGACCAACTGAGTAAAAATAAAGGTGTTTCGGTACGTTATTGTTTTCCATAAATTCACTTTCATAAAAGTGCAACAAAATTATTACTATACCATCGATAAAAATAACGCTAAAAGTACTTTTTATGTCGCTGTATGTTTTTTTGAACCTAAATAGGTGTTTTTGAGTAAAAAGGACTACTTTTGTAGCAAAATCAACTCCTTTGAAGTGATTAGTTTAGAGTCGTTCTAAATAACATTTTGAGTTTGTTTCGATTTTTGTTTCAAAAAAATATCGCTATGGGTTCTCAAGAAATTATAAAAATTGAAGACGACTTTACGCTGATCCGTTTTCAAAATGACGGTCTGGAGCCATTTTATGCACAGCATGAAATAATAGGTACTGGCCTGATACAGTTTCACTTCGGGATAAAAGGAAATGCAAAATTCTTGTTCAATCAAGGCAATTATGCTTTAGAATTGAAAGAAGAAAAATCATTGCTTTTATACAATCCGCAGAAAGAATTACCGCTAAATTTAGAATTGGCTCCAAACTCTTGGGCGATTTCGGTAATTGTATCGATTAAAAAATTTCACGCGTTATTTTCTGCTGAAGCCGATTATATTACTTTTCTAAGTCCAGACAATAAGGATAAAAAGTATTATAACGAAGGAAATATCAGTCCGTCAATGGCGATTGTTTTGAGTCAGTTGTTTCATTATAATCTACATCCGTCTATAAAAAACCTTTATTATAAAGGAAAAGGATATGAATTATTGAGTTTGTATTTTAATAGAACTGAAGATCCAAATGCAGAACAATGTCCGTTTTTAATTGATGAAGACAACGTTCTGAAAATCAGAAAAGCTAAAGAAATTATTATCGCTAATATGGCCGAACCGCCGGGATTACAAGAATTGGCCGATGAAATTGGTTTGAATTTGAAGAAACTTAAAATGGGTTTCAAACAAATTTACGGTGACACGGTATACGGTTTCCTTTTTGATTACAAAATGGATTTCGCCCGAAAACTTTTAGACAGCGGATCTTATAATGTAAACGAAGTAGGTTTGAAAATAGGTTACAGTACAGGAAGTCACTTTATTGCGGCATTTAAGAAAAAGTTTGCCACGACTCCAAAGAAGTATTTAATGTCGATTAATGCGAATGTTTAATTTTTTTTTCGCCACGAATTCACGAATTGGTACAAAAAAAATAGCTGCTAAATTTCCCGAATTTGCGAGTGAAATCAATTTTATAAATAAAGACATAATTAAAAAGTAATAATTATCATATTTCCAAAAAGTAGCAAGTTCTACTTTTGACGAAATTTTTAAAAACAAATAAAAGCTTAAAGCCTAATGCTTAAAGCCTAATGCAAAAAAATAATAATGAAAGGCGTATTATTAGTAAATCTTGGATCTCCAGAAAGTCCAACTCCAAAAGATGTAAAACCATATTTAGATGAATTTTTAATGGATAAATACGTGATTGACGTTCCGTATTTATTGAGAGCATTATTAGTTCGAGGTATTATTTTAAGAAAAAGACCAGAAGAATCTGCGCACGCTTACGCAAAAATCTGGTGGGAAGAAGGTTCACCGTTAGTTGTTCTTTCAGAAAGAATGCAGAAAAAAGTACAGCCTTTAGTAAATGTTCCAGTTTCTTTAGCAATGCGATATGGAAGCATGACTATTGAAAAAGGACTTCAAGAATTGAGCGATAAAGGAGTTACAGATGTAATGCTTTTTCCATTATATCCGCAATATGCGATGGCTTCTACTTTGACTATTTTAGTGAAAGCAGAAGAAATTCGTAAGAAGAAATTCCCACACATGAAGTTTACAGATGTTCCGGCATTTTACAACAAACCGGATTATATCAAGAATTTAGCCGATTCAATCCAGAAACATTTAGTTGGTTTTGATTACGATCATTTATTGTTTTCTTACCACGGAATTCCAGAGCGTCATATTCGCAAAACGGATGTAACTAAATCGCATTGTAAAATTGACGGTTCTTGTTGCAACACGCCATCTCCAGCGCACGAGTTTTGTTATCGTCACCAATGTTACGAAACAACGAAACAAGTTGTAAAATTATTAGGGCTTCCTGAAGATAAATACAGTCTGACATTTCAATCACGTTTAGCGGGAGATAAATGGTTGGAACCTTATACCGATGTTGAAATTGATAACATGCCAGCAAAAGGAATCAAGAAATTGGCAGTTGTTACACCAGCTTTCGTTTCAGATTGTTTAGAGACTTTAGAAGAAATCGCCATGCGCGCCAAAGAAGATTTTGAAGCAAATGGAGGAGAAGAGTTCTTAGCAATTCCTTGTTTGAATGACGACGACGAATGGTGTAAGACGGTTTCTAACTGGATTAATGATTGGGCGAAATAATATTTAGTTTCAAGTTTCAGGTTTCAAGTTTTTCTCAAAGTTGATAACTTGAAACTTTAAACCTGAAACTTTAAACCGAAAATAATGGAATACTATAATTACTTAAAATCACTGCACCTCATTTTTGTGATCACTTGGTTTGCGGGTTTGTTTTATATTGTGCGTTTGTTTGTTTATCAAATTGAAGCCAATGAAAAACCTTCGCCAGAAAAAGAGATTTTACAGGCGCAATACAAAATAATGGCCTACCGTTTGTGGTATATTATTACATGGCCATCGGCGGTTTTGGCGAGTATTTTTGCTTTTTGGATGTTGTTTTTTACAGATGCAGGAAGCGTTTGGATCAAAATGCCATGGATGCACGTAAAATTATGTTTCGTTTTTCTTTTATATTTATATCACGGAAAATGTCATCAGATTTTTAAACAGCTGCAAAACGATGAGGTAAAATATACCAATAATTTTATGCGTTTATGGAATGAAGGTGCAACCATTATTCTATTTGCGGTTGTCTTTTTAGTAGTTTTAAAAAGTGCCATCAACTGGATTTTCGGCGTAATCGGAATCATTTTATTCTCGGTTTTAATTATGCTGGGATTTCGATTTTACAAACGTATACGAGAAAAAAAATAAAAAGAGTTTGTCGCAAATTTCACTAATTCTTTTTTTGCCACAGATTAAAAGGATTTAAATGATTTTTTTTAATCCTCATAATCCTTTTAATCTGTGGCAAAAAACATAAAAATTAATTCGTGTAAATTCGTGAAATTGGTGGCGAAAAAACTAAACAAATGCTGAACAACTTCAAAATGACAATGCTATCCCTTCGTACCAGGATTTTCCTGTCGATGATTGTATTGATTGTTGTGGCATCTTTTTTACTGGCTTCAATTTCAATTATTCAATTTAAAACTGAGGCCAAAGAATACCATCAGGAACGTTTAGAACGAAAAGAAAATGCGGTAAAAGAGCACATTAATTATGTTCTGGCAACTACAACTTATCCGCTAAAAACTCAGAATTTAGATTTAATTTTTAAAGATAAAATCCACGAGTTAGCGCAGATTCATAAAATTGAAATCAACATTTACAGTTTGGATGGAAAACTTTTAAAGTCATCTAAAGAATCTTTTGCTGTAGATAAAATTGCACCTCCAATTCCAGAATACATTCTTAAACTGGTTCGTTCTTCCATCGAAAAACGTTTTGTGGATATTAAAACTATCGATGGAGTCAAAAACCGCTCTTCATACAGTTTAATTAAAGACGAAAAATTCAAACCGCTCGGAATCCTGAATCTTCCTTATTTAGAAGACGATGGTTATTATGATAACGAATTGAATACTTTCCTAATTCGTCTGAGCCAGGTGTATTCTTTTATGCTGATTGTTGCTTTTGCACTGGCGTATTTCCTTTCAACGTATATCACGAAATCACTAAAAACGATTTCTGAGAGACTAGAAGAGACTAATCTGGATCAGAAGAACGAAAAAATTGTTCTAGAAGCCAACAGTAAAGAAGTTAATTTCTTGATTAGAGCTTACAACGGAATGGTGGACAAATTGGAAACCAGTGCTATCAAACTAGCACAAAGCGAACGTGAAGAAGCTTGGCGTGAAATGGCGAAACAGGTCGCGCACGAAATTAAAAATCCGCTTACGCCGATGCGTTTGACGGTTCAAAGTTTCCAAAGAAAATTTGATCCTGCTGCTCCAGATGTGAAGCAGAAAATGAATGATTACTCCGAAACTTTAATTCAGCAGATAGATACCATGACGGCGGTGGCTTCGGCATTTTCGAACTTTGCTTCGATGCCAGCACAGCAAAATGAAACGCTGAATGTAGTTGAGGTTGTCGAATTGGCTTTGGATATCTTCAACGAAGATTATATTTCTTTTGAAAAAGAAGAAGAAGAAATCATTTCCAAAATGGATCGTACGCAATTGATTCGTGTAATTACCAACTTAGTTAAAAATGCTACTCAGGCTATTCCAGAAAGTCAATTCCAGAAATCGATAGTAGTTTCCGTAAAAAGGCGAAATAACGATGTTGAAATTGCTGTAAAAGACAACGGAATCGGTATTCAGAAACAAGATATCGGAAGAATTTTCGAACCAAAATTTACTACCAAAACCAGCGGTATGGGACTTGGACTCGGAATTATCAAAAACATTATCGAAAATTACAAAGGAACAATTACCTTTGAGTCAACTTACGGAAAAGGAACAACATTTACGGTTTCTCTCCCTATCACCAACTCATAAAATATAGCGTCATGGATTACGAAAATATCTTAATTTCAATTGTAGAAAAAGTTGCTACCATCACTATTAACAGACCAACTAAATTAAATGCTTTAAACAAAGCAACCATTAGTGATTTGAGTAATGCTATTCAATCATTATCTAAAAATGATGATGTTCGTATTATTATTTTAACCGGAAGCGGAGAGAAAGCCTTTGTTGCTGGAGCAGATATTTCGGAATTTGCAAATTATACCACTGTTGAAGGCGCACAACTAGCTGCTGAAGGACAGGAGTCTTTGTTTGATTTCATCGAAAACCTTAAAAAGCCAGTTATTGCAGCCGTTAATGGTTTTGCTCTTGGTGGCGGATTAGAATTGGCAATGGCCTGTCATTTTAGAGTTGCTTCGGACAATTCAAAAATGGGACTTCCAGAAGTAACTTTAGGATTAATTCCTGGTTATGGTGGAACACAGCGTTTACCGCAATTAGTTGGAAAAGGCCGTGCAATGGAAATGATTATGACCGCAGCTATGATTACTGCTGAACAAGCAAAAGATTACGGTTTAGTAAATCATGTTGTGCCTCAAGAAGAACTTCTGTCATTTACAAATGTAATCGCTCAGAAAATTATCAAAAATGCACCATTCGCAATTGGAAAAGCAATCAAAGCAATTAATGCCAACTTTAAAGACGGTAAAAATGGTTTTGATACTGAAATAAAATCATTCGGAGAATGTTTTGGAACCGAGGATTTTAAAGAAGGAACCACAGCATTCTTAGAAAAACGTAAAGCTGAATTTACAGGAAAATAAGTTATTTCACAAAGTTACACAAAGACTTCACAGAGATTCACAAAGAAAAAAATTATATAAATCTTTGCGTAACTTTGCGAAGTCTTTGTGCAACTTTGCGGTAAAACACTAGACAAAGTTTGAAAACTTAGAATCTTAGCATCTCAGAACCTTAGCAACTTAAAAAAATGTACGAACCAATATTTGCCCTTTTTTGTGAACGAGTTAAAGAAAGCATCCAAAGCGGAACTTTCGCCAAACTGACCTTGGCCAAAACGATGGGCGATACAGAACTCAAAAATGTTTATTTCAGATTGGTTTTGAATGAAGATAATACATTTTCAATTTCTCTGACTTTTAGATATAAAACAGAAGAAATTGAAAGCATTCATACTTTAGACGAAGCCTTATTGATTTTAGGCACACACATCAAAAATCCTTTTTTAACGGCGCTTTTATTTACAACAGAAGACGATGTTACGTTTAAAGTAAATAAGAAGAACGCAGGAAGCATTATAGAACAGCCACCAACGTTTAAAAATGCTTCGCCAGTAATGTTGGAAATGATTGAGAAGGGGATTGTTTAATAATAACTAATTTGTCAGGCTGAGCGAAGTCGAAGCCTACGTTTGCAGAATCACTTTGCGGGGGCTTCGACTTCGCTCAGCCTGACAGAAAAAACCTTGTTCAAACTCTTAGCGTATCTCTGTGAAACTTCTTTGTGAATCTCTGCGAAATAAGAACTAAACCAGCTTCACAAACAAATTAGAAGCAATTTTATTAGAAATAGATAATTCTCTATCATTCACTTTGATTTTAACCGATAAATCAAAAGATTCTTTAGATAAAAATTCAATTTTAGAACCCAAAGCAATTCCTTGCTTATCCAGATATTTTAAGAACTCTGACGATGTATCTTTTACACCAACACAAACTCCGGTTTGATTCTCTTCAAGCTCTGATAAAAGGTGTTTTTCGATTTTAATGATTCTTCCATTCGCATCAGGAATTGGATCACCATGTGGATCTTCAGTTGGATTTCCTAAAAAATCATCTAAGCGATTAATCAATTGTTCCGATTTGATGTGTTCCAATTGTTCTGCAATATCATGAACTTCATCCCAGCTGAAATTAAGTTTCTCTACCAGAAAAACTTCCCAAAGACGATGTTTTCTCACAATCATTTTGGCAGCCAGTTTTCCGTTTTCAGTTAAAGAAACCCCTTGGTATTTTTTATAATTTACTAAATCTTTCTCTGCTAACTTTTTAAGCATATCGGTTACAGAGGAAGCTTTCGTTTCCATAATTTCGGCAATAGCATTTGTGCTCACTTCAGTTTCTAAAGCTGCTGTCAAGTGATAGATCGATTTAAGGTAATTTTCTTCTGAAAATGTCATTTTTTTAAGCTTCTAAGTTTCTAAGATGCTGAGGTTCTAAGTTTTCTTTTCAGGCTTTTTAATAAAAACCTTAGAATCTTAGTAGCTTAGCATCTTAGAAACTTTATTTAACAATCAACAAAGGTATTGAAATTTTATGTCTCAATTTATCTACTGTTGTGCCAAAAAGAATATCTTTCAATCCAGTGTGGCCGTGGGTTCCCATGACAAGAATGTCAAAATTTCCTTCGTTTATAATTTTCGGAATTACTTTGTTTGGTTTTCCAAAACCAAGTTCTGTTTTGATCTTGAATCCTTTGTCTGAAAGCATGTCCTTGTATTTCAGCAATAATTTCTCATCGATTGTGGTTTCATGATCGTGAACATGAACGCCATACATTAAGGCTCCGACCGTTTCTACAATGTGAATGAGGGTATATTCTGTGTCAATGCCACCCAATTCGAAGGCTTTGTTCAAAGCAGCTTCATCGGCATGTGAGAAATCTACAGAGACTGCAATGTTTTTGATGCTTTGGCTTTCTCTTGGCGAAAACTTCAATTTAAGGTTATGCGGCGAATGATTTATAGTTTTTGATTTGAATTTGGCAATAAATGGTTTGAATATGATATACAGCAATAGAGCGGAGAATGCTATAGCTAATGGAACAACCGTAAACCAAAGAACCATTGGATGATTGGAGCTTGCTAACCATGAAGTAATTTCGTCATAAACCAATTTCGCGTTTAGAGAAACAATGATCGTGGCAATAATCCAAGAAACAACTTGAGTCGTTCTAGAAATATGAAAACCATTCATTTTCGATTTATCACTCACAAAATGGATAAGCGGAATAATAGCAAAACCCAATTGCAAACTCAAAATAACCTGACTAAGAATTAAAAGTTTTCCTGTTACGCTTTCGCCATAAATCAAAATCACGATTACGGCAGGAATAATGGCAATTAAACGTGTAATGATTCTTCGTACCCAAGGCTGAATTCTAAAATGCAAATACCCTTCCATTACAATTTGTCCAGCAAGTGTTCCTGTTACGGTCGAACTTTGTCCGGCAGCAATTAGCGCAATAGCAAATAAAGCTGGTGCCCATTTTGTTCCCAGTAGTGGTTCTAAAAATTTGTGCGCGTCTTGAATTTCGGCCACTTCATACATTCCGTTTTTATGGAAAGTGGCTGCTGCCAGAATTAAAATAGCCGCATTTACAAAGAAAGCAAGATTTAAAGCGATAGTAGAATCTATAAAGTTATATTTTAAAGCTTGCTTGATTCCAGCAGGAGTTCGATCAAATTTTCTAGTTTGCACTAAAGACGAATGCAAGTACAGGTTGTGAGGCATTACAGTTGCACCGATAATTCCGATTGCAATATATAAAGCAGCTGAATTTGGAATGGAGGGAATAAGTCCTTGTAAAACTTTGCCCATTTCTGGTTCTGCAAAAATCATTTCGAAAATAAAAGAGAAGCCAATTATGGCAACCAAAGCGATAATGAAGGCTTCCATCTTGCGAATTCCTTTATTGATCAGGAAAAGCAGTAAAAAGGTATCTAAAACGGTAATTAGAACGGCTTCAAGCAACGGAATTCCGAAAAGCAGATTAATTCCTATTGCCATTCCGAGAACTTCTGCAAGGTCGCAGGCAGCAATTGCAATCTCAGCTAAGAAATATAAAATGTAGTTGATGTATTTGGAATAGGTTTCTCGAGAGGCTTGCGCGAGGTCGCGCTGTGTTACAATTCCGAGGCGCGCACTTAAACTCTGTAAAAGCAACGCCATTAAATTGCTCATTAATAAAACCCAAACCAAAGTGTATCCAAATTGGCTTCCGCCGGCAATGTCAGTCGCCCAGTTTCCTGGATCCATGTAGCCAACGCTTACTAAATATGCAGGGCCTAAGAAGGCTAAAATTTTTCTAAAACCTTTTTTTTTGTTTTCTGTAGAAACCGATTCGTGGACTTCTTCTAAAGATTTGGTCATTGTAAAAGTATTGTTTTCACAAATATAGAGAAAAATTATATTCGCGAAACAATATTTTTAGACGAGTCTAAAAGTTAAATGTTAGAATTTAAACAATTCGGACATAATCCGGATAACGTAAAATTGATTTCGTTCACTTTATAATTGTGTGGCATAATGTAACTCGGCTTTACAGTCTCAAGGCAAGTAATCTCATGACAATTCTCGCAACTAAAGTGAGCATGGTTGTGAATGTGTACACGCTGATGCGAATGATTGCATTTGGCATACTTTACCGTTCCATCCAAATTCGAAATTTTATGAATTAAATCTTCATTAATCAAACGGTCCAAAATTCTGTAAATGGTAACGCGATCGCACAAATCATTCAATTGTTTCTGAATTTCGGTATGCGAAAGAGCCGTTTTAGATTTCTCAAACACCTCTAAAACAGCTGTCTTTGCTGCGGTATTACGTGTAGTCTTCATTTTTTACGGAATTAAAATTTAAACGCAACAATGTTGCAATTGATAAAATTGTATATATTTGCAACAAAATTGCATTAAGCAAAAGTACACATAATGAAGAAAATAAGCACATCCTTTTACGATATTTTAGGAATTTCGAGCGCTACCATTTGTCTGGTGCATTGTTTGATTTTTCCTCTTTTAACGATTCTCCCTTTAGGCTTGAGTCACAACCCAATTATAGATTTACTATTTGCTTCGATAGGTTTATTTGCAATTCTCAAAATTATAAAAAAATCAGCTCTCTTGGTCTCGTCAATTTTGGTTGTTTCAATGGCGCTGATTTGGATTAGTATTTTGACTGAACTCTTTTTCGAAATTCATCTTGATCTGATCTATTTTGGAGGAATCGGAATGATCATCGGACATTTAATCAATTACAAATTACATAGAAAACAAAATCATTAAAAATAGAAATATGGAACAGAAGCATTTTGAAGTGATTATCGTTGGTGGCAGTTATAGCGGATTATCTGCTGCAATGAGTTTAGGACGTTCCTTGCGTCAGGTTTTGGTTATTGACAGCGGTTTGCCTTGCAACAGACAGACACCGCATTCTCATAATTTTATTACTCAAGATGGCGAGAAGCCAACAGTTATTTCGGCGAAAGCCAAATTACAAGTCGAGATTTATAAAACCGTTCAATTTTACAATGGACTTGCGATAAAAGCACTTAAAACAGAAGGCGGTTTCGAGATCATAACCGAATCAGGAGAAATCTTTACAGCGAGAAAAGTATTGTTTGCAACGGGAGTCAAAGATTTGCTTCCTAAAATTGAAGGCTTTGCAGCTTGTTGGGGAATTTCGGTTTTGCATTGTCCGTATTGTCATGGCTATGAAGTAAAAAATGAAAAAACTGCTATTATTGTCAATGGTGAAATGGGATTTGAATATGCTAAACTAATCTCCAATTGGACAAAAGACATGAGATTATGCACCAACGGAAAGTCGGAATTGAGTTTAGAACAAACACAAATTATTAAAAATCATGGCGTTCAGATTTTCGAAGAAGAAATAGATTCTTTTGATCATAAGGAAGGTTATATTAAAAAGATCATTTTTAAGAACGGAGAAAAGGTTGAGGTTAAAGCGATTTATGCCAGACCGTCTTTTGAGCAACATTGTCCAATTCCTGCAACTTTGGGATGCGATAGTAGCGAACAAGGTTTGTTAAAAGTAGATGGCATGCAGAAAACAAATATTGCTGGAGTTTTTGCTAGCGGAGATTGCACAACACAAATGCGATCTGTAGCAATTGCGGTTTCTACGGGTTCTTTTGCTGGAGCGATCATTAATAAAGAGCTTATTGACGAAGATTTTTAATGTATGCGCAAAATTCTCTCGCAAAGTCGCAGAGTCGCCAAGTTTATAAAAAAGCTTTGTGACTTAGCGTCTTTGCGAGATTAAAAAAAATGCTTGCGATTCTTAAAATGGAAAATGTAACATATTGAACTCAATCAGTTTGAAAATTTTTGTTTTAAGGATGAATGTTTGTCAAATATAATTTTTAGTTTTGTCTAAATTTAATTTTACAACAATGAAATATTTATTTTTGACAATATTAATAATTTCAACTCAAAGCATTTTCTCTCAAAATATTACTGGAAAAGTAGAAAGTATACTTCCTATTGGTCAGGAAATTACCATTCGTTTATTAAATACAAACTTTAGAACACAAACCGATTCTTTAGGACTTTATAAATTAGAAAATATTCCTAGCGGGACATATAAAATAAATGTAATCTCAACAGGGTTCAAACCCATAACGCAAAGAATTTCAGTTTTAGAAAATGAAAATCTGAATTTGGATTTTGAATTAGAAGAAGATCAAAATGAATTGAACGAAGTGGTAGTTTCGGGAACTTTAAAACCTGTAAAACGATTAGAAAGTGCCGTTCCCGTTGAGGTATATTCGCCAACTTTCTTTAAGAAAAACCCAACCCCAAGTATTTACGATGCGCTTCAGAATATAAATGGTGTTCGCCCACAGCTCAATTGTGGAGTTTGTAATACGGGAGATATTCATATAAACGGATTGGAAGGTCCCTATACTTTGGTTATGATAGATGGAATGCCAATTGTAAGCAGTCTTTCGACAGTTTATGGTTTGTCTGGAATTCCGAATTCTTTGGTGGAACGAATCGAGATCGTAAAAGGTCCAGCTTCGTCTCTTTATGGGAGTGAAGCCGTTGGTGGCTTGATTAATATTATCACTAAAAATCCAACGAATGCACCGACTTTTTCTGCTGATTATTTTACAACTTCTTATTTTGAAAGCAATCTCGATTTAGGAACGAAATTTAATGTTGGAAAAAAAGCGATTTCGCTTATCGGAATTAATTACTTCAACTACGATCAGGTTATAGATAAAGACAAAGATAATTTTACCGATGTTACGCTTTCTGAACGTATTTCGGTTTTTAATAAATGGAGTTTTAAACGAAATAATAATCGATTATTTACCATTGCAGCACGAGGAATGTATGAAGATCGTTGGGGAGGAGACATTCGTTGGGAGAAAAAATACCGTGGCGGAGATGAAATTTACGGCGAAAGCATTTACACCAAAAGAGCCGAATTAATTGGAAGTTACCAATTGCCGTTTGAAGAAAAATTGATGCTTTCCTTCTCTGGAAATGTTCATTATCAGGACAGCCGTTACGGGACAACATCTTATATTGCCAATCAGAAAATTGGATTTTTACAGCTGACTTGGGATAAAAAAATCGGACGAAACGATTTATTAGCAGGAATCGCAAGCCGATATACCTACTATGACGATAACACGACTGCAACCAAAGAGGCTGAAAATACTTGGCTTCCAGGAATTTTTGTTCAAGACGAAATTACTTTTTCTCCAAAAAGTCAGGTTTTGTTAGGAATGCGTTACGATTATAACTCTATTCATGGCTCTATTTTTACGCCAAGATTTGCGTACAGATTTAAGGCAAGCGAAAACACCATTTTTAGATTAAATGCTGGAACGGGTTTTAGAGTTGTGAATTTGTTTACCGAAGATCATGCGGCGTTGACGGGTTCAAGAGATGTTATTATCAAAAATGATTTGAAACCAGAACAATCTGTAAATGTCAATTTGAATTATATTCAGAAAATCAATTTCGGAAATGGAACGTTTATGGGAATTGAAACGACAGCTTTTTATACTAGATTCAGCAATAAGATCATTTCAGATTACGAAACCAATCCAAACGAAATTATCTACGACAATATTGATGGTTATGCAATAAGCCAAGGAATCAGTACAAATGTCGATCTTAATTTTCCTTCTGGATTAAAATTTATTGTTGGAGCAACGGTTTTAGACAACAAAAATGTCGAAAACGGAATTTCGGAAAGACCTTTTTTGACTGAGAATTTCACCGGAACTTGGAGTGTTTCATACAAAATTCAACCTTGGAATTTATCCATGGATTATACCGGAAATGTTTACAGTCCGATGAAATTGCCTTTGTTGAGCGAAACCGATCCAAGAAGTCCAAATTCGCCTTGGTATAGCATTCAGAACATTCAGTTTACGTATTCAGGATGGAAAGATTTTGAAGTTTATGGAGGAATTAAAAACCTGTTGAACTTTACACCAAAACAAAATAATCCGTTTTTGATTTCAAGAACAAACGACCCATTTGATAAAAATGTTCAATATGATTCGGCAGGAAAAGTATTAGTAACACCAGATAATCCATACGGATTGACATTCGATACCACTTATGTTTATGGACAGAACCAAACTATTCGCGGATTTTTGGGATTACGATATACTTTTAGGTAAATTTATAGGCACAGATTACACGGATTAAAAAGATTTTTAGTCTGTCAGGCTGAGCGAAGTCGAAGCCCCGTTCCAATTGGAGCGCACTTCGACTTCACTCAGGGTGACAAACGAAGTAAAAAATCTTTTCTAATCATTTTAATCTGTGGTTAAAAAGCAAAAAATCTATGTCTTGATGTGTTTAAATTTTTTTAGAAAGATTATTTTTCTTTGTCAGGCTGAGCGAAGTCGAAGCCCCGTTTCAATTGGAGCGCCCTTCGACTTCGCTCAGGGAGACAAACGAAGTGAAACAATCTTTTCAAATCCTTTTAATCTGTGGCAAACAAAACAATGAAAAAGCTAGCTCTACTTATTTTCATCTTCTCGATAACTTCAACAGGATTTTGCCAATTAAAAAGCAGAACTTTTGGAGAAATAGATAGCTTGCAACAAATTCAGAAACGAAAAATTATTGTTTTTATCCATACGGATTGGTGTCAGTTTTGCCAAAGAATGAAAGCGACAACTTTCAAGAATCAAGAGATAATAGAAAAACTAAACTCCAATTTCTATTTTATTGATTTTAATGCAGAAGAAAAACGAGATATTAGATTTAATAATCACACGTTTAAATTTCAACCTTCGGGGAATAATGTTGGTGTTCATGAATTGGCATTACAGCTTGGAACGATAAACAACCAAATAGCATATCCTATTTTATGTGTTTTGAACGATAAGAATGAAATTATCTTTCAGTACAACAATTATATGGCACTAAAAGATTTTAAAGCACTATTAGAAAATCTGGAAAAGTAAATTTTCTTATTTTTGAGAATGAATTCTTCACAAATCCCACATTTCGACTACATATTTACAGGAACAGGACTAGCATCTCTGATGACGGTTTACAAAATGGTTTCGTCTGGAAAATTCTCCGATAAGTCGATTTTACTGCTCGATAAGAATTCGAAGAAAAGCAATGACAGAACTTGGTGTTTTTGGGAGAAAGAAGAAAGTGTTTGGAATTCGGTTATTTCAAAAAAATGGGATTCGGCCTTATTTGCCAATGAGAATTTCAAACGTGATTTGGATCTTAGACCTTATTCATATAATAAAATCAAGGGTTTAGATTTTTATGATTTTGTTTTCAAAACCATCTCAAAACAACCGAATATTACTTTTTTAAACGAAAAAGTGACCGACATCAATGAATTGGAAACTCACGTTTTTGTTGGAACAGAAGAGAATCGATATACTTGCGATTATCTTTTCAATAGCATTTATACTAAGGCTTTCGCCGAAAGGCAAAACAAATATCCCGTTTTGCAACAGCATTTTGTGGGCTGGTTTGTGAAAACGAAAGAGGAAGTTTTCAATCCAGAAGAAGTCACTTTCATGGATTTTTCTGTTGAACAAAAAGGAAATACGCGATTTATGTATGTTTTGCCAACTTCAAAAACAGAGGCTTTGGTTGAATATACTTTATTTTCCGAAAAACTCCTTCCGCAAGAAGAATACGAAAAAGCAATTGAACTGTATCTGAAAAAACTAGGGACAGAAAACTACGAAATTCTCGAGAAAGAGAAGGGAAGTATCCCGATGACTTGCTATCCTTTTTGGAAAAAAAACACCAAGCGGGTTTTGAATATTGGTACGGCTGGTGGCTGGACAAAAGCCAGTACAGGTTATACTTTTAAAAACGCAGATAAAAAATCTTCGGACTTGGTGGAGTTTATTCAAGAGAAAGATTTCGAAATGAAAAGCTTTCATAAAAAGTCTAAGTTTTGGTTTTACGATTTATTGCTTTTGGATATTCTCTATCGTCATAACGAACGGGGAAGTTCTATTTTCTCTTCCTTATTTCGAAAAGGAAATCCGAAATTGATTTTTAAATTTTTAGATGAAGAAACGAGTTTTTTTCAAGATGTTAAAGTTATTTTAAAGTGTCCAAAAATACCATTTATTAAAGCGTTATTTAGAGTGATTTTTCTTTCAAATAAATCTAACTAAAAAGCGTAACCATTGAAAAACATTATTCTAGGATTCAGTTTATTTTTTACCCTTTTATCGTTTGGACAAGTGTCTAAAAACAAAGCACAAGATGAGATTGTTACTCAATATCTCGACAGTTGTGCTTATAAGCATAATTATGTTTTTGAAATGTCTGAGTGGCAAAATTGTATTGACGAGGGTTTGAAAAAAGACAGTACAATTGCCTATTTATGGCAACAGAAAGCAATGCCGTATTTTAAATGTAAAAAGTATGAAGTTGGAATGCCTTATTTGGATAAAGCGGTATTGTATGATAAAGAACGCTGGCTTTCTTATCGTGCCTTTATGAAATGCATTTTTTCACATAGTTACAAAGCGGCTATTGTTGATTTTGATGAAGCTATAAAATTATACGGAAACAGCTATGTTATGGACCATTCTTTTAATTTTTATAAAGCGCTATGTTATCTTCAGTTAAATGAATACGAAAAGGCAGAAAAGCTTTTGGATGATTATGTGAATGATATTTACAAAAACAGACAGCAGTTGGAGCATCCTACGGCTTATTTTTATCAGGGAATTGCAAAGTATGAACTTAAAAAATGGGATGAAGCAATTGCTACTTTTGATAAAGCATTAAAAATATATCCTGAATTCTCTGATGCTAAATATTATAAAGCGATTTGCTGGCTCAAGCAAGGTAAATCTCGCGAGGAAGTTATCGCATTGGTTGGCATAGCAAGAGAAGATGCCGCAAAGGGATTTTCAATTAATGAGGACAATACTATTTATGAGACTTATCCATATCAAAAGAAATTTGGCAAGTAGCCTTTTATGATCGTAAAAAATAGTTGAAAGCCCAAAGTACTTGGTTTTTATTATGACTAAATAGAAACTTACGAGAATAATATGTCTTATTGTTTTACTTTAACGACTTTCAAGGGTAGTTATAGATTTGCATTGTACTTAGATTTGTTTACTGTCTAAAGACATAATATGTCGCTTATGATAGACAATTAACGATGAAAGAACTTGTAAATTAATAAGAATGGCCAAACCTCTAAAATTTGATGAAGAAACAGAAGTAATAGCTGAAATTTGTAAAGCTCTCGGGCATCCGACTAGAGTTCAGATTATGACTCTTCTTTGGAAAAGAGATCAAAGAACATGTGGTGAAATAGTGGAATTAATTCCATTGGCGCAATCAACAATATCCAAGCATTTGCTAGAGCTAAAAAAGGCAAATCTGGTTCATATACAATATGAAGGCAAGAAGACCATTTATTCTGTTGGGGTAGATAATATTAATGCTCTAAAAAAATATTGCAGCAGTTATCTTTCGACAATTGAAATTTCTGAAAAAGATAAGGCAACCGTTTTAACGACAAAACTTAAGCCAAGAGGCAGAAACAGTCATTTAAAACAATACAATTATCAATTTCCCGATAAAAAAATAAAACAGAAAGCTTAATATATAACATAAAATATATTTATGATAAGAGATAAAATAAGAGATGATAAATATTTTGATGAGTTTTTAAATTATGAAAATAATAGGATAATTAAATTTACTCAAATAGTGAAAAAAGTTATTGATGAAAGGGGCGAAGAAGATAAAGGGGCTAGGTCTGGATATGTATTTCTTTTTTCTTTTCATTTCAACAAATTGATTGCAATGTTTTCTGCAGGGAAAAGTATCTTTGAAATACGAAAATTCTTGCCAGATGTTATAGGAATTATGCAAAAAATTTGGAATCCAGAAAATGGATATGTGCAAATGTTATGGATTATTTCGTTAGCAATAACAGTTGAAATTGAAGATACCGAGTTCGAAAAATTAAAAGATTTGGTACAGCAAAATTTACTACAAGATTCTCTTGTCGATTTTTTAATTAGCTATCGTTGTAAAGATTGCAGTCAGTCTCCAAAATTTAAGTTTATACATCCATATAAAAAATTAGAAGAAATAATTTTAAATGATAACAAAGAAGAATCTGTTGTTAAACTGCAGATATATCTTACAAAATACTGGTATCAGGGACATAGAGATTGCGGGTGGCATAATAGTCATAATAGTCAGCATAATGTGTATTCAGGTTATTGGAGTTTTGAAAGTGCGGCGTTAGTGAAGGTCTTAGGATTGGATGATGAAATATTAAAAGAATGCCAGTATTATCCTTATGATTTATTGCATTTTAAAGATTTATAATTTCGAATATTCAGATTTATTAATTAAACTATAACAAAACTTTATACTTCAAATTAACTAGTTGCGAGTAAACTTTGTAACTTTGCAGTTCAAAAAGTACAATTTAAAACAAAAGAATATGTATCCACTAGATATGGTAAAACCAATGGAAGCTGAATTAACAGCAGCTGGTTTTCAAGATTTACATAGTGCTGAAGCTGTTGAGAATGCTATCAAAGCTGAAGGTACCACTTTAGTTGTTGTAAACTCTGTTTGCGGGTGTGCTGCAAGAAATGCACGTCCGGGAGCAAAAATGAGTTTGGATAATGCTAAAAAACCAGATCATTTAATTACTGTTTTTGCAGGTGTAGACAAAGAAGCTGTTGATGCTGCAAGACAACATATGTTTCCATTTCCTCCATCTTCGCCATCTATGGCTTTGTTTAAAAACGGAGAATTGGTTCACATGTTAGAGCGTCACCACATCGAAGGACGCCCAGCGGAATTAATCGCTGAGAATTTGCAAGATGCGTTTAACGAGTTTTGTTAATTTTAAGATACTAAGTTGCTAAGATTCTGAGATACTAAGTTTAGGATTAAAGCGACAATGATTTAAAACTAAAAAGCACTATTAAAATAGTGCTTTTTGTTTTTTTATACGTCTCGCTTCAAAAAACTTAGAATCTTAGCAACTTAGAGATTCCACCCTCCGCCAAGTGCTTTGTACAATTCAACCATGGAGCTTAATTGTCTTTCAGATAATTGTGCTAGACTTAATTGTGCATTAAAAAGATTCGTTTCTACGTCTAAAACTTCTAAGTAAGAAACGTAACCGCTATCATATCTTTCATGAGAGAGTTTGAAGTTTATTAAAGCCGCCTGAACTTGTCTATTGCGGGCTTTCCATTCTTCTTGATAAGTTCTAACGTTTTGTATGGATTGTTCTACTTCAGAAACAGCACCGATATAGGTTTGTTGATAAAGAAATTTGAACTGTTCTGCTTGTTGTCTGTTTATTTCAACCCTTCTTTTGTTTTTTCCGAATGCAAATATTGGTCCCGCAATTCCACCAGAAGCATTTTGCATATACGAGCTTCCTAGAAACAGATTACTCAAATCGGCACTGGCAAATCCGGCAATGGCCGCTAGATTAATAGACGGGAAACGCATTGCTTGAGCTACGCCAATTCTTTCGTTTGCTGCCGCATATCTTAATTCGGCCGCTTTGACGTCGGGTCTGTTTTCTAATAGAGCAGACGGAATTGACAATGGAATCTTACTGACGATCTGCAACTCGGTATTGCTTTTTCCTCTCGGAATTTCAGAAGGTAGCTGACCGGTAAGCAACGCAATTGCATTTTCTTGATACGTTATTTGTCTTTCAATGTTAGGAATTGCAGCTTCGGCAATGGCAACCTGCTGTTCAATCTGCACTTTGTCTACTTCAGAGATATATCCTTTTTCGAATCTCTCGGTTATAATCTGATAGTATTTTTCTCTTGTTTCAAGTGTATGTTTGGTTATTTCCAGCTGATCATCAAAATTTCGCATCTGAAAGTACGCTATTGCAATATTGGCAACAATATCAGACAATATTACTTTACGAGCTTCCTCTGTGGCAAGAAGTTCATTTTTAACAGCATTGTTTTCATGACGATATTTTCCCCAGAAATCAAGTTCCCAAGACATGCTAGCACCAGCTGTAGATGGAGTAATATATTTCTTGTTGCTGTTTATAGTAGCTCCATATTGAAAAGACGGAAATAAATCGGCTTTAGTATAACCCAATTCAGCACGAAACTGCTCAATTCTCGAAACCGCAATTTTTAAATCGTAATTATTCTCAAGACCTTTTTGTATAAGACCTTTTAAAACATCATCATTAAAAAGATCAAACCATTTTAAATTGGTTACCGAAGCGAGACTGTCTAAATTTCTTTCGTTTCTATAAGAATCTGATTTTAACTGCTCAGGTTTTTTATATTTTGGCCCGACCATACATCCGACAGGAAATAAGGAAAGAACCAATACAATAACGATTATCTTATATTTCTTACTCATGGTCTGTAGTATTTGATTCTACATTGTTTTCTCCTGTTGTGATTGTTTCTTCTTTCTTATGTCCAATTTTTTCAATCATAACAAATAGACCTGGTACAATTAATACACCTAAAACGGTGGCGATCAACATGCCGCTAAACACGGCCATTCCCATTACAATACGGGCTTGTGAACCCGCACCTGTAGCGGTCAGTAACGGAACTACTCCAAGGATGAAAGCAAAGGCAGTCATCAGGATCGGTCGAAAACGAAGTCTCGCGGCATACATTGCCGATTCGTAAAGCGGTTTACCTTTCTCATATTCTTCTTTCGCAAATTCAACGATAAGAATAGCATTTTTTGCCACTAATCCGATAAGCAAAACAAGTCCGATTTGAGCAAAAACGTTATTGACGTAAGCATCGCTTCCAAATCTTGCCAAAAGCAGTCCTAAAAACGCTCCAAATACGGCGAAAGGCGCTCCAAGGAGTACACTAAAAGGCAGTTTCCAGCTTTCGTATTGTGCGGCTAGGATTAAGAATACAAAAACTAATGCCATAATAAATACTGAAGAACCTCCAGGGGAATGTTTTTCCTGATAAGACAAGTTGATGTAATCGTAACTCATATCTGCTGGCAAGGTCTGTTTGGCCACTTCTTCTAATGCAGTTAAAGCTTGCGCACTACTGTAACCATCATTTGGGCTTCCTCCAATTTCAGCAGATCGGAATAAATTTAAACGATTCGTAAAATCAGGTCCAGATACTTTGGTTGCGGTAACCAATGTGGAGACTGGAAGCATGTCGCCTTTATTGTTCTTCACATAAATCATGTTTAGATCTTCTGGTTTGACACGATTGACAGCTTCTCCTTGCACATAAACTTTATATTGACGTCCAAAACGGTTAAAGTCATTTACATAACTTCCTCCTAAAAATGCCCCAAGTGCTTCGGTGACTTTAGAAACAGGAATTCCTAATTTCATCGCTTTGTCATTGTCGATATCCAGTTTGATCTGTGGAGTACCAGCATTAAAAGTGGTATAGATTCGTTTTATTTCAGGACGTTGCTGTGCCGCGGCAATAAAATTTTGTGTCTGTTCTGCTAAATATTGAGGTGTATTTCCTCCTCGGTCTTGTAGCATTAAACTAAATCCCGCAGAGGCGCCAAGCCCTTGAATTGCGGGAGGACCAAATGAAAAACAAGTCGCAGTTGTAATTTGAGTGGCCAGTTTTTTATTGAATCTGTCTACAAACTGCTTAGCCGTTTCAGCTCTGTCTTCCCAAGGTTTTAGGGAAATAAAAATGAAAGCGTTGTTGGGCTGATAAGAGTTGGTAAGCATACTAAATCCGTTTATCGTGGTATAAGATAAAATAGATTTTTCTTCTTTAAGAAAACTGTCTACTTTTTTCGATATTTCATCGGTACGTTGCAAGGATGATGCAGGTGGTAAAGCAATATTTACTAAAACATAACCTTGATCTTCTTCAGGAATAAACCCTACTGGAATCTTTTTACCTAAAAGCACAATCGAAACAAGAATTACAGCTAGCAAAACAACAATACGCATTGCTTTTTTAGCGAAAAATGTTGCTCCACCAATATATTTTCCTGTAACATTTTCGAAAACCCTATTAAACCAAGAAAAGAATTTAGCTAGCCATCCTTTTTGCTGATCTACAGGTTTTGTTGGTTTTAAAAGCATGGCACAAAGTGCGGGACTTAAAGACAAAGCACTAAATGCCGAAAAGGCGACCGAGACGGCAATGGTTATAGCAAACTGTTGATAAAAACGTCCCGTAATTCCGGGTGTCATAGCAACTGGAATAAAAACGGCGCAGAGGATTAATGCAATTGCAATTACGGGTCCAGAAACGTCTTTCATGGCCTGAATAGTTGCTTCCCGCGGATTTTTCCCATGTTCTATATGATGTATTACGGCTTCTACAACCACAATAGCATCATCGACCACGATACCAATCGCTAATACTAATCCTAAAAGCGAAAGTGTATTGATAGAAAAACCTAACATTGGAAAAACGGCAATAGTACCAATTAAAGAAACAGGAACGGTAATTAACGGAATTAAAGTGGCGCGCCAGTTTTGCAGGAATATAAAAACCACTAAAATAACTAGTATAATGGCTTCAAAAAGAGTGTGTACAATATCATCAACTCCTGCAGTAATAGCCAATGTTGTATCTAAAGATTCTTGATATACAATGTCTTGCGGAAATCTTTCAGACAATTGTTTCATGGTCGTTTTTGCCATTTCTGCCACATCAAGAGCATTACTTCCGGGCATTTGATATAAGGCAATAACCGCACTTGGAGAACTGTTTCTTCTGGCTGTTGAGCTGTAATTTTCGGTTCCTAATTCAATTCGGGCAATATCGGCCAATAAAACCTGAGCTCCATCTTCTTTGCTTCGAACTACGATATTTCCAAATTCTTGTTCGGTTACTAATCGGTCTTGGAGTGTTACACCATATGTAAATTCGGTATTTGGAGGGGCGGGTTCAGCTCCAAATTTTCCTCCTGGGCTAATCATGTTTTGTGCATTCAGTGCATTTTTAACATCTTCAACCGTAACGCCGAGTTTATTCATTATGTCTGCCTTAAGCCAAATACGCATAGAATAATCGCTTCCTCCAAAAAGAGCAACCTCTCCAACTCCTTTTATACGAGCTAGTTGGTCAACAACATTGATACTGGCGTAGTTATTTAAAAACTTGGCATCATATTTTGGATTATTGGATGTAATGGTAAATAACATCATCGGGAATGAAAGAGACTTTTTTACCACAACACCCTGCTGTTTTACGCTTGAAGGCATAAAGGGAGCAGACTGGTTTTGTCTATTTTGCGTTAGCATATTGGCGTTGTCCAAATTTGTACCTACGTCAAAAGTTACCTCAATGGTACAAGCACCATCAGAAGTATTAACTGATTTCATGTACAACATGTTTTCAACACCATTCACTTTTTGCTCGATAGGAGTAGCAACTGCCTGTTCTACATTGAGGGCATTTGCTCCTGTAAAAGAAGTAGTGATTTTTACAACTGGCGGATTGATATCCGGATATTGCGAAATAGGTGTTTTTTGCAGTGCCAGTAATCCAAGTATCACAATAATAATACTAATTACAATGGCAACAATCGGTCTTCGGACGAAAAATTCTCCCATAATAGTATGTGATTTAGATTACTTTGTAGCTACAGTTTCTGGATCGCCCAATTGCCATTGAACAATTTTAGGAGTAATAACACTTCCGTTTTTCAACAAAGAAGTACCTCCCATGGCTATCTTATCACCTGGTTTTAATCCTTCTTCAATAATATAACCGTTTTTAACAGAAGGACCTGGTTTTACAATCTGCATTTGAACTTTATTATCATTGCCCACTACATAAACCTGATAGATTCCTTGAACTTCGATAACAGCTCGTTGCGGAATTACAATGGCTTCTTTGCGAATATCGGTAAGCAAAGCGACTTTTACATATTGACCCGGACGAAGTAATTTATCAGGATTAGGAAATGCTGCTTCAAATGTGATAGCTCCCGTAGAAGGATCGATTTGTCTGTCGGCAAAACTTACTTTTCCTTTTTCTGGATAGACAGAACCGTCAGATAATTTTATAGTGACAATCGCACCAGAGCCTTTTAAGGCAGAATTTGGTTTGTTAAACTCTCTAAAGAGGCGTAGAAATTCCTGTTCGCTAATAGTAAACCGAACTCTCACATCGCCAAGATCAGAAATAGTGTTTAAAATAGACATGGCACCTGGTCTTACGTAATCACCAACACGAACTTTAGAAATACCGATTAATCCTGAAATTGGGGCTAAAATTTGGCAATAACCCAATTCGATTTTAGCATTTTGTACAGAAGCATCAGAAGCTTTTATTTGAGCTAATGAAGCAGAATATGCTGATTTTGCCGAAACTAATTCGCGCTGGCTCACCGCATTCATTTTGGCTAGCGGAGTAATCATGTCCAAATCTGATTTGGTTTTAGATAATCTTGCTTGCGACTCTGCCGCAATTCCTTGCGCTTCGTTAAGTTTTGCTTTATATGGCAAAGGATCAATTGTATAAAGGACTTGTCCTTTCTTAACAAAACTTCCTTCTTTGAAATTCATACTTTCAATAATACCATCAACTCGTGGGTTAATTTGTATATCCGATTGACCAAAAGTCTGCCCCGTATATTCAGATTCTAAATTTACATCTTGCTGTAAAACTGTTGTAACTGAAATTTCTAATGGTTTGGGGCTTGGTGGTGTTTCTTTTTTGCAAGAAAACATCAAAAGACTTAGTAAGATTGCTGAGGAGTAGATTTTGTTCATTGTTAAATTCTTTTAGATAAAATTCATTAAATACAACTAATTAAAAACCAATAAAGTGCATTAGCTAAGTTAGCGTTTTTTTGGTTAGGTGGTTAAATATTGTGCGAATTTTGTTAATTTTAGTTAAAATTCCATCTATCTGTTTATCAGTTGATAATGTAAAGTAGGATGAAACGCCATTTATTGCCGATAAACTGCATTTTTGTAAGAATAGATTATTCAATGAAGAAGAAATAATAATTCAAAAACTTTTGTAATCATGTCAAAAAATAACAAGAAAAAACATCAAAAAGAAGAAGATGATGATTTAAAAAAATTAAATAAAAAGGAATTATTACATCGGGCAAAAAAATTTTCTGAGCAATATTGTGTTGGAGACGATAAGAACTTCACATTAAAGGACAAACCAACTTCTTACTCTATAGAAGGAGATAAAACACAGGTTAGAAAAATATTAAAAATGGGAGTCAAAGCACTTGCTGCCATGCAGGATATTTTGTACGCACAAGATAAATGGTCGGTTCTTATTATTTTTCAAGCCATGGATGCAGCCGGAAAAGATGGCGCGATCAAACATGTCATGTCGGGTATAAATCCGCAAGGCTGTCAGGTTTCTTCTTTTAAAGGACCAAGCTCAGAAGAATTAGACCATGATTATTTATGGCGCTGCCAGAAACATCTTCCAGAAAGAGGCCGAATAGGAATTTTTAATCGCTCTTATTATGAAGAAGTATTAGTAGTTCGTGTTCATGAACAGATATTGAGAGGTCAAAAGATTCCTGAAAAATTGATTACTAAAGACATCTGGGAAGATCGTTTTGAAGATATTCGAAACTTTGAAAAATACCTTAATAGAAACGGAACGGTTGTTATTAAATTTTTTCTAAACCTTTCTAAAGAAGAACAAAAGAAAAGATTTATTGAAAGGGTTGACAATCCTGATAAAAACTGGAAATTTAGTGCAGCCGATGCCAAAGAAAGAGGCTATTGGAATGATTATATGCATGCGTACGAAGAATTAATCAAAAATACATCGACCAAAAAATCACCATGGTACGTAATTCCAGCGGACGATAAATCGTATGCTCGAATTGCAATTGCTTCTGCAATAATTCATGCGTTAGACGAAATGGATTTGGAATATCCTAAAGTAAGTGCAGAAAAAATTGCTGAACTTAATGAGGTTAAGAAAGCATTGTTAGAAGAATAGGCAATAATTAATTATTCAGATCTGTTGAAATAGAGTGTTTTTGATTTCGTAAGATGTTAAAAAAATCAGATAATTAGGGCAAGACCATTTTTAATCTCAAAATAAACCCTAAATTTGCCGCTGATTTTAAAGAAAATCTAAAAAACATATATTCTTAACTTAAAACTGTTTATAGCATGCAACTGTATAACACTTTGAGCGCAGAAGAAAGAGCCATCATGATCGATGATGCAGGTAAACAACGACTAACGTTGTCTTTCTATGCGTATGCCAAAATTCAAGATCCACAAAAATTTCGTAATGACTTATTCGTAGCCTGGAATGCCCTAGATGCATTAGGTCGAATTTATGTTGCCAGTGAAGGAATAAATGCTCAAATGAGTATTCCTGCCGAAAATTTGGAGGCTTTTAGAACCACTCTTGAAGTTTATGATTTCATGAAAGGCATTCGTTTGAATGAAGCTGTAGAACACGATGACCATTCGTTTTTAAAATTGACAATCAAAGTGCGTCACAAAATTGTTGCAGACGGTTTAAACGATGACACTTTTGATGTTACCAATATAGGCGTTCACTTGAAAGCCAAAGAATTCAATGAGATTTTAGATGATCCGAACACGATTGTGGTTGATTTTAGAAATCATTACGAAAGTGAAGTAGGGCATTTTAAAAACGCTATCACACCAGATGTTGAAACTTTTAGAGAGAGTTTGCCAATTATCAACGATCAGCTTAAAGATCACAAAGATGATAAAAATCTAGTAATGTATTGTACTGGAGGTATTCGTTGCGAAAAAGCAAGTGCTTACTTTAAACACAAAGGTTTCAAAAACGTTTATCAATTAGAAGGCGGAATTATTAATTACGCTAAACAATTGAAAGAAGAAGGTCTAGAAAGTAAGTTCATTGGTAAAAACTTCGTATTTGATAATCGTCTAGGCGAAAGAATTACAGATGATATTATTTCACAATGCCATCAATGCGGAAAACCTTGTGATAACCACACAAATTGTGAAAACGATGGTTGTCATTTATTGTTTATTCAATGTGATGAATGTAAAGCGGCAATGGAAAACTGCTGTTCTACAGAATGTTTAGAAATTATTCATATGCCTTTGGTTGACCAAGTTCGTTTAAGAACTGGAAAACAAGTTGGAAACAAAGTATTCCGAAAAGGTAAATCTGAAAACTTGAAATTCAAACATTCAGGAGAATTGCCAGAAACTGCTTTGGCAACGGCACAAAAACCAGCCGACATTCGTCAGAAAGTAAAAGTAAAAAAAGTACTTCTTGGAAAAGCAGAGCATTACTATGTAAAAGCACAAGTTGGACAATTTACAGTGGAAAATCACGAATTAAATAGCGGAGATAAAATCTTAATTTCTGGCCCAACTACAGGAGATCAAGAATTGGTTTTAGATAAAATCATTGTTAACGGCGCAGAAACTCAATCTGCAAAAGTTGGTGATAAGGTTACTTTTGAGGTTCCATTTCGTATTCGTTTGTCAGATAAATTGTATAAAATTTTAAATTAGCGATTTTTAAAATCCTAATTTAAAATGTCGGAGCCGTATTTTACCAAATTATAGATTCGTGCCATTTGGGCAACCAAAAACCGTAAAGATCTGATTGATTTTTCAATTGAAAAAACTCTTTACGATTGCATTTGGCAAGAATTAACAGAACTTGGCTGTCCAGTTAGAATCATTAACGGAATGCCAGATCATGTACATGTTTTATTTTTACAAAATCCACAAAAAACTATCACAGATATTGTAAAGCAAATAAAAGGAAGTTCTTCTCATTTTATGAATAGAGGAGAATTTATCCTTGAAAAATTTGCATGGCAAACTGGATTTGGTGCTTTCTCTGTCAGCGAATCTCAGTTAAATGCTGTTTACAATTATATTAAAAATCAAAAACAACATCATCTTAAAAAAAATGGAGAAGATGAATTTGATGAATTTGTAAAATTGCATGGGTTGGGGGATAAATGATCGCTTGACGCAACGATACGTTTCCCGTGGTTGAAACCACGGGTTATATTTGAAAAACATTTGCAGAAAAACATAGCCTGCGGTTTCAACCGCAGGAACGCATAGTATATCCGCAACGGGATTATAAATCTTGAAATTGCAATGTCTAACGATACGTTTCCCGTGGTTTTAACCACGGGCTATATTGAAAAACGCTGCGTAAATAAAACATAGCCTGCGGTTTCAACCGCAGGAACGCAGCGTATATCCGCAATGGGATTATAAGTCTTGAAATTGCAGTGTTTAACGATACGTTTCCCATGGTTGAAACCACGGGCTATATTTGAAAAACATTTGCAGAAAAACATAGCCTGCGGTTTCAACCGCAGGATCGCAAAGAATGTCCGCAACGATTTACAAATAATTTTTAAAACATAGACTATGATATAAATCATAGGAATCTAATCGATACCCATATTATTTTTGTCATTTGAATAATAAATCAAAAATGACGATTAACAATACAATTGAACTCATGGCTCCCGCTGGGAACTTTGAGTCGCTCCAGGCTGCTTTAGATAATGGCTGTGATTCTGTATATTTTGGTGTTGAACAACTCAACATGCGTGCAAGATCTACCGTTAATTTTACTATTGAAGATTTAAAAGAAATAGCTAATCGATGTGAAGAAAAAAATGTTAGAAGCTATCTTACTTTAAACACCATTATTTACGATCACGATCTATCTGTTGTAAAAACATTATTGACAAAAGCTAAAGATGCTAATATTACTGCTGTAATTGCATCAGACCAAGCTGTAATTGCAATGGCAAGATCGATCGGAATGGAAGTTCATATTTCGACCCAATTGAATGTAACGAACATCGAAACCATTAGATTCTATAGTTTATTTGCCGATACGATGGTTTTAAGCCGTGAATTGAGTTTGCGTCAAGTAAAGAAAATCACAGAACAAATAGAAAAAGATCAGATCAAAGGGCCGAACGGAAATTTAGTAGAAATCGAAATTTTTGGTCACGGAGCTTTGTGTATGGCAGTTTCAGGAAAATGTTATTTGAGTTTACATTCACAAAATTCCTCTGCGAATCGTGGTGCCTGCAAACAAAATTGCCGAAAAAAATATACAGTTATCGATCAAGAAACGGGTTTCGAAATCGAATTGGATAACGAATACATGATGTCGCCAAAAGATTTATGTACTTTGGATTTCTTAGATCAAGTAATTGATTCTGGAATTCAAGTTTTAAAAATCGAAGGTCGAGGTCGTGCGCCAGAATATGTGGCAACGGTCATTAAAACCTATCGTGAAGCGATCGATGCGTATTACGAAGGCACTTTCTCAAAAGAGAAAACAGCAGTTTGGATGGAAGCTTTGAATACGGTTTACAATCGTGGTTTTTGGTCAGGCTATTATTTAGGACAAGAATTAGGAGAATGGAGCGATATTCCGGGATCTGCGGCAACTCAAAAGAAAGTTTATGTTGGAAAAGGAATGCATTATTTCCCAAAAGCCGAAGTGGGACAATTCAAAATTGAAGCTTACAATATTAAAGTCGGAGATAAAATTTTGGTAACAGGACCAAGTACAGGAGCTCAGGAAATGATAATTGATGAAATGTTTGTAAATGATATTGCTGGTGAAAAAGCTACAAAAGGGGATGATTGCAGTTTTAAATTGCCGTTCCGAATCAGAATGTCTGACAAACTATATAAAATTGTTGAGGCGTAATGGTTATTGTAACATTACAACGAGATAAATGTATTGGATGCAATTACTGTGTCGAAATGGATCCAGTTCACTTTCAGATGTCAAAAAAAGACGGAAAATCGGTATTGCTTCATTCGCAGAATGCAAAAGGATTTTTTACTTTGAAATCTCCGAATCATGCCATTGTAGAAAGTTGTGAACTCGCTGCAAAAGCTTGTCCAGTGAAGATTATTACGGTTAAAGAAACATAGAATATATAAAAACGGAAGAGCTGCATTTTGCAGCTCTTTTTTATTAAAGTAAATTTATTCTTTAACCATATTTTTGAAAGTAGTGTTTGATAATAAAGATAAACTTCCTTTTTTAGAAGTTCCCTGCCAATCAGATAGTTTTCCGTTTACATAAATTTTGATTCCAATGTCTGTGGAACTTTCATAAATTATATATTTTATGTTGCCACTATTGAATTCCAATTCATAAGCTGTATTTTGTTTTCGAAATTTAAATCCTGCTTTATTTGCTTTTTCAGGACTTGATGGGTGGGCAAACGAAACAAATTTATATTCATCATTTTGCCGAAATGCGTAATACAAAATACCGTTATGTTTAAATAAAATTATGCACCCCTTACCATTTTTAGTATCAAAAGTAACTACTTTGTCTAAGTTTGGTTCGTAAACAGATAAAGTCGAAAAAGGTATGAAATCATTACCTTTTCGTTTTTTGCCTGTTATTTTTAAAAACGGAAAAGAATATCCGTCTTCCTCAAAAGTGCATTCTTCTTTAGCTTCCAAACCAGAAACACTATAATAGGAACAAACATGAAGGGCTGCACCGCCGCTGCTCGAGGTTATAAGACGTTTGTTTTTAGCATCAATTTCAAATCCTCCACCTCTTACACAAAAGGAATTGTAATACAAGTTGCTAATACTATTGCTTAGCAAAAAAGAATCTGACCTATTAATAAATATATATGCTGTTGCTTGCGGTGTATAACAACCTTCATCGTCATTTTTCTCGTTGTTAAAAATGATAACGTCGGTACGTCCGTCAAAGTTGACATCTCCTAAAACGCGAATATTAGATTCAGGAATACTTTTGAATGTCGTGATTTTGGCTGTTTTGTTTAGTTCCGATTTAGAAAGTTGCTTAGAACCATATTCGAGTACCGTTTTCTTTGTTTGATTCTCTGTAAGCCTATAATATTCGTCTGTTTTCGAATTCTTAGTTTGTTTGGCAAAATACAAAGTATGGCCTTTCAAGAAATCATTAACGACATAAGCTTTTTGAGCATTTAAAATATAGGTTTGTGAAAGTAGAAAAATGACGAAGTAAAACTTTATTTTCATATTGTATTCAGAATAAGGTTCGTGAAATTATTCATCAAAAAGATGAAGTTCATCAAAATCTTTAATTTCAGATAATTTAAGAAGTTTTGTTCTTTTAATTTTACTTTCGCTTTTTTCAAAAATTTCATCATCATCATAGGTGTTTTCATTGATGTTGTGATTTACAATCTTTTTTCGAGTAAGGAAATTGATGCTGGTTTGTGTAAGCACAATAGGTCCTCGATTACTGCTGGCATCATAACCAATTAGTTCAAAATCTGAATTTTGATATCTAAAAGTATACTGCCAATAACCATATCTTCCATGAGCATAGTTTATGTATAATTTTCCGTCTTTTATTTCAAAGTCAAGTTCGGGAGCATAATAAACACCTCCTTCTTCATTTTCAGAAGAAAAGCAGTCATAGTTTTTAGCAGCCAGTACGTAGCCATTATTTTTGTTTAATAGAGCAATAATTCCTCTGCGGTTTCGGTCTAGCTCTCCACGATATTCGTGCTGAATGACTTTACTTTTATCAGTTCCTTTAATGATTAGAATATAATCTTCCAGTCCGTCTTTATTAAAATCTCCCTTAATGGTATCAAAAGGGACATATCCTTTCGGAATAAAATCTTCAGGTTTTTTCTTTATTTCGATTGAAGCTGTATCTGTTTCAAAAACTTCTGGAATAGTTGGAATTTCTGTAACTTGAGAAGATTCGGTTTTTTCTTTGCTTTTGTTACAACTTGAAAGTCCAGTGAATAGTAAAATAAGGACTGTAATAAGTAAGTTTCTAATCATAATAGTTTTTTAGATTTCATAAGAAAAACACTCTTGTATCGTTCAAAATGTTTTATAATCTTATCTTTTGTAATTGGGTTCGCTTAGCAAAATGGGTGTCGTATTGGCAAGAACCCATTTAGTAGCAAGTTCGCATAAAAAATTAAGCTCATCGATTTCTGCGTCTCCATTTTTGCGAACATCTTTTATAATTAAATCTGCTTTTGCCAATTCGTGATCAGACAGTGAATGATTTGAGGACAAATGGATAAAAAAGGCATCTAACATTTTTTTAAAATCGATATTCCAATTTCCACCGCCATTTCTATATATTTCATCGCGTACTTTTCCTGAAATGCGCACGACTTCGCCTTGTATGGTTTTTGAACTGCCCTTTGACGGTATTAAAAGTTCCCATAGTTCTTCGAATTGCTTTTCCCAGGTTGTACCAGTTACAGAAATAGGAGACACACCGTCGTGTAGAATGCGTCTTTTTACAGGCGGAACATTATACATTTCATAAAGTTGCTTTAATGCATGGTCTGTCTCTTCCAAATAATCTTTGTTGAAATTTTCCCTATGAAACTCAAAATCTTCTCCTCTTCGAACAACAGCATCTTTCATGGTTTGAGTTATTTCGACATCTGATTTTAAAAGTATTTTTGATATTTCGGCCAAATTTTTAAGATCAATGTTATTTGCCCTAACCAAAGCACGCTCCAAAGGAGTTTGTTTGTAGGTATTCAATGCATTAGTATCTGCTCCAGATGCTATCAGTTTTTGGACAGCATCAACATTAAAGCCACTTCCACTTGCAAAATGCAAAGGCGTATCTTCATAATTATCTCTTGCATGTATATTGGCACCGAGTGCTAATAAAGTTGAAACCTTACCAGTTCGTATCATCGCGTTTTGATGCAATGCAGTACGGTTATAAGTATCAACTGCTTCCAAATCTGCGCCATTTTCTACTAGCCAGACTATAAGCTCATCGGGAATACCCCAAAAGCTTAACGCGGTTGTTTTTCCGTAACCGCCTCTTGCGTCCAATTCGCAGGTGTCAAATACAGCTTTTAAAGCTTCAATGTCTTTCTTCTCAATTAATTCGCTAAAATTTTTCGGAAGCGTTTTCTTTTTCTTTGCCATTCTTTTTGTTCCTTTTTAAAATCATTTGTCAAGAGATTTGATTTCAGACCCCAATTTTAGCATTAATATTATGCTTTTCAACATAAGCTTTTGCTGCATTCATCAGTTTTGCAAATTTTGCATCGATTTCACTTTGGGTTGAGGCGTCAAAATCTGAGATTGCTTTTTGTATTTGCTCTGGTGAAGCTTTTTCGTCTTTTAGTTTAGCAATCGGCAAATAGCCTTCTTTTTGTTTGGCGATTGCATAAGAAAATAAATCTTTTGAAGCCTGAAGAAGTTCTTTGTTATCATCGTCTTCAGCAATATCTTTAATAGTTTGAAAACGTGTCTCTAGATTGGTAATATCATATTTAAAAGCATCGTAGTAAGAAGAAGGAACCATCTTTTTTTGACTCTCATCATAAACTTGTGCTTCCGATTGCAGTTTTTCATTGATTTCTTTGCTTCCAAAACGAGACAATAAATTCGAATTTAAAGCAGCAATTTCAAAGGTTTTTTCTGGCGAAAGGTTGGTACAAGATGTAGAAACTATGCTCGAGGCAATTAATACTAAAAATAGAGTCGTGGCATTTAAGATTTTTTTCATTTGTGAGTTTATTTATTATTTATCCTTTTAAAATTTTACTTTTCTCAATATCAAATTCTTCCGAAGTTAAAATGCCAGCATCTAAAAGCTCTTTTAAGTCTAGTAATGCTTTCTTCTTGGCTTCCATCGAATTTGAAGTGTCTGCTTTTTGAGCTTCGGTCTGCGGTACAGTGTTTATTGGATTTACGGTAGTTCCAGAAGGAGCATATTTCAAAATCAATTCTGTAATTTCATTGAAACCTTTTACATTCGAATAGTCAATTGCTTTTTGCTCTTTTACGTTGACGATTGAAGCATCAGCTTTATTGTCCAATAGATATTTTACAACATCTTTCTTTCCGTTTGCAGCGCTGTAGTGAAGGGGCGTATTTCCAGATTCGTCTTGAATATTAATATTTGCGCCAGCTTCGATGAGCAGTTTTACCATACTCAGATTGCCTTTTTTAGTTGCAACGTGCAAAAGACTTTCTCCTCCGTAAGTATAAGAATTATTAAAGGTGAAACTAGATTCGTTAGAAATATTGGTTGCACTGACAATCCAATCCAAATAATCATTCATTGAAGAAGTATCATTGGCAACTGGTTTGCTGTAATTCACATCGACGCCATTTTCTAAAAACAATGCCACAATCTCCTTTTGATTATTTGCGCAAGCGTACCAAATAGGAGAGTATCCATTATTACTTGAAGTGAATACATCTGAACCTCTTTCAATCAATAATTTAGCTAACATTCTATTAGTTTCGTAGCATGCAATTAAAAGCGCATTTTCCCCAGAATGATTCGTATGATTGATACCCGCGCCGTTGTCCAAGAGTAACGTTACCATTGGCAATGACTTTGTATAACATGCGTAAAGTAACGGCGTATTACCTTGTTTATCGGTCGCATTAATGTCGGCACCTTTATCTAAAAGCAATTGGATTATTTCACGGTTTAGTTTTGCAGAAGCCAACAACAACGGAGTTTCTCCATTGTTATTCTGTAAATTAACATCAATTCCTGATTCAAGCAACTTTGTTGCAATTTCTACTTGAGCCGTCTGTACAGTCAAGTGTAACAGGCTGTTACCGTTTTTATCGTTGATTTCGATTTTGGCGCCATTCTCCAGTAAAAACAAAGCGGTCTGTTTTTGCTTTTGCAGACAAGCAAAGAACAAAGGCGTTTCTCCTGCATGATCTTCATAATCGATATCCGCTCCATCTTCAACTAATAGTTTTACAATATCCAGATATCCTCTGTGTGCGGCATAATGTAAGGCCGTTCTTCCTTTTTCGTCGGTATATTTTACCTCTACTTCTTTATTTTGAAGCAGTAATTCAGCTATTTTTCGGTTGCCGTTTTCACAGGCAATTATAAATGACATTGACATAGAATTGTGATTTTAAATTTAGGCTTTCATTAAAAGCTCAACTGTTTTAACTTTCAAATTGTCTGCAGAAGCAAGCGCAAGAGCCGTTTCGTCTTTATCGTTTGTAATCTCTTTATCTGCACCATTTTCAAGAAGCAATTTTACTTTCCTGTAAATTTCTTTCGCCGCTTCGGCATCATAATTCACATTATAGGCGCAGACTTTGTGCAAAATGGTATTGCCTTGATTGTCTTGTTCGTTAACATCAATTGCCCCGCTATCTAATGCCGATTTTAAAATACCCGATTTTTTCTCAGCAATATAATCGATGCCTGATTTCGGATTTCCGTAATATTGGGCACAGTGATTTAAGTCGGCACCATCTGACAATAGTCTTTGTAAAGAATTGAGATCATTCTCCGAATCAGACATCATTCGGATAAATTCAGTCAATAAAGTTCTTCCGTCTTTATTGATGTTGCTGAAATCTGCTGAAGAGGATTCGGCTAAAAGTTCGTACATCGGAATAGAAAACTGCTCGCCAACAGCGTAATAAAAAGAACTGTTTTCCTGATTGTCTTTTTCGTTAGGATCTGCTCCGTTTTCTGATAAGGTCGGAATGTACTCTTTTTTATTTCTTTTTACAGCGTACATCAGCGGTGTTGTACCCACTACATTTTTCTCGTTGATGTCGACCCCGTTTTCGAGAAGTATTTTAATATATTCTTTGCCTTTTTCAGCATTTAAAGAATAATTGTTCACGATTTTGTGAATTAGATTTTCCTGAGCGTTGTTTTGGTATTGCGCATTGCATCCAAAATCTTCTATTAAGCTTTTAATGACTTCTGGAACCGCTTCTTTTTCTATAAAATATCCCACTAAAGTCTGATCGTTGATTTCGTCATTAATATTGTCGACTTTTGACATAATCTCTTTGAAGAAAGAAAGCGATTCTTCGTCATTTTTTATATTTCGAGAAAGCGGGTTGAATATCGATTTGTCAAAACTGTCCAATTCGTAAATATCGGTTTCAATAAAGTTGGCTTTTATTAGCCGTTCGATGAAATCAATTTCTTTGGCTTCGATAATTTTGGCAACTATTTGAGAGAAATTGTTTTTAAGATACTGATCGTTAAAGTTTTCTCCGTTATTTAGGCATTCTCTGGCCTCGTCAAATTTTCCCTGGAAAAGGAAATTTTCAATCTGGTTTTGTGTTTGCATTCGAAATATATTTAAAAATGATTATAAGTTTTATTCGCAATTTTGGCTTGTAATTAGTGGCTTCACAAACATTGCTGTAAGATAAAACATAAAAATGAGAAATATATTTCAGGATAAAAATTAAAAACGGCTTTTTATGTTAAGAAATAGACCAAATAGAGATTTTTGGTTTTTTTTTGTCTGATTTTTTGAAAAAAGTGAAAACGAGCTTAATAAATCATAAAACAAACAGAGTAAGATTTTTATTTAGAGAAGAAATAAAATATTTTTAGCAGAGAATTTTAAAACTATTATTTTAAAAAATAGGGTCATTTTTTATTTAACAACCCTTTAGAACTAATCTATAAATAGCCAAATAAAAAAAATACTATCTTTACCGATCAAACGTTTATGAACTTAAGCTGCATTCTGGCAGCACTACATATATAATTATGGCATGTACAAGTTGTTCAACCTCAGACGGTGGCGCACCAAAAGGTTGTAAAAATAATGGGACTTGCGGCACCGATAGCTGCAATAAATTGACGGTTTTTGACTGGCTTTCGAACATGAGTCCGTCTAATGGAGAGGCGATTTTTGATTGTGTTGAGGTTCGTTTTAAAAACGGACGCAAGGAATTTTTTAGAAATTCAGAGAAATTAACTTTAAGTATTGGCGATATTGTAGCAACTGTTGCTTCGCCAGGACATGATATTGGAATTGTGACTCTTACAGGAGAATTGGTAAAGATTCAAATGAAGAAAAAAGGAGTGAATTACGAAAGTAATGAGGTTCCAAAAATTTACAGAAAAGCATCTCAAAAAGACATCGATATTTGGTCTGTAGCGCGTGATCGTGAGGAACCAATGAAGGTTCGTGCACGTGAATTGGCGATTCAGCACAAACTGGAAATGAAAATTTCGGATATTGAATTTCAAGGCGACGGATCAAAAGCAACATTTTACTACACAGCAAACGATCGTGTCGATTTTAGAATGCTGATTAAAGATTTTGCTAAAGAGTTCAGCACTAGAGTGGAGATGAAACAAGTTGGTTTCCGTCAGGAAGCGGCTCGTTTAGGAGGAGTTGGATCTTGCGGACGCGAACTTTGCTGTTCGACTTGGTTAACCGATTTCAGAAGTGTAAATACATCAGCAGCTCGTTATCAGCAATTATCGTTGAATCCGCAGAAATTAGCGGGGCAATGTGGTAAATTAAAATGCTGTCTGAACTATGAGTTAGACACTTACATGGATGCATTAAAAGATTTTCCGGATTACGATACTAAACTAATCACAGAAAAAGGAGATGCTGTTTGCCAAAAACAAGATATTTTTAAAGGATTAATGTGGTTTGCTTATACAAACAACTTCGCAAATTGGCATGTTTTAAAAATTGATCAGGTAAAAGAAATCATTGCAGAAAATAAACAGAAAAATAAAGTTTCTTCTTTAGAAGATTTTGCTGTTGAAGTAGTTGCAGAGCCAGAAAAAGACTTTAATAATGCAATGGGTCAAGAAAGTTTAACTCGTTTTGACCAGCCAAAGAGAAAGAAAAAACCAAATCGCAAGCGCAAGCAAAATGCAGAGGCGGCTATCGTTGCAACTCCAGCAAAACCACAGCAGGAGAAAAATGTAAACCACGCTAAACCAGCAGGAAATAGTAATCCGAACAATGGTAATGCAAACAATGGCAATGGAAATAAGCCAAATAATCAAAACAATCCAAACAAGCAAAATCATAAGAAAAAGCATAATTCGAATAAGAACAATCCGAATAAGCAAAATTCTAATGAAAACAAACCTGCTGCTGAACCTAGAAAACCAATAACGAATACTAAAAATGAGAATAAAAAATAGCGGAATTCTTCTTTTGGTAGCCATACTTCTTTTTTCTTGTGATAAAAAAAGAGTATTTGATCAGTATAAATCTGTTGGAAGTGCTTGGCACAAAGACAGTATTGTGAGCTTTGATCTGCCAGTTTTAGATTCTACGAAAAAGTTCAACCTCTTTGTAAACATACGAGACAATAACAATTATCCGTTTAATAATTTATTTTTAATTGTTGCTCTTGAAACACCAAGCGGTTTTACAAAAGTGGATACATTAGAATACCAAATGGCAGAGCCAGATGGAACATTGTTAGGAAATGGATTTTCTGACATAAAAGAAAGTAAGCTTTATTACAAAGAAGATGTGAAGTTTACAGGAAAATACAAAGTTCACATCAAGCAAGCGGTTAGACAATCGGGTAAAATTCCAGGTGTTGAAGCTTTGCAAGGAATTACAGACGTTGGTTTTAGAATAGAACAAAAAGATTAGATAAATAGTTATGGCTGCTAAAAAAAACAATCAATCCAAAAGCGTTAAGGATATTAATTATTATAAAAAGAAATTTTGGCGGGTTTTTGCCTACTCTTTACTAGGAGTTTTAGCCTTCTTCTTATTTGCTTCTTGGGGTTTATTTGGATCTATGCCTTCATTTGAAGATTTAGAAAATCCAGATTCAAACCTTGCTACCGAAATTATCTCTTCTGATGGAGTGGTACTTGGTAAATATTTCAAGACCAATAGATCGCAACTTAAATATTCTGATTTGCCTAAAAATTTAGTTGAAGCACTTGTCGCAACTGAAGATGCACGTTTTTATGACCACTCAGGAATTGATGGACGTGGAACTTTAAGAGCTGTTTTTAGTTTAGGAACAAATGGTGGTGCGAGTACATTGACACAACAGCTTGCAAAACAGTTATTTCATGGTGAAGGATCGAAATTTTTACCTTTTAGAATTGTACAAAAAATAAAAGAATGGATTATTGCCATTCGTTTGGAAAGACAATATACAAAGAACGAAATCTTAGCAATGTATTGCAATGTTTATGATTTCGGAAATTATTCTGTTGGTGTAAGTTCTGCCGCTCAGACTTATTTCTCCAAAGAACCAAAAGACTTGACAGTTGACGAATCTGCTATTTTGGTCGGAATGTTCAAAAATTCAGGTTTGTACAATCCGGTAAGAAATCCGCAGGGCGTAAAAAACCGTCGTAATGTGGTTTTGTCGCAAATGGCAAAAGCAAAAATGATTTCGGAAGCTGAAAAAGAAAGACTTCAAGCACTTCCAATTACGCTGAAATTTAAATTGGAAAGCCACCGTGAAGGTATCGCTACTTATTTTAGAGAATATCTTCGTGATTACATGAAAAAATGGGTTGCTGAAAACAAAAAACCGGATGGATCTGATTACGATATTTACAAAGACGGTCTTAAGATCTATACTACGATAGATTCGAGAATGCAAACTTATGCTGAAGAAGCTGTTGCTGCGCATATGCAAAACCTTCAACAGCAGTTTTTTATTGATCAAAAAAACAATAAAAATGCTCCTTTCGTAAATATTACACAAGCTGAGACAGACAGAATCATGATGCAGGCAATGAAAAATTCTGTTCGTTGGGCTCAGATGAAAGATATGGATAAAAGCGAGGAAGATATCATTGCGTCATTCAAAGTGAAAACTAAAATGCGTGTCTTTACTTGGAAAGGTGAAAGAGATACCACTATGACACCACTGGATTCTATTCGTTATTACAAACACTTTTTACAATCTGGTTTAATGTCTATGGAGCCTCAAACAGGAGCAATTAAAGCTTGGGTTGGAGGAATCAATTATAAATATTTCCAATATGATCACGTAGGGCAGGGAGCAAGACAGGTAGGTTCTACTTTCAAGCCTTTTGTTTATGCAACAGCAATCGAAGAATTAAATATGTCGCCATGTGATTCTATTCTTGATGGACCTTTCATGATTCATAAAGGACGTCACCATGTAACAGAAGACTGGGAACCAAGAAACTCAGATTACAGATACCGCGGAATGGTAACTTTAAAACAAGCTTTAGCAGCTTCTATCAATACAGTTTCGGCTAAATTAATTGACAGAACAAGTCCAGAAGCAGTTGTAGAATTGACTAAAAAATTAGGGGTAAAAACAGAAATTCCAGTTCAGCCTTCAATCGCATTAGGAGCGGTAGATATTACAGTTGAAGATATGGTTGCGGCGTATAGTACTTTTGCAAATCAAGGAGTTTATGTAAAACCACAGTTTTTAAGCAGAATTGAAAACAAAAGTGGAGAGGTTATCTACGAACCGATTCCAGAGTCTCACGACGTTTTAAATAAAGATATCGCTTTCGCAGTAATCAAATTACTTCAAGGGGTAACAGAAAGTGGTTCTGGTGTACGTTTACGTACGCAGGGCGGTGGAAGCGGTGATAATCGTTGGACAGGATATCCATACATGTTTACAAATCCAATTGCAGGTAAAACAGGTACAACGCAAAACCAATCTGATGGTTGGTTTATGGGAATGGTTCCGAACTTGGTAACTGGAGTTTGGGTTGGATGTGAAGATCGTTCAGCACGTTTCAAAAGTTTGACTTACGGACAAGGAGCAACTGCAGCTTTGCCTGTTTGGGGGTATTACATGAAAAAGTGTTATGCTGATAAAACCCTTCAGGTTTCTAAAGGTGAATTTGAACGTCCAGCAAACCTTTCTATAAAAGTAGACTGTTATGCTAGGCCGGTTATAGTTAAAGATACCACACAGACTGAACAAAATACGGATGAATTTGAATTGTAACATTGTTGCAATAATCCTTATCTGATTATATATCAATCCCTTTACCACTCTTCTAAAAGATTTGTAAAGGGATTTTTCTTTTCTTTTTATTTTTACGAAATCGTTATAATTTCACCTAAAAATCTTATTTTTATCAAAAATATTCAGCAATAAAGATAGTTTGTTATGATAACAAAAAAAGTAAATAGCGTTCAGGAAGCTATTGAAGGAATTGATAGCGGTATGACCATTATGTTTGGTGGTTTCGGATTATGTGGTATTCCTGAAAATACAATTGCAGCTTTGGTAAATACATCCATTTCAGATTTAACCTGTATTTCCAACAATGCTGGTGTAGACGATTTTGGTTTGGGATTGTTGTTGCAGAAAAAGCAGATCAAAAAAATGATTTCTTCTTATGTGGGAGAAAACGCCGAATTTGAACGTCAGATGCTTTCGGGAGAATTGGAAGTTGAATTGACGCCTCAAGGAACTTTGGCAGAACGTTGTCGTGCGGCTCAGGCTGGAATTCCTGCTTTCTTTACACCAGCAGGTTACGGAACTGAAGTTGCTGAAGGAAAAGAAGCACGCGAGTTTAATGGAAAAATGCACATTATGGAAGAAGCTTTCAAAGCCGATTTTTCTATTGTAAAAGCTTGGAAAGGTGATGAAGCCGGAAATTTGATTTTCAAAGGAACAGCTAGAAATTTCAACGCTTGTATGGCGGGTGCAGGAAAGATCACAATTGCAGAAGTAGAAGAGTTGGTTCCTGTTGGTACATTAGACCCCAATCAAATTCATATTCCTGGAATTATGGTACAGCGTATCTTTCAAGGAGAAAAATTTGAGAAGCGAATTGAACAACGCACAGTAAGAGCTAGAAATTAGATAATTAGAAAATGAGGCAACTAGATAATTAATTTAGATTGCGTATAGAATTATCTAATTATCAAATTGACTAATTGACACATTAAAAATATGACAAGATTTAGTATAGCTCTCTTTTCGTTCTTATCGTTTCAGGTTTTTTCACAAGGTACGAATGAACTTAGAAATCAATTGCAGCAAATCATTTCAAGTAAAAATGCGACAGTTGGAGTTTCCATTAAAAGTATTGAAGATAAGGACACTCTAAGCATTAATGGAAATTTAAAAATGCCAATGATGAGCGTGTTTAAATTTCATATTGCTTTGGCAGTTTTGCATAAAGTTGATGAAGGCAAGCTCAATCTTACGCAGGAAATCTTCGTAAAAAAGAAAGATTTAAAGGAAGATACGTGGAGCCCGATGAAAGAAGATTATCCAGAAGGAAATGTAAACTTGACTTTGGATAAAATACTTCGATATACGGTTTCGCACAGTGATAATAACGGATGCGACATTTTGATCAAATTAGTTGGAGGTACAAAGTACATTCAGAAGTTCATAAACGAACAGGGAATTAAGGATTTCGTTATTAAAGTGAACGAAGATCAAATGAAGACTTGGAAAAATCTGTATATCAATACTACCACTCCGTTAGCAACTACAGAATTGCTTGAGAAGTTTTTTAAAGGTGAAGTTCTAAAACAAGAAACGACAAAGTATTTGTATCAGATAATGGTAGAAACTTCAAGAGGTCTTACTTGGATGAAAGCGGGACTTCCTGAAGGAACAGAATTAGCACATCGAACTGGAATCTCTGGAACGAATGATGCTAATTTGAGAGTAGCTATGAATGACATTGGAATTGTAAAACTTCCAAATGGAAAACATCTTATTGTTTCTGTTTATTTAAAAGATATTACAGAGAAGAAAGAAGACACAGAAAAAATAATTGCAGATATCACAAAAACAGTCTGGAATTATTTTATTAGATAATTAGAAAATGAGTCAATTAGATAATTAATTTAGATTGCGTATAGAATTATCTTATTATCAAATTGACTAATTGACGCATTAAAAAGACACATTAAAACTATGGCACTTAGTAAAGAAGATATAGCAAAACGAATTGCAAAAGAAGTAAAAGACCGTTATTTTGTAAATCTTGGAATTGGGATTCCGACTTTGGTCGCAAATTATGTTCGAGAGGATATAGCGGTTGAATTCCAAAGTGAAAATGGAGTTCTCGGAATGGGGCCTTTTCCTTTTGAAGGAGAAGAAGATGCAGATGTGATCAATGCAGGAAAACAAACTATCACGACACTTCCAGGAGCAAGTTTCTTTGATTCTGCTTTTAGTTTTGGAATGATTCGTAGCCAAAAAGTAGATTTGACAATTCTAGGAGCGATGGAAGTTTCTGAAAACGGAGACATCGCAAACTGGAAAATTCCAGATAAAATGGTAAAAGGAATGGGGGGCGCAATGGATTTGGTGGCTTCCGCCGAAAATATCATCGTTGCCATGATGCACGTAAACAAAGCAGGAGAGTCAAAAATCTTAAAAAGATGTACTTTGCCATTGACCGGCGTAGGATGCGTTAAAAAGGTTGTAACAGAGCTTGCAGTTCTAGAAGTAACCGAAAAAGGTTTTAAGCTCTTAGAACGAGCGCCAGGCATCTCAGTCGAGCACATCATCGCCTCAACCGAAGCCGATTTGATTATTGAAGGAGAAATTCCTGAGATGTCGATCTAAGAGAAATTGCCACGAAGGCACAAAGACTCGAAGTAATTTTAAGGAGAAAGATAAAAAAACCGCCCAAAAGGCGGTTTTGTCTTAAAAAACTTTGTGACTTGGTGCCTTTGCGGCAATCATACTTTTTTCTAAAAAACCGATCAAGGCCAGCTTTTAAAAGAGCTGGCCTTTTTTGTAGGAATTAATTAAAGGATTTACAGCTATTGATATTAATAAATTATATCAGATTCAAAACTTATTTTTAAATATAAGTGGTTATTAATCAATCAAATAATTATTTTTTAAGGCATTTTCTTACGAGATTGTTATGGTTTGTTAAATAAAAATGGAATTAATGTAAAAAATGTTGCTTTTTATCGATTAACGACATATTTAATCGATTATGTAACATAAATAAAATATTTTTACACAAAAATAAAGTATTTACCTACATTAAATATTTTGTTTGTAATCCATTTAACCAAAATTAAATACCACACTATTATGGAAAGAAAATTACCCAAAATTATGGCATCAGCCATTATTATTCTTACATTTTCAGCGCCTGTATTTGCTCAGAATACAGACAAGCGGATAAGTCAGAAAAATTTATCAGAAAATGGACAACCGAGTCTAATCACTTTTAGTGATAAATCTACCTACAAGGGAACCGATTTCAATACTGTTTTTAAAGAGCAACTTGGACTAAAAGATAACCAGTCTTTTTTGAAAGTTAAAACCGAATCAGATAGAGAGGGGTTTACTCATGAAAAGTTTCAGTTGTATGAACAAGGAATTAAAGTAGAATTTGCCAATTATACATTACATTCTAAAGAAGGCAAATTAGTTTCTATGAATGGTGAGTTTTATGCTTTTAATAATGTAAAAACTACTCCAAAATTATCAAGTCAGGATGCATTTGCTAAAGCGATTGCTTACACGGGAGCAAAAGAATACTTGTGGGAAAAACCCGAAGATGCTGCTGCAATGGATTATGAAAAACCAAAAGGGGAATTGGTTTTATTACCAGATATGGAAGAACAGGGGCAGGATAGAAAATTAGACAAAGTTCGATTGGCTTATAAGTTTGATATCTATGCTACGAATCCGTTGAGCAGAGGTGATCTCTACATCGATGCTGAAACCGGAAATGTTTTGTTTTATAATGCTACCATAAAACACCTTGGAGAACATAGTCACGGAGGAAAATTGGAGTCTGCGAAAGCAAAGCAAGAGGTAGCATCTAATGCAAAAGTTGCCATTGTTGCAGCAAATGCAGCGACACGTTACAGTGGAACTCAGACCATTCAGACTACTCTAAGTGGATCTTCTTATATTTTATCTGATGGAACTCGCGGAAATGGAATTCAAACCTATAATTCTGCCAGAACAGCGACATACCCAACAACCAATTTCACAGATGCTGACAATAACTGGACAGCTGCAGAGTATAATAATACAAATAAAGATAATGGAGCACTAGATGCACATTGGGGTGCTGAAATGACCTATGATTATTGGTCTGCTGTTCATGGAAGAAACAGTTATGACAATGCTGGAGCAAAAATTAGAAGTTATGTTCACTACAATTTAGTAGCCGCCGGATATCCAAATAACAATAATGCATTCTGGAACGGAAGCGTTATGACTTATGGTGACGGAACAGGAACTGGAGGATTTGATATCTTGACGTCAATAGATGTTGCTGGACATGAAATAGGACATGCGGTTTGTACTTATACAGCAAATCTTGCTTATCAAAAAGAATCGGGGGCAATGAATGAGGGTTTCTCTGATATTTGGGGAGCTTGTATCGAATATCGTGCTGCACCTACAAAATCAACATGGTTAGTGGGAGAAGATATCGAAAGAAGATCAGGACATCTTGCTTTGCGTTCTATGAGTAATCCAAAATCTGAGGGACAGCCAGATACTTATGGAGGAACTAATTGGGTGAGCCAAAGCTGTACACCAACTAGTAGTAATGATTATTGTGGCGTTCATACCAATTCGGGAGTTCTGAATCATTGGTTTTATATTTTATCAGTTGGTAAATCAGGAACAAATGATATTGGAAGCACCTATAATGTGACTGGTATAACTATCGATAAAGCGGCAAAAATTGCCTATCGTTTAGAAAGTGTGTATTTAACCGCAAATTCTACTTATGCAAATGCAAGGACATCAGGAATACAATCTGCAATAGATTTGTATGGTGCAGGTTCGGCTGAAGTTATAGCAACAACCAATGCTTTTTATGCAGTAGGTATTGGCGCAGCTTATGTAGGATCTAGTGATACTGTTGCGCCTACAGCTCCAACAAGTCTTGCAGCTTCGGGTACTACAGGAACAACGACTAATTTATCGTGGACAGCATCAACAGATAATGTTGCTGTTACAGGGTATGATATTTACCAAGGAACAACATTAAAAGGTTCGTCTACAACAACAAGTTATACTGTAACTGGTTTAACAGCATTAACAGCTTATAGTTTTAGTGTAAAAGCTAAAGATGCAGCAGGAAATGTTTCGACAGCGAGTAATACAGTAAATGTTACAACTACTTCTGCGGCACTAACATATTGTACATCTCAGGGGAATAGTACGGCAGACGAAAGAATTGGTAAAGTTGTATTTGGAACAATCAATAATACATCTACAGGAACAGCGGGTTATGAAAATTACACCTCAATTTCGACAAATGCAACAAAAGGAACTGCATATACAATTACGATCACACCGAGCTGGACATCTACAGTTTACAGTGAAGGATATGCTGTATTTATAGATTACAATCAAGATGGTGATTTTGCTGATTCTGGTGAAACGGTTTGGACAAAAGCGACATCAACAGCAACTTCGGCATCTGGAACTATTACAATTCCGGCAACGGCAACTCTTGGCACAACAAGACTTAGAGTTGCTATGAAATACAATGGAGTTCCAACATCTTGCGAAAGTTTTTCTTATGGACAAGTCGAAGATTATTCGATAAACATAACAGCTTCAGGAGCAATTGTGAATGAAGAACTTGTTGCGGGATTGATAGAGACTAATGAAAATTCTGAATTTGTATTATATCCAAATCCTGTTACAAATGAGCTAAATGTTTCATTTTTAAACAATAAAGGATATACGTTTAGAATTACAAATGTTTTAGGTCAGCAAATTAGTAAAGGTGAAATTTCTGAAAGCCCTATAGATGTAAGCCTGTTAAGTACGGGAATTTACATTATAGAATTGAACAACGGTACAAAAAGAATCGCTAAGAAATTCGCTAAAAAATAAAATAGTAATATTATAAAAAGTAAAAAACCGCCTACTTGGGCGGTTTTTCTTTTTCAAAATCTTAGAAACTTAGGATCTCAGTATCTTAGAAACTTTAAAAACTATAAATTAAATGAAGCTCCTAAACTAAAAGTAGCTTGATTATTCAAATGATAAAAAGGATCATTGTTTGAACCGTATTTTGCAATTGGGAATCCGATTTCTGTGAAAACACCAAATCCATCTGTAAAGAAATATCGCCCACCAACGTGTCCGCCGAAATTATGTAAACCTAAGCTTAATCCAGGGTAAACGTCCAATTCTTTTACACCAATTACGCTAGATAAGTTAGCATTGATTCTTGCTTTTGCATCAAAACGATCTGAGAAATCTGGCTCAGCATCACGGTAAGGATTTGTGCTGCCGTGGTAGAAACCGTTAAAATTATCAAATCCTAGTATGTAGTTAGCAACAAAACCAAAAGAGAAATTTTCTCCTAAACCAAAATCAACAGAACCTTGAATTCCAGAACCACCATCTTGCAAATTAGCTCCTACGTTTACTTTAACATCTCCCTTTCCTTTAAAAGCTTCTTGAGCATTAACAAATCCGAATGTCACTAAAAATACAAGTGTAATAACCTTTTTCATAAAAATTTAATATTAATTATTTGGGTAGCAAATGTAAATTTTAAATAAATTAATTCCTACCTTTTTCGTTAAAATAGAGTTCGTTAAGTGGTTCACTTTGCCAGTATTCTTTCGTGTCAACATCTAAAATCGTAAGCGGACCTCTAAATGCTGCGCCTGTATCTACATTCCAGACACAAGCTCTGTTGACAGGAACCGTTTCTCCAATTCGGGTAACGGGCGTGTGGCCAATATAAACTTCCTTATAAACGGTAAATCTTTTTGGATAGTGTAAATCGTCTTCTTTTAATTTGGGGTCTAATGAAAGTGCTGTTTCCCAAAGGGTTCTGTCCCAATAAAATAGTTTAGAAAAATATTCCCATTTTACACCATTTAAATTAGTGAAGCCAGCATGAACAAACAAACGATTATGGTCGTCAAGATAGAAATCCTGAAGATTTTCTAGAAATTCGATATGCGCTTTCTTTTTCTCTTCAGAAATTTTAGCATAACCTTCAACAGTAGCTTTTCCGCCATGTTTGTACCACATTTCTTCGTCAAAATCATCATGCCTGTTTTCGAGCCAGTCCAAAGCGAGCTGATCATGATTTCCTCGTATGCAGATGCAGTTTTGTTTGCTTTTTAAATCAATCAAATAGTCGATCACTTCAACAGACTGACTCCAGCCGTCAACATAATCGCCCAAAAAAATTAGAGTATCTTCTGTGGTAACGTTGGCTCTCTCGAGTACTTGTTCAAGTGCAAGTAATCCGCCATGAATGTCACCTATAACAAATGTTCGCATTATTTAATTTTTCGAGTAGAAGAACAAAAATAGAAAGAATAATTGGTTTGAACTCATCGAATTCAGATTCTTTAAAAATTGATATGATTTATAACTACTTACAATACTTTTTTATTGTTTTTCCTCAGTAAATTTGCAAAATGTCTGAAACACCAACATATCGCAAAATTATCCATATTGATATGGATGCATTTTACGCATCTGTAGAACAAATGGACAATCCGGAATTAAGAGGCAAACCGGTTGCAGTTGGAGGTTCTGAAAATCGCGGTGTAGTTTCGGCGGCAAGTTACGAAGCTAGAAAGTTTGGTGTGCGAAGTGCTCTTAGTGGGGCTTTGGCCAAAAAATACTGTCCAGAAATTATATTCGTCAGACCAAGATTTGATCGTTACAAGGAAATTTCATCCAAAATTCATAAAATCTTTCATGATTACACCGATTTAGTCGAGCCTCTTTCGCTTGACGAAGCCTATTTGGACGTTACCCAAAACAAAAAGGGAAATCCTAGCGCAAGTCTTTTAGCGCAGGAAATTAGGCAAAGAATTTTTAATGAAGTAGGGTTGACGGCTTCGGCTGGAATTTCGATCAATAAATTTGTAGCTAAAATTGCCAGCGATTATAACAAACCAAACGGACAAAAAACGGTAAATCCCGACGAGGTCGAAGCTTTTCTGGAGGATCTTCCCATTCGTAAATTTTACGGAGTTGGAAAAGTAACTACAGAAAAAATGTATCAGCTCGGAATTTTTACTGGAACCGATTTGAAAAGCAAATCTCTAGAGTTTTTAGAAAAGCACTTCGGAAAATCGGGAACATTTTATTATCATGTGGTTAGAGGCATTCATAATAGCGAAGTAAAATCTTCACGAATTACCAAATCTGTTGCTGCAGAACATACTTTTGATGTGAATTTGTCTTCGGAGATTTTTATGATGCAGCAGTTGGAACGTATTGCAACTTCGCTAGAGAAACGCCTTCAAAGGCATAACATTTCTGGAAAAACGATCACGCTCAAAATCAAATACAGCGATTTTTCACAACAGACGAGAAGTAAAACGCTGCCCTATTTTATTTCTGATAAAAGTCTGATTATGGAAAACGTTGAAGAATTATTGTATCAGGAAAAAATGAAAGATTCTGTACGATTGCTCGGAATTTCGTTGAGCAATTTGAATAACGAGGTGAAAAAAGAGGTGGTAGTACAGCTTAAATTTACTTTTTAATAACAATTTTGAAAAGTTTAAAATAAGGTCTAGATTATGAATAGCAAGATTTTTCTGCTATCTTTGAGTAAAAAGATGATATCTGTCTTCTGAATTGATTTTGTATGAAAAATAGAAATTCCGACGATCCGTTACAGCGAAATTCAGTTCCAATTCTTTCTTGGGATTTTCACTACGAATATCTAAACGAGCTAAAAGCATTAAGCACTGATTTAAAAAGGGTAAGCGAAATCTCAGATGAGTTTATCTGGGATGAAAAAACGCTCAATATTCAAGAAAGAATCAAAAATGAAGTGGTTTTAATAACCGATTTAGATTTGAAAATAGTTTTCGCGTCAAGCGGAATAAAAAAAATGACGGGTTACAAAGAAGAAGAAATCTTAGGAAAAACGCCTAAGATGTTTCAGGGCCCAGCAACTTCAGAAAAGGATTTAAAGGAAATTAGAGATGCCGTAAAAAAGAAGATTCCCTTTGCCAAAACCATCGAGAATTATAGAAAAAACGGTCAAACCTATAAATGTAAAATCGATGCTTCGCCAGTTTATAACCTGAAAGGCGAAATATCTCATTTTATAGCCTTCGAAAAACAAGACATAAGCGCTTAGTTATTTTGCCGCAAAGGCACTAAGACACAAAGATGTTTTTTAAAGAGAAAAAAATAAAGCTATCCGTTAGGGATAGCTTTATTTTTATAAAAAACTTTGCGTCTTAGTGCCTTTGTGGCAAAACATCTTTATAAATTAGCAAAGAAATCATTTCCTTTATCGTCGGTAATAATAAAAGCAGGGAAATCTTTAACGGTAATTTTACGAACAGCTTCCATTCCTAATTCTTCAAAGTCAACAACTTCTACTTTAAGAATGTTATCTTGAGCCAGAATCGCAGCAGGCCCTCCAATAGAACCCAAATAGAATCCGCCGTATTTGTTGCAGGCATCAGTAACTTGTTTGGTACGGTTTCCTTTTGCCAGCATAATCATACTTCCGCCATTTTTCTGGAATTCATCCACATAAACATCCATACGTCCAGCAGTTGTTGGTCCGAAACTTCCTGAAGCCATTCCGTCTGGAGTTTTTGCAGGACCGGCGTAATACACTGGGTGATTTTTGAAATACTCTGGCATTGGTTTTCCAGCGTCTAATAATTCTTTGATTTTTGCGTGAGCAATATCTCGGGCAACAATTACAGTTCCGTTTAGTTTTAAACGAGTTTTAACTGGATATTGAGATAATTTAGCCAAAATATCTGCCATTGGCTGATCTAAATCAATTTCTACAGGAGCTTCTAAATGTGGAGCTGTTTCTGGTAAAAATTGTTTTGGGTTTACTTCTAATTGCTCAACAAAGATTCCGTCTTTAGTAATTTTTCCTTTGATATTTCTATCTGCCGAGCAAGAAACTCCAAGTCCGACCGGACAAGAAGCTGCGTGACGAGGCAAACGAATTACGCGAACATCGTGCGTGAAATATTTTCCTCCAAATTGCGCTCCAATAGCACTTTCTTGGCAGATTTTCTGAACTCTTTCTTCCCATTCAAAATCACGGAAAGCTTGGCCCGCCATGTTTCCAGAAGTTGGAAGGTGGTCATAATATCCAGCAGAAGCTTTTTTAACCGCGCTTAAGTTTGCTTCAGCAGAAGTTCCGCCAATTACTAAAGCTAAGTGATATGGAGGACAAGCAGAAGTTCCTAAATCTTTGATTTTTGTGCGAATGAATTCATCTAATGATTTTTCATTCAACAAAGACTTTGTTTGTTGGTATAAGTATGTTTTGTTTGCAGATCCTCCACCTTTTGCCATGAACAAAAAGTCGTAAGAAGTTCCTTTTTTAGCATAAATATCAATTTGTGCCGGCAGATTTGATCCTGAATTTTTCTCTTCAAACATCGAAATTGGAACAATCTGAGAATAACGTAAATTTCTTTTTTGATATGTATTAAAAATACCACGGCTTAACCACTCTGCATCATCAACACCAGTAAAAATGCTTTCGCCTTTTTTAGCCATTACAATCGCAGTTCCAGTATCTTGACAGCTTGGTAATTGACCTTCGGCAGCGACAGAAGCGTTTTGAAGCAAATTGTAAGCTACGAAACGATCGTTGTCTGTTGCTTCTGGATCGTCAAGAATTTTTCTTAGTTTCTGTAAATGCGTTGTTCTTAGCATAAACGAAACATCTGTCAAAGCTTCTTCAGCCAATAATTCTAAACCTTTTGGGTCAACGGTTAAAACTTCACGTTCTCCAAATTGTTCTACTTTCACAAAATCAGAAGTGATTTTGCGATACTGCGTATCATCCTTTAAGATCGGATAAGGATCTTGGTATATAAAATCGATCATTGTTTTGTTTTTTTACAAATTTAGAAATTATTTACCTAAGAAAGAATTTGAATTAGGACTCTTGTGCAGATGTTTTTTACTCTGCAGCGTTAAATTGATCAAACGTCATCTTTTTTTCAAAGTATGGTTTGTCTTTGGCAGACAGCAACATTTTTTTCCATTTATTATCTTTTAATTCGAAAGCTATGGAGTCTGAGTGCTTAAGGATGCCCATGTCCATGTTTTCATCTTCGTCTGCAGGTATAAACGCAACAGTTTTGCAATAAAAGGATTTAGGTTCAGATTTGGTAGAAGGATTTACGATTTCAACCCAGCTACCCCAACCGCTGTCGGTCATAGAGCTCCATTGGTGTACCAATTGTAATCCGCTGTTTTTTAGATAATACAAGTAGTTGTCATGCGAATAACCACAAGCAGGAAATCCAACGGTGATTTGTATGAATGGCGAATTTTTAGAAGTTTCAGATGTTAATCCGTAAGAAGCCGTCCACTCAGAACCTTTCTCAAAACCTTTTATAGCAACTTTAGAAGATGCTGTTTTGGTTTTGTTTTGATAAAAGTCTAATCGGTATTTTACCGTAACGATACTGTCCTTGTCTGCTTGCTGATCTACCAAATGCGCCAGGATAAAATCTGTAGAAGATTCTGTTCCGTCCGTGTAAATGGCTACCGTATCGGTTTTAATAATCTTTTCATCAGCAGAAACCTCTAATGTCTCTTGTGGTTCAATTATCTCTGCTATTGGTGGCGCAGCATCTGTGGGTTTTGTTTTTTGACAACCGATAAAAATAAGTAGGGAGAAAAATAGAGTGTGGATTTTCATCTTTGGGGAGATATTTAATTGTTTTTTTAATTCTAGCGAAACCTCTAAAGTATAAAATTATGAGATTTTTTTGAAGAAAAAAGAAAAAGAAGCACTTGAAAAATAAGTTTAATTACTTTCAAGGCTTCTTTTAAAACTTTAATTAATTAGTGTTTATCCTTTGTAATAAAGGTGTTTAAAGTGTTTTTTTTAAGGAGAAAAAAATGTTCTTAATTTTTTAAAAAAACCAAGTCGCTACAAAAATGGCTGTAATTACACAGATTAAATCTACCAATAGCATTGTACCTAAAGCGTAACGAGTGTTTTTGATATTTACAGATCCAAAATAAACCGCAATTACGTAGAACGTGCTTTCGGCGCTGCATTGGAAAATACTGCTCAATCTTGCAGTTAAAGAATCGGCTCCAAAAGTATTCATCGAATCAATTAGGAAACCTCTTGAACCTGCAGAACTAAATGGACGAAGCATCGCAACTGGCAATGCATTAGTAATTTCTTTGCTTACCCCTAAATTCGAAAAGACAAATCCGATTGCATCGCTGATAATTTCGAATAAACCGCTGTTTCTGAATAGTGAGATTGCAACCAACATTCCTAAAACATAAGGAAAAATCGTAACTCCAGTTTTAACTCCGTTATTGGCGCCAACTACAAAAGTGTCGAAAACAGTGGTTTCTGCCTCTTTGAATTTTTTTTCATGTATGAATGAGAAAATTAGAGTAAATGCAATAATGGCAATTAAGATTAATCCAGAAAGGTTAGATGTAAAATAGTTTTTTCCGATTAAGTCCAAATGATTCACATACATCAGCAAACTTACAATTGCAGCAATTAGAACCATCAAACCAATAAGAAGCGAAGCACTTTTAAAATTGATTTTTTGTTTGATTCCAACAATCAGGAAAGCCGCAATGGTTCCGATGAAAGATGTTATAATACAAGGCAGCATAACATCGGCAGGATTACTGGCGTTTGCCGCAGCACGGTAACCAATAATTGAAGTTGCAATTAAAGTCAAACCAGAAGCATGAAGGCACATAAACATGATTTGCGCATCACTCGCTTTGTCTTTTTCGGGATTTATTTCCTGTAAACTTTCCATGGCTTTCAATCCGAATGGCGTTGCGGCGGAATCTAATCCTAAGAAATTGGCAGCAAAATTTAAAGTCATGTAAGATATCGAAGGGTGATTTTTAGGAATACTCGGGAAAACTTTCACAAAAACCGGACTTAAAGCTTTGGCCAATTTTCCTGAAGCTCCAGAAACGATTAAAAGTTCCATCAAACCACAGAAAAAAGCTAAATAAGCAATAAGAGGCAAAATTAGATCGACCAAAGTGCTTTTACAAGTGGGCAATAAACCATCAGATTTTTGAAGTCCGCTGTAAATTTTTACGGTTTTGTTTTTGTAAACGTAAGTAGTGTCGGCATTAAGCGTATCACGATTGATAATCATGGTCTGATCTGGCGCTTTTTTAATGCTGTCTTTTAAGAAAGCAGGAAGTTCTTCGACGTATTTTTCAGAAACCAAAATTGGATCGTCTTTCTTTCCATTCAAAATAGAATCAATAGTATACGTGTTGGCAGTAAACAAACTGACTACAATAAAAACAATCGAAGAAATAAAAATCGCTAACCAAAATCTGCTTAATACCATAATTGTAATTTTTTGTAAATGTAATTATTTAGCAATAATAAGCATAAAGATTTTATATAATGAAACGGTAATTTGAGTTTATATGTCGCCTCGTTGGGGGCTTTTTGAAATAGGGAAATTTCATTTGCTATAAATATTTTGCTCTTCCAGAGCTTTTTTTGAATTTTAGTCAGATGAATAGCTCTGGAAGAGCGAAATATTTATAGAAATCGATCAGGTTATAATTAAAAAGGCCCAGCGGGGCGAAATCTAATTTATCTATTTTTTAAAATGGACTATACAATCACAACTTTGGTTTCCAAATAGGTTTCAAAAGCTTTAATTCCTTCAAACAAAATTTCCTTTTTTGAACTTTCGGTTTCATTAAAAAATTCCGTTTCAATTTTGGCGTGATCTTTTTTTATGGTTCGTTTCCAGATTCCGATTACTTTTCCGTTTTCTACAATTATGGGTTTAAAGATGCCATTATTGGTAAAAACTTTCGATTGATGTTCGGTATTAAAAGAAGCATCACGTGTTTTATACGAAATTAAGATCTCATCAAAAGCAGGGAGAAAATGTACGCCTTCCCGAAAATTTTCCTCGTCTCTTAGCCCTTTTTTGAACCAATATTGCTGATTATCAATAGTTATATTTTCTAATCGCAACTCTATTGCGTTAATTGTTTTTTTGCATATTGTAGAAGGAAATCCTGACCACCATGAAAAATCATGTACTGTTGCTGGACCATGACTTTCAAAATAGCGTAAGGCAAGTTTGGCTAATGCTTCTTCTGTTGACAATTTGGTTTTTGGTTGAGAAACTCTTTCTTCCAGAAGCGCATAAGTAATTTGTTTGCCTTTCATTTTACCATTGCAAACTAAACCATCCAATTCGGCATTCATCATTACAATAACAGGGGATAAATCTCCAGCTTTTTTCTGAATATTAAGTTCCTGCATGATTTCCTCTCGTGTTAAATGATTATTTCCTGCTAGAAGTTTTTCTATGGCGGCATTGACCTGATCGAATTTCTTTTCGTCAAAACCATGCTGTTTAGCCATTGTAGCAAAAAGGCGCTTTACTTGTGGCGAAGAAAGCTCCAGCATCCAATAAATATCATCAGGAGAAACAAAATGCCAAGTTGGACGCAGAATATGAGTTCGAATAATTTGAGCTGAATTTATGGCTTCTTCTATTTCTTTTTCGCTTGAACTACAACGAGAACCAATTGCCCATTTTGCCATAGCATAATCCTGAGCTTGCATAGCACCAAAATGCTTTACAATTTCTTGAGGTGCACATTGATTTTCCTGATAAAGCTTCTGAGAAACCATACGATAATGTGAAATTTCGGAATGAATCATTTAAATAAAATTAAAGATTATAAGTTTAAACCTCTGTTCCTTTACAACTTGACCCTTTGCACCTTAAACATGAATAATTTCATCATCAATTAACAAATCCTCTCGTCTCAAACGAAGAAAAACCTGCGCAACAGCAATGGTGTCTTTTTCGCAATACGTAATAATTCGATCAATGTCTTTTTCGACATAATAGACGTGAGCAACCTGGCTTCCATCAATATCGCCTTTTGGCGATGGTACGCCAAGAATCTTAGTTAGCAGTTTTAAAGAAGTAAAATGCTTATAATCGCCAAATTTCCATAATTCAAGAGTATCCAAATGTGGAATCTCCCAAGGTTTTTTACCGAACAAATTCAATTTGTCGGGAATGGGCATTTGGTTGATGATCATTCTTCGGGCAATAAATGGAATATCAAATTCTTTCGAATTATGTCCGCACAGCAAATGCTGAGGCTGATTAAAATGATTGTTAACCAGATTCGAAAAGTCTCTTAAGATTTTCTTTTCTTCACCAAAAAAAGAAGTCACTCTAAAATTTCGAACGTCTCCTTTGATGGTAAAAAAGCCAACTGAGATGCAGATTATCTTTCCGAACTCGGCCCAGATTCCGGCACGTTCGTAAAATTCTTCTGGAGAAAATTCGTCTTTTCGCTGATATTGTGTTTTCAAATCCCAAAGCGATTGCATCTCCGTGTCAAGCGAATTGAAATTCTCTTCTTCAGGAACGGTTTCTATATCAAGAAATAAAATGTTATTGAGGTTTATTTTTTCAATCATTTTTCAGACTTCTTAGATATTAGATAATTAGACTTGTATTTTTATGTTTTACAAATATGCGTAAAATTCTTACTATTTGAAAATCATTAGAATAAACTTTGTTGTGCAGACGGACATTCGTGTTCCAAAAGCCATTTTTTGCGTGACAATCCGCCAGCATATCCAGTTAAAGAACCATTTGTGCCAATAACGCGGTGACAGGGAACCACAATCCAAAGTGGGTTTTTACCATTTGCTGATGCTACGGCGCGAATTGCTTTTACATCGCCCAATTTCTTGGTCTGATCCATATAACTAACCGTTTTTCCGTAAGGAATTTCTAAAAGAGATTTCCAGACTTTTTGCTGAAATTCGGTTCCTTGCGGATTTAGTTTAAGATCAAAATCGGTTCTTTTCCCTTCAAAATATTCATTCAATTGCGAAACGGCTTCTTGTAAAACGGCTGGAATTTCCTTAGAAACTTCATTTGTTCCAACATCGGAAACAGAAATTACCGAAATACCGTTTTCATCTCCAATGATTTTGGTGATTCCGAGAGGCGAATTGATGAAAACTGTTTCCATGATTTTGAGTTTTAACCGCAAAGAAGAAAAGGTCAATCGCAAAGTTCGCAAAGTTTTTTTAAATCATGTAAGTAATTTAAGTTTTTGTATAACGCTTTAAACGATTGTCACCTGAGCGAGTAAGGCTTGTGAAAAATAATATATCCCGAACTTTGTTAAGTCTAGAAGCATAAATAATCAATTAAAAAGTCATTAATAGTCCACAGTTTGATTCTTTGGCTTCTTCGTAAATCTCAATTAATTCTTCATAAGCTTGGATAACTTCTTTATCTAAGCTCTCAGTCTCGAAGATATTTATGAAGTTTTGTTTTAAACTTATTAGTTCTTTATGAATGCTAGAAATTTGCTGAGAGTCAATAAAACCGAGTCCCATTCTGCCTGGGTCTAGAGTAAAGTTTTCAGAATCTAATGATTTGCCAAGTATATAATATTCATTATTAAACTTAAGGTCTAATTCATCAAATGATTCTAATAATAATTCCCAGCTATAAGATAACCCTAATTCTTCATCAGGATTATAATATTTTGTCATTGCAAAATCTGCTAGTTCTTGAATATCTTCGGTTTCTAACTCTTCTATCCATTCAACTGTAAGTTCTTCTCCCGAATAAGGCGACTTTAAATCGTTTAAATTTTGATTTATAAAAGAAATTAGCAATTTTTCGTTATCTGTTTCTCCAGCAGTAAGAATGATTTCTGATAATTCTTTTGTGAAGGCTGATGTATTAAACAAAAATGATTTGTGTTCCATTGACATGATTTTCGCTTTAAAATTTTTTGCAAAAATGTTTCATGGACGTGTCTTTAATAGCCTCAATAAGATGTATTTATATCATTTTAAGTTTAAATTAGGATTTTAACTTTACCAAGCCGGATATCTTAGAATTTAATAATTGTCTAAACAAAATTTATAGTTCAAATAGTTTTCAATCTTTTCGCTAGAAACTACTTTTTTAATATTTGATTTTTCAGAACTGAATTTTGGTTCTGGCAAATTCATTTCAATTGCTTTTTGAGTATAATAGTCTTCTCTTGTTGGGTGAAAAGGTGCAACGGCATTAAAAATTTCATTCCATTTCGATTGATTTACAATTGCTTCAATAATGCCAATACAGTCGTTTTGATGAATTAAATTGATTGGAGCATCAGGATTATCTAGTTTTTCTTTTCCAGCTAAAAACTTTACAGGATGACGATCTTCACCAATTAATCCGCCGAAACGCAGAATTGTAGTGTCGAAGTTTTGATTTTCTTGAAGAAGTTTTTCAGCTAAAACTAACTGTTTGCCACTTTCAGTATCTGGATTTGGACTCGTTTCTTCTGTTACCAAACCATTTTCATCTCCATAAACCGATGTTGAACTTACAAAAAGGACTTTCTTCACCGTTGATTTTGCTATAAACGGAATCAAATTCTTGATTTTTTCTACAAAAGCTTTCTTATCAGAATTAGGATCTACGGTTCTTAATTTTGGAGGAATGTCTATGATTAAGATTTCGCTTTCCGCTAAAAAATTAGTTGTATTTTCAGAAACACTTTCGCTTTCAACAGTTACTAAAAACGAATTTATTCCTGCATCTTTTAAAACTGAAAGTTTATTTTCTGAAGTTGTTGACCCGTTTACTGCATTACCTTTTGCAATTAATGTTTTTGCTAAAGGAAGTCCTAACCAGCCACAGCCAAGTATACTAATTTTTGTCATTTTTCTCTTTTAAGGTGCAAAGTTACAAAGTTGCAAAGGTTCAAAGGCTTTGTTTCACGCAGATTTAAAAAGATTTAAGCTGACATCCGCAGATAATTATTTAAATCTGAAAAATCTGCTGAATTTGTGTGAAACAAAAAAGATTTACAAAGTTAAAGTAAATCGGACTTTGTCTTTTCCTTTTGCTCCCATTCTGTTGTAAAATTTAATAGCTCTTGTATTGAATTCTGGAGTTTGCCATTGTATGTTGACACAATTGTTTTGTTTTCCGATTTCTTTTAATTTCTCGATTAAGATTTCGCCAATTCCAAAACCTCTCGTTTCTTCTTCCAAAAACAAACAATCCATGTAAAGAAAATCTTGTGTATTCCAGGTTGAAAAATCAAAAGTGTAAGAGGCATAACCGACAATGGTTTCTTCTGTAGCCACAACCAAACAATATAGTTTTGGGTTTGGACCAAATAAAGCATTTTTTAAACCTTTTTCTTTTCCTTCAGGAGAAAATTCGGCATTTTCAAATTCGGCATGTTTCTGAATTAAAACCAATAGTTTAGGCAAGTCTGTGATTTCGCAGTTTCTTATTGAATATTCCATTGCAAGTTGATTTCGTTTTGTAAAAAGCTGATGAAATGATAGAAATAATCAGGATAACTTTCATTGGTGCGTGTTGCAATGAAGTGCTTTCTTTTTAAACCATTTTTTCCAACTTTTACTGCTTTTAGCGAAGTGGTTTTTAAATATGGCGTAAATGCCCATTTTGCCATCGACATGACTCCCATATCGGCTTTTACCATTTCTAGAGAAGCTTCGGTTAATGGCATCGGAGTTATTTTCTTCGGACTTACTTTGGCTGGAGCCAAAAGAAACTGATGAATAGTAACGGTTTCTAACGGAAGCGAATGAATTATAAAATGCTCGTTGATAAAATCTTCTGCAACGACATGTTTTTTATCTGCCCAAGCATGATTTTCAGAAACTACCATTACCACCTCGTCCTGAAAAAGCTCTTGATATTTTATATTGCTGTCTTTTATCTGATCGCTTACAATGGCAATGTCAATTGTGTTTTCCAGTAATTTTTGCAACGGGATATGAGTTGCTTCGGCTACTATTTTCAATTCGACATTTGGGTATAAAAGATGAAATTGCTTTAATACGGAAGGAAGCCAATGGTAACTTGAGAAACATTCGGTACTGATTCGGATTTCGCCATGTTCGCCAAAGACCATTTGTTTGATTTGAGTTTCGGCTTCGGCAAGTTTGTTCAGGATTTCATTGGCAAGTTCGTAGATTTTCTCGCCTGCTTTTGTAAGTATTAGTTTTTTATTTGTTCTTAAAAAAATGGCTGTTCCCAATTGATATTCGGCTTCTTTAAGCTGATGACTCAAAGCCGATTGTGTCAAATGAAGTTTGTCGATCGCTTTTGTGATGCTTCCTTCTTCGACAATTGCTTTTATCAATTTTAAGTGGCGTATTTCCATTTTTTGAAGAGTTAATACGCAAAGTAACAAAATTTTAGACTGGCTTTTGCATGAAAAAAAGTAATGCTTTTGATGAATTCTTTTCGTTTTTATGATGTTTGATGTTCGGCTACTTTTGGAAAAGTAAAACATCAAAACGCAAACAACATGGAAGCACAAATTAAACATTATGAAAACAAACTAGCTTTTGAAATGGATCCGTCTGATTTATTTGAAGCTTTAAACAATGGCGAGAAAATAATTGTAATCGATGCCAGAAGAGCTTTTGGATACGATGAAGAACATATTCCGAATGCGGTTAATATTCCGCATCGCGAAATGAATTTAGAAACTACAAGTCATTTAGATAAAGATGTTCTGTATGTGACATATTGCACCGGAATTGGCTGTAATGCTTCGACAAAAGGGGCTTTAAATATGACGAAATTAGGTTTTAAAGTAAAAGAACTAATTGGTGGACTAGGATGGTGGAAAATCGACGGATATGCTACCGAAGGTACAAAAGGCGAAAAGCAAGGATTAAAAATAGAATGCGCTTGTTAAAACTGAAAAAAGGCAGACTTTAGAATTGCACTGCCCCCAAAAAGTTAGACGCTATTTGGGGGCATTTTTATGGAAAGAAAAGTCAAGCACAGCTATGAATTCA
>NZ_JBYUVT010000023.1:0-80356 GCF_058135255.1 Flavobacterium sp. LK-23
CCCGAACAGAGAAGTTAAGCCCGCCTGCGCAGATGGTACTGCAGTTTTGTGGGAGAGTATGTCGTCGCCTTTCTTTTAAGAATCCTTCCCGATTTATCGGGAGGGATTTTTTGTTTTTTGGAAAATATGCAAACTGTGCGGGACTCCCATGCTTATCGGGAGCCGCTGCTTTTTCTTTAAGAATCCCTCCCGATCCCTCGGCAGGGATTTTCTGCTTTTTAAAGGGTTTGGTTTTTTGAAATGTTTAGATGAAAAAAAAATAAAATTAAAGTGGCAATGTAAACGAGTTGTATTTAAAAGTGTGATTTATGCGGTAAATAAAAGAGAATTATGGCTCTTTTGTTAAAATAATAAGGAAGAAGAAGATTTATGCTTGTAATAGAGTTATTGTCTGCTTTTGATATTAAATCTGCATTTTGGTGTACCTTTTTCTATTTTTCTTTATTATACAAATCATAAAGAGCTAATCTTTTTTGATCTTATTTAGTGACGAAGATTTTGTTAGCAAAGACTTTCTTTTTATTTTAAAATAAATTTTTTAGACAAAGTTGCGATATATTTTAGATAGAAATGTGATTTAAAATGATTGTAAATCAAATGGTTGTAATAGTTGAAAAAATTAAAAGTTTCTTAAAATCATTTGAATGTATTTTTTGAAGTAGTAAATTAGTAATGCTATAATTAAATAAATGAATTATGAAAATGAGGCTATTTATGGCCATAGCATTGTTAATCGTAACAATCTCGGCCAGCGCACAGAAGAAAATTGAAGTAACCGAATTGCCAAAACCAGCTCAGGAATTTTTAAAGAAGCATTTTAGTCATGCTTTAATAGAAAATGTGCAGAAGGATCCTGAACATGGAGAAAAAGGTTATGAAGTAAAGCTCAAAGATGGAACAGAAGTGGAATTTTGGAAAGACGGTTCGAACCGTGAAGTTGACGGTGGAGATAATCCAATTCCTACTGATTTTATTCCAGATAATATTAAAGCTTATGTAGCCAAGAATCATCCGAATGAAAAAATAACGCACATCGACTATGGGCACAAAGACCTTGATGTCGATTTGACAAACAAAATCGATCTAGAATTTACCAAAGATGGTAAAATTTTAAAAGACAAAAAGAATGATGTAAAAAAGTAATAGTTTTAAAAGAGAGATACTATTTGAAAGTTTTTTGTCAAATGTTTGTGTGAAAGAAAATATATAGTAGACATTATATTTGAAGATATTAGCTTAGGAAATGCGTAATTTATCGTAGCGTATTTTATAAGTATCCTGTCACTCTGTGGCTTATTTATTAAAATGAATAAGTTTGCTATTGCTTTTCATACCGTTTTTTTATTTAATGTCAATTTTTACGATAGGACATCTTGAACGAAAATAGTTTATATTTACATCTTTATTTTTTATTTCATGGAAGAAAATAAACATGTAACGATCTACGATATTGCCGAGAGACTTAATCTGGCAACATCTACTATTTCACGAGCTTTAAAAGATCATCACACCATAAGTGATAAGACAATTAAAAAGGTGAAAAAAACCGCTGAAGAAATGGGATTTGTTCCCAATACTTTAGCAGCAGGTTTGCGTGGAAATAAAACTAGAACCATTGGTGTTTTAATTCCCACCGTTACACAGCCCTTTTTGTCATCATTAATCAGCGGTATAGAAATTACAGCTCAAAAATCAGATTATACTGTAATCATTATGCAGTCGCATGATTCGTATGAAGAAGAAGTTAATATGGCTAAATCTTTGTACTCCAATCGTGTGAGTGGAGTAATTTGTTCGCTTGCAATGGAAACTAGAGATACAGCACATTTTCATCAGTTTTCTAACAATAATATTCCATTGGTTTTTGTTGATAGGGTTCCGAAAGATTATAATACTTTTAGAGTTGTAATTGATAATTATACAGCAGGTTACAAAGCTACCAAACATCTTATTGAGCAAGGATGTATTCGTATTGCGCATTTAACGGCTGGCTCAGAATTAGGAAATTTGTACAACGAAAGAAAAAGAGGGTACATAGAAGCCTTAAAAGATCATAATATTGAAGTAGAAGAAGAATTGATTATTAATCTAAATTCTGTTACTTATGAAGACGGAGTAAAAGCCAGTAATGCTTTATTCGATTTAAATCCAATTCCAGACGGTTTATTTGCACCTGGGGATATTTTGGCAGTAAGTGCTGTTCAAACTGCTAAAAAACGTGGAATTAAAGTCCCAGAAGAATTTAAAGTAATTGGTTTTAACAACGACCCGATTTCGCAGATTATAGATCCGAATTTATCCACTATTACGCATCCTGCCGAAAAGATGGGAAAAGCAGCAGCTGATATTATTATAAAGAATTTGAAATCATCTAAAAATGATGATGATGCCAAAGAAATTACATTCTTAAATACGGAAGTATTGGCAAGAGAATCGACGCAAAAATAAAATCAAGAGCATTTTATACATAATAAAGGTTTATCGATTAGTTTGATAAGCCATAATTTTTATGAAAACAATTACACTTCCAGACGAGATGAATTTAGAAAAATCACAACAAGTTCATGTTGTTGGTTATAGCAGTTCTAAAGACGTTTCGAAACAGCAGATTATTTTAAATAAAAATATCATCAGTTTTTTGATTGAAGGCACAAAAGAAGTCATTTTTAATAATGAAGCATTGTCTATAACGCCTTCGAAATTTATTGTAATGAGATCTGGAAATTGTTTAATGACAGAAAAAAGAATTTCTGAAACGTCTCTTTATAAAAGTGTTCTTTTGTTTTTTTCTAATGAAATGCTTCATAATTTCATTAGAAAAATGGAATCTGAAAGATCTGAAGCAATTGAACCAAAATCAGTTTATGCGTTTGATTATGATGATTTTCTGAAACGTTTTGTAGAAAGTTTAGCCGATATTTCTAATCTTTCAAAAGCAGTTCAGTCAAAATTATTAGAAGTGAAGTTTGAAGAAATTATGCTTTATTTGACTGATAAATACGGAACAGATTTTCTTTATTCCTTAATCACAAATAGCGATGATGCCGCACAAAAATTCATTCGGACTATCGAAAATAGTCATTTAAGCAAACTAACTTTAAAAGAATTGGCATTTTTATGCAATATGAGTGTTTCTACTTTTAAAAGAGAATTCGAAAAATACTATTCAGAATCACCTATAAAATGGTTTCAAAATAAAAGATTAGAACATGCCCATTATTTGCTAAGTCAAGAAAAAAGCCCTTCTGAAGTTTTTTTTGAAGCCGGCTACGAAAACCTTTCAAGCTTCAGTCAGGCATATAAAATCAAATATGGTGTAACACCCAAACATCATAAAACGATTTGAGCTTTTAGCAACAGTTTTTGAGCCTTTGCCTAAAATTATTAAACGGTTCCAAATCTAACTTTGCTTAAAATTTTAAAACAGATAAAATGAAAAAGCTAAGTTTAATTTTGGCGATGTCAGCAATTTTCTCGACATCTATTTTTGCACAAAAAACGTTTACATTAACTAGTAAGGATTTAGGAGGAGAAACTACTAAAATTCAGGAATTCAACGGATTTGGATGTTCAGGCGAAAACCAGTCTCCACAGTTATCATGGAAAAATGCTCCAGAAGGAACCAAAAGTTTTGCTATAACCATGTATGATCCTGATGCGCCTACAGGAAGTGGATTCTGGCATTGGGTTGTAGTGGATATTCCAGCAAATGTAAATGAATTGGTAACCAATGCAGGAACTAAAAATCTTGTTCCAAAAGGAGCGATCCAAAGTGTTACCGATTATGGGATTAAAGGATTTGGAGGGCCTTGTCCGCCGGTTGGTCACGGATATCATCAATATATCATCACCGTTTATGCATTAAAATCCGATAAATTGGGAACAGATGAAAACACAAATCCAGCAGTAGTAGGGTTTAACCTTTGGAGCCAGACTTTGGCAAAAGCCAGTATTATTGCTTACTACAAAAGATAATACTAAAAAAGAATAAGAAGTAGTAATGAAGAGTTTTAATTCTTGAATTTTATCACACTATAGGCAGGATAGTTTTTATAATTATCCTGCTTTTATTTGTTATGGAAATATATTTTTTTGAAAAAAAGCAACTTAAAATTTTTTTCTTAAACAACAATCTTATATTTTTACGCAACCGATTGCATTGCTTGTTTTATTTAAGATAATGTATTTTTTAGATTAAATTTTTATCAAATACTTTTAATTGCTTGTGAAATATTGATGTTGTTAAAATGAAATTATAAAGAATAAATTAAAACCATGGCTTTACTACGATTTCTTTTCCTGTTTCTCTTGATTTCCTTTTCGGCTTTGGCACAAAAGGATTATAAATTGTGGCTTCAGTATAATGCCGTTAGCAATTCTGTAATGGCTTCAGAATACAAAAGCAATCTTAGACGCATTGTTGTTTTAGGAAATTCCGAAACTATTAAAATTGCTGAGAAAGAAATTAAAACAGGATTTTCAGATATGTTGGGAAATATTCCCGAAATCAAATCAGATATAAAAGGAGAAAATAATCTAATCGTTGGTTCGCAATCAAGCATAAGTGCCGAAATCAAAAAGGAGTTGAAATCTGATTTTGAAAAAATAAATGATGAAGGTTTTATTATCAAAACGATTTCCATTAAAAACAAAAAGCAAATCATTATTACAGGAAAAAATGACATTGCCGTTTTATACGGAGTTTTTAATTTCTTGAGAATATTACAGACGAATAAATCGGTTAAAAATTTAAATATTGTCGATTCTCCTAAAATAAATATCAGAATACTGAATCATTGGGATAATCTTGACAGAACTGTAGAAAGAGGTTACGCCGGATTTTCACTTTGGAACTGGCAGAAATTGCCAGATTTTATAGATCAACGATACATTGATTACGCTAGAGCGAATGCCTCAATAGGGATTAACGGAACGGTTTTGACCAACGTAAACGCAAACGCTTTAATTCTAACTCCGCAGTATTTAGAAAAAGTTGAAGCTTTAGCCAATGTTTTTAGACCTTACGGAATAAAAGTTTATTTAACTGCAAGATTTTCGGCCCCAATCGAAATTGGAAACCTAAAAACTGCCGATCCAAAAGATCATGAAGTTATTAATTGGTGGAAAAATAAGTCGGCTGAAATCTATAAACGAATTCCAGATTTTGGCGGATTTTTAGTAAAAGCCAATTCGGAAGGTCAGCCAGGTCCACAAAATTATGGCAGAGATCACGTTGATGGAGCGAATATGTTGGCTGATGCTGTTGCGCCTTTTGGCGGAATAATTATGTGGAGAGCGTTTGTATATTCAGAACATGACGCGAATGATCGTGCTAAACAAGCTTATGCTGAATTTCAGCCTTATGATGGAAAATTCAAAGAAAATGTAATTGTTCAGGTCAAGAACGGACCAATCGATTTTCAGCCAAGAGAACCGTTTCATCCTTTGTTTGGGGCGATGCCGAAAACGCCTTTAATGATGGAGTTTCAAATCACACAAGAATATTTAGGTTTCAGCACACATTTGGTTTTTCTGCCAAAATTATTTCAGGAAGTTTTAGAATCTGATACGTATCAAAAGGGAAAAAGTTCAACTGTTGCCAAAGTTGTAGACGGAACTTTATATCAAAATAAACTAACTGGAATTGCTGGCGTTGCCAATATTGGGAACGATTTAAACTGGACAGGTCATCCTTTTGCACAGGCGAATTGGTATGGTTTCGGACGCTTGGCATGGAATCCGTATTTAGATTCAGAAACCATTTCTGATGAATGGTTAAGATGTACATTTTCCAACGATGAAAATTTTATTAAACCTGTAAAAAATATCATGATGGAATCGCGTGAAGCCGTTGTCAATTATATGACACCGCTGGGTTTGCATCATATTATGGATACTGGACATCATTACGGGCCAGGACCTTGGGTTTCGAATTTGTCAAGACCAGAATGGAATCCGACATATTATCATAAGGCAGATAAAAATGGAGTGGGTTTTGATCGATCAAAATCAGGAACAAATGCCGTCTCACAATATGTGCCAGAAGTCGGAAATCTTTTTGATAATCTAGAAACCTGTCCCGAAAAAGATCTTTTATGGTTTCATCATGTTTCGTGGGATTATAAACTGAAAAACGGTCTGACGCTTTGGAATGGTCTGGCGTTAAAATATCAGGAAGGTGTAAATCAGGTTGCTGCAATGCAGAATGTCTGGAAGAAAACTGAAAAATATATTGATAGCGAACGTTTTAATGAAGTTGAAATGTTGTTGGAAATTCAGTATAAAGAAGCAAAATGGTGGCGTGATGCGTGTTTGCTGTACTTTCAGCAGTTTTCGGGAAAAGAACTTCCTGATGGAGTTGAAAGGCCAACACAGACTTTAGAGTATTTTAAATCATTAAAATTTCCTTTTGCGCCGGGGAATGGTTAAATAAAAGGAATAATTGTAACGCGGATAAAACGGATTCGCTATCTCGAAGACACGGAAAAAAACGGATTTTTTCCAATTGAAAAAGAAAAAAATCCGTGTAAATCAGCGTTTTTTTGTGATAGCGAATCCGAGTCATCCGCGTACCAAATACCAAAAATATATTTTTAAAATTATGAGCAAAAAAACAGCAATAGTAACCGGAGGAAATTCGGGTTTAGGATTTGCAACAGCAAAGAAATTATGTGACAACGGAATTACAACCTACATTATTGGAAGAACAAAAGATAAAACAGAAGATGCCTGTAGAGAAATTGGAAAAAATGCTATTCCAGTAATTTTCGATTTAAACGATTTGAAAGGTATTCCTGCGATGATTGAAAGTATTACAAAAGAAAATGCAATTGATATTTTAGTAAATAACGCTGGAATCAATATGAAAAAAGAAATTCCAGAGGTATCCGATGAAGATTTTCTTTCGATTATCCATACCAATCTTTTAAGCGTTTTTGCTGTGAGTAGAGAGGTTGTGAAAAATATGAAAGTAAACGGAGGCGGAAGCATTATCAATATCAGTTCGATGGCATCGCAGTATGGAATTCCAAAAGTAATTGCATATTCGGCTAGTAAAGGTGCAATTGAGTCAATGACTCGTGCAATGGCAACAGAATTGGCACCTTCAGGAATTCGTGTAAATTGTATTGCTCCGGGATTTATTAAGACCAAAATGTCGTCAACAGCACTTGATAATGATCCAGAAAGAAAAAATAAAGTGTTAGGAAGAACGCCAATGGGGTATTTAGGAGAACCATCAGACATTGCAGATGCGGTTTATTATTTCGCTTTAAGCGAATCAAAATATACTACCGGTACAGTATTGCCAGTTGATGGAGGGAATAGTATTGGGTTTTAATTGTGAAGATGCCACAAAGTCTCTAAGATACAAAGTTTTTCTCTTCAAAGTATTTTAAAATAAAACTTTGCGACTTAGCGCCTTCGTGGCATAAAAAAAAGAAGTATGATAAAAATGCAGCAAACTATGCGTTGGTTCGGACCTCAGGACAACGTAAAACTAATCGACATTAAACAAGCTGGCGCAACTGGAATTGTAACCGCATTGCATCAAATTCCTGTTGGAGAAATTTGGTCTGTTCAAGATATTCACGAAAGACAGCAGATGATTAGAAATGCTGGTTTGGAATGGGCTGTGGTTGAAAGTCTTCCTGTTCATGAAGAAATCAAACGAGCTTCTGGAAATTATTTGCAATACATTGAAAATTACAAAATCAGTTTACAAAATCTGGCTGAATGTGGAATTAAAATCATTACCTACAATTTTATGCCGATTCTGGACTGGGTAAGAACCAATCATAATTTTATAAACCAAGACGGAAGCAAAGCTTTACTGTACAATCAGGATGCATTTACCTATTTTGATGTTTTTCTTTTAAAAAGACCAAATTCAGAAAACGATTATTCGGAGATTGAAAAAGAAAAAGCGTTGCATTTTGGAAATCAGCTATCTGAAGATGAAAAAGCATTGTTGTTTAAAAATGTCTTATTAGGATTGCCGGGAAGTAAAATTCATTTTACGGCAGAGCAGATTTTGTCCCTTTTAGAAAATTATGCCGAAATCGATAATCAAAAATTAAGGGAAAACCTCATTTATTTTTTATCAGAAATAACTCCAATTGCAGAGAAAAACGAACAGAAGTTAGCGATTCATCCCGACGATCCGCCATTTTCGGTTTTAGGTCTTCCAAGAATTGTTTCAACAGAAGCCGATTTAAAAGCTATTTTTAATGCAGTTCCTTCAACTGCCAATGGCTTATGTTATTGCACAGGATCATTAAGCGCTGATACAAAAAATAATCTAGAGAAAATTATAGACGATTTTGGAGATAGAATTCACTTTTTACATCTTCGAAATACCATCCGCGAAAGCGAAACTATTTTTAGGGAATCGGAACATTTAAACGGCGATGTTAAAATGGAACTGATCGTTGAGAAATTACTTTTATTAATGAACAAAACCAAAATGAGTCTGCCAATGCGCCCAGATCATGGTTTTCTTCACAAAGTTGATGAAGAAACAGAAACTTATCCTGGTTATTCCTTGACGGGGAGACTAAAAGGTTTGGCTGAGTTGAGAGGTCTGGAAATGGGAATTGGTTATAAATTGGGTTTGTAGTCAAAGTTTCTAAGTTTTTACGTTGATAGTTTCTCGCAAAGACGCAAAGTTTTTTAAGTTCTAAAAGAAGTAAAAAATCTTAGCGACTCAGCGACTTTGCGAGATTAAATAAAAAAGTTTGTGACTTTATGTTTTTTAAAATTAAAACTTCATATCTAGTTTTACTACTTTTCCTAATCGGATTAAGTACAAAATCGTATGCCATAAATCCAGAGAAATATGTTGTCAATCAGGCTTCTGCTGGAAACTTTCCTTTAGTAAGTAAAGGAAAAACAGCTTCGATTTTAGTTGATGATAAAGATTATGTGGGAGTTTTAAAAGTAGCAGCACATTTAGAAAATGATATTTTTCAAGTTTCAGATTTACATCCGAAAAGAATTAAAAAGATTGCTGAAGCAGAAGATTTTGTTGTCATTATTGGGACATTAGGAAAAAGTAAAATCATTAATCAATTAGCTAAACAAGGAAAAATTACTACCATAGAACTTCAGGGGAAATGGGAAAAATTTACAACCCAAATTGTTGAAAATCCGTTTAAAGGAATTAAAAAAGCGTTGGTAATTGCAGGTTCAGATAAACGGGGAACGATTTACGGAATCTACGATTTATCGAATCAAATTGGCATTTCGCCTTGGTATTATTGGGCAGATGTTCCCGTGAAAAAACAATCGGAACTGCATGTTTTACCTGGAACACATTCTCAAGGAGAACCAAAAGTAAAATACAGAGGAATTTTTATAAACGATGAAGCTCCTGCTTTGTCAGGTTGGGCATTTGAGAAATTTGGCGGATTCAATTCGAAATTCTACGATAAGGTTTTTGAATTAATTCTGCGAATGAAAGGCAACTATTTATGGCCAGCGATGTGGGGAAGAATGTTTTATGTTGAAGATCCTCAGAATGCTGTTTTGGCCGATGAATATGGAATTGTAATGGGAACTTCGCATCATGAGCCGTTAACAAGAGCGCATGCTGAATGGGGAAAATCTAACGGGAAATGGGATTTTAATACCAATTCAGAAGCCCTAATTAAATTTTGGAAAGACGGAATCAAGCGAATGGGAAATAAAGAAACTATTGTTACGGTGGGAATGCGTGGCGACGGTGACGAACCTATGACCGAAGGAACCGCAATTGAATTATTAGAGAATATCGTAAAAACACAAAGAAATATCATTGCAGAAGTAACCAAAAAACCTGCCGAAGCAACACCTCAAATGTGGGCGCTTTACAAAGAAGTTCAGGATTATTACGACAAAGGAATGACCGTTCCCGACGACGTAACCCTTTTATTGTGCGATGATAATTGGGGAAATATTCGAAAACTTCCTGAACTCGACGCAAAACCAAGAAAGGGCGGTTATGGCATTTATTATCATTATGATTATGTGGGCGGGCCACGAAATTACAAATGGATTAACACCAATCAAATCGAGCGAACTTGGGAACAGATGGATTTGGCGTACCAATATAGGGTCGATAAAATCTGGATTGTAAATGTTGGAGACATTAAACCAATGGAGTTTCCGATTGAGTTTTTCTTAGATATGGCGTGGAATCCTGAAAAGTTTAATGCAGGAAATTTACAAGATTATTATGTGAATTGGGCAAAAGAGAATTTTGACAATCAATTTGCAGAAGAAATTGCGACCATTTTGAAATTATACACCAAATATAATTCAAGAAGAAAACCCGAATTATTAGATGCCAAAACGTTTAGTGTTATCAATTATAATGAAGCAGACCGAATTGTGGCGGAGTATCAGAAATTGGCTGAAAAAGCCATTTCGATAAACGAAAAATTAAAACCAGAATATAAGGATGCTTTTTATCAGCTCGTTTTATTTCCTGTTTTGGCAAGTGCAAATTTAAATGAAATGTATGTTGCAACAGCTAAAAATCATTTGTATGCAGATCAAGGCAAAGCCATTGCAAATGAATATGCTGAAAAAGTAAAGGAGTTATTTGAAAAAGATGCCGAGCTTACCAATTATTATCACACTCAATTGGCAAATGGCAAATGGAATCATATGATGTCACAAACACATATAGGTTATGATAATTGGCAGCAGCCAGATAAAAATGTGATTCCGAAAACAAGAACAATCGAAATTCCCCATAATGCTAAAGCGAGAATTTCTACTAAGGATAATTCATCGAAAGTTGAGACATCAATAAATAAAAATCTAGATAATGTTTTAGGTTTTGTTGAAAATGACGGTTACATTTCAATAGAAAGTAAAAAATATTCTAAAGCAATCAATTCTGATTCAGTAAAATGGACTATAATTCCAAATCTTGGTAAAACGGATTCTGGAATAACAATAAAGCCTTCAAATATTCATCCAATTGGAATTTCAGAACAATCACCAAGATTAGAATATAATGTTCATTTTTTCAATAAAGGAAAAATAAAAGTAAAAGCGTATTTTTCACCGACAATCAATTTTAAAATAGGCGACGGATTAAAATACGGAATTGGCTTTGATGATGAAAAACCTCAAATCATGAACCTCAACGCAGATTCTTCAGAGAAAGCTTGGGCAGAATCGGTGGCCAATAATATTAAGATAATAACCTCAACGCATGAAATCGAAAAATCAGGAAATCATGTTTTGAAATTTTATGCCATTGATCCAGCTTTGGTGCTTCAGAAAATTGTAATAGAAACGGAAGCAGGAAAAGTTTTGGAGTCGTATTTGGGACCGCCAGAAAGTTTTAGGAAAGAATGATACGCAAAGTTTGTCATTCCGAGGAATGAGGAATCACACTAGATATTCCGTGAAGAATGTAGCCAATCTTTGTCGATTCCCAAGTTTGATTGCTCGTTCTTCTGAATGACAAAACTAAACGAATAAAAAACAATTAACTATTTAAACCAAAAGATATGAAATTTATTAAACCTTGTTTAGTTGCCGTCACGACTTTGCTGGCTGTTAGCTGTACATCGCAAAAAGAAACTGCTTCGTTAAAAGATGCTTACAAAGATGATTTCTATATTGGAACAGCTTTAAGCGCTGACCAAATTGAACAAAAAGACAAAAAAGTAGATTCTTTGATTAAAAAAGAATTTAATGCGATTACAGCAGAAAATATCATGAAATCCATGTACACGCATCCACAGAAAGACAAATATGATTTTACCTTGTCAGATAAATTTGTGGCGTATGGACAAAAGAATAAAATGTTTATTCATGGACATACCTTGATTTGGCATAGCCAATTGGCACCTTGGATGGAAAAAATTGCCGACAGTACCGAAATGAAGGCCTTTATGAAAGATCATATCACGACAATAGCTTCCAAATATAAGGGAAGAATCAATTCATGGGATGTGGTAAATGAAGCATTAAACGAAGATGGAACTTTACGAAAATCCGTTTTTTTGAATACGCTTGGCGAAAAATACTTAGTTGACGCTTTCAAACTCGCAGAAAAAGCAGACCCAAAAGCGGAGTTATATTATAACGATTATAATATCGAAGAACCCGAAAAAAGAGCTGGAGCAATTGCATTAATCAAAAAAATAAAAGCTGAAGGCGGAAAAGTGGATGGAGTAGGTATTCAAGGACACTGGAGATTGCAAAGTCCATCCATTGAAGAAATTGAGAAAAGTATTTTGGAATATTCGGCTTTAGGAATCAAAGTGGCTTTTACAGAATTGGATATTACCGTTTTACCAAATCCGTGGGATTTGAAAGGCGCTGATGTAAATCAGAAATTCGAAGGAAATCCTAAAATGAATCCATATCCAGAAAAATTACCCGATTCAGTTCAAACACAATTAGCAGAGCGTTACGCATCGATTTTTAAACTATTTTTAAAACATAAAGATAAAATCAGCAGAGTTACGTTTTGGGGTGTTCATGACGGGCAATCGTGGCTAAACGATTGGCCGATTAAAGGAAGAACCAATTATCCGTTACCGTTTGACAACAACTTACAACATAAACCAGCTTACGATAGTATTTTAAAGCTGAAAGAAACTAAAGAATAAATACTAAAAAGCGTAAGTTTTGAGAAAATAACCAACAATCGGTTGTGGTTTGAAAAATATCTTAAATAAAGTAAACTAAATTTGCATAATATGTTTTTTTAACTAATTTTACACAACCGATTGTTTAAATTGTAATTCGTTTTCCTGCAAGGTTTCCAAAACCTTGTTAGGCTGATTTAAGAGTTGTAAAAAAACAATTGAAACCCACAAGGTTTGACAAACTTTGCAGGAATAAAACTAACTAATCAAAAATGACCACAAACCCACGAATGACTAACATTTCACAAAAACTATCCATCAAAGAAAAAATTGGATACAGCTTAGGAGATCTTGCTGCTAACCTCGTTTTTCAAACTTTGATGACCTATTTGGCGTATTTCTATACCGACATTTACGGATTATCACCAACAGATTCTTCGATCATTATGCTGATTGTTGGATTAATTGCCGCCTTTATTTTTAATCCGATTATTGGAGTTTTGGCAGACAGAACCAGTACCAAATGGGGAAAATTTAGACCTTGGATTTTAATAACGGCAATTCCACTTGGAGTAGTGGCGCTATTAGCCTTTTCAACTCCCGATTTCTCTTATAAAGGAAAAGTAATTTATGCCGTTGTAACTTATACTTTATTATTGCTTTTTTATGCTGGAAACAATCTGCCTTATTCTGCTTTGAGCGGTGTAATTACGGGCGATATGAAAGAAAGAAACAGTATGTCGTCGTACCGTTTTGTGGCGGTGATGTTTGCTCAGTTTTTTGTTCAGGTTTTCATGCTTGGCATTATCAAAAGTGCTGGAAACGGTGATAAAGCAATTGGAATTGAAAAAGTCATGACCGCATTAGCGATTATTGGAACGATTATGCTTTTAATTACGTTTTTAACGACCAAGGAAAGAATTATTCCGAAACCAGAACAAAAATCAAGCGTAAAAGAAGATTTAAGCGATTTAATCAAAAACAGGCCTTGGGTTATTATGCTTTCGCTGACGACTTTGGTTTTTGTGACTTTGGCAATGAAAGGCGGTTCGTATGTGTATTATTTTGAGAATTATGTTGATAAAGAACAATTAGCCATTTTTATTCAGCCTATACTAGATACTTTATCGAATATCGGATTGAATCATTTTGGGAATGATCCCGTTTCAGCAGGTTTTGGTTTATTCAATGCAGGCGGAATTATTTTTATGATTGTTGGTATTACCTTGTCCAAAAATCTCGCAGACAAATATGGAAAACGAAATGTTTTCGGCGTATTTTTATTCATTTCGACTTTGTTCATTATAGCATTCTATTTTTATCCTCCAACATCAATTAGTCTGATGTTTTTCTCCCAGATTTTACACGGATTTTTCTATGGAATAACGATCCCAATTCTTTGGGCAATGATTGCCGATGTGGCCGATTATTCAGAATGGTTAAATAACCGCCGTGCAACTGCGATTATATTCTCTGCAATGATGGTTGGACTAAAAACAGGACTGAGCGTTGGAGGTGCTTTAACCACTTTATTTTTAGGTTATTTCCATTACGTTCCCAATGCGCCAGAACAGTCTCAAACAGCCATAAATGGAATAAAATTACTAGTGAGTATTTTCCCTGCAATCCCTTTTTTAATTGGAGCTGGATTGTTGTTTTTCTATAAAATCAATAAAGAAATGGAAGTGCAGATTGAAACAGAATTAAAAGAAAGAAGAGCTTAATTATTTAAACAAAATAGAAGTATGCCTGAAGATAGCATTGAACACATTAATTTTGAAGAAATTAATGACCTGGCGATTTCAAAGCCTTTAGTATCCCATATGTACACAGCCGATCCTTCGGCACATGTATTCAACGGAAAAATTTACATTTACCCATCTCATGATATTGATGCTGGAATTCCGTTTAACGATAACGGCGATCATTTCGGGATGGAAGATTATCATGTTTTTTCTATGGAAGACATTTCATCAGAAGTAGTTGATAATGGTGTTGCATTGCATGTAGATGATGTGGCTTGGGCCGAAAAGCAAATGTGGGCACCAGACGCAGCACATAAAAACGGAAAGTATTATTTGTATTTCCCTGCTAAACGTGCCAACGGAATTTTCCAGATTGGTGTTGCCATATCAGATTCGCCAGTTGGGCCTTTTGTTCCCGAAAAAGATGCCATAAAAGGAAGTTACAGTATTGATCCAGCCGTTTTTGAAGATGAAGATGGTAGGCATTATATCTATTTTGGAGGAATTTGGGGCGGACAGCTTCAAAAATATCGAAACAATCAATACGATCAGGATAATGAAGAACCTCTGGCAAAAGAAAAAGCTTTAGGGCCAATTGTAGCTTTGTTGAGAGATGATATGCTCGAATTTGCTGAAGAACCAAAAGAAATTAAAATTTTGGATGAAAATGGAAATGAGATTCTGGCAGGCGATCATGACCGTCGTTTTTTTGAAGCTTCTTGGGTTCATAAATACAACGGAAAATATTATTTCTCGTATTCTACAGGCGATACTCATTTTATCTGTTATGCTATTGGCGATAATCCTTATGGGCCGTTTACGTATCAGGGAAGAATTTTGAATCCTGTTGTGGGTTGGACATCGCATCATTCGATTTGCGAGGTAGAAGACGAGTGGTATTTGTTTTATCATGATTCGAGTTTGTCAAAAGGTGTGACGCATTTGCGTAGCATGAAAGTAACCAAAATCGATTATTTAGAAGACGGTTCGATTATTACGATTGATCCTTATGGGATAAGAAGATTAATTGATTAAGATTTTTTGTATAAAAAAATTTCATAAAAATTACAATCGGTTGTGTGAGTCGATTATGTTTCTTTTTATTGCTTAGATTACAGAGGAAATGAAGATGCATATTAAAAGTTGCAAAGAAAAGTCATGGAGGGACGAAATATTTATAGAATTTTTAGAACATCCGATTGTAAAAGCTCCAGCGGGGCGATATATTATTTGTGGTAAATGTATCGCTCCTCTGGAGCTTCTAATCTGTTAGATTTGGAATTTTCTATAAAAATTAAGCTCTTCCAGAGCTATGCAAAGAAGGATGATAAAGATTACGGAAAAAGTTCTTCTGAAACGGTTTTGCGTGAGGGATAGCAGTGGAAAGCCCACAGCCGTGAGGGACGAACAGGCGAGGACTTGCAACGGATAGCCCGACCCGCCTTTTTCGGCGGGACACGCCCAAATTATTAGAATAAAAAAGAGCTTAAAAAAAATAACATATTTCATGTGAAAAATAATTTTTTATAAAAGTTTTTTAGCTACTTTAGCATAACAGAACGGAACAGAACGGTATGCTAAAAGAAGAAGAAAAATTTGAGTTTATAATGAATCACGAAAGTGATATTCCGAAGTATCAGCAATTGGTTGACGGAATTACGAATGCAATTGCGGAGAACATTTTGCAAAAGGGAGATTTGCTTCCGTCTGTGAATGTAATCTGCAAGACCTATCAGCTTTCGAGGGATACGGTTTTTAAGGCGTATTCTATTCTGAAAGACCAAAAAGTAATTGATTCTGTGCCGAACAAAGGCTATTATGTAGCAGGAGAAACGAGGAAAGTGCTTTTGGTTTTAGATACGTTTAAGGCTTATAAAGAGGTTTTATATCATTCGGTTGTAAATAATCTCCCAGATAATGTGATTATTGATGTGCAGTTTCATCATTATAATATTGATGTTTTTAAAACGATCATTAACAACGGAATAGGCAAGTATTACAAATATGTAGTGATGAATTTTGATCACGCGGCTATTGCTCCGGCATTATCAGCGATTTCAAAAGATAAGCTGCTTTTGATTGACTGGAACATCAGAGCTGATAAAACGAGTAATTATGTTTTTCAGGATTTTGGAAAGGCGTTTTATGAATCATTGAGAGAGGCAGGTGATTTGTTTAAAAAGTATAAAAAGATACAGTTTGTGTATCCAGATTTTACCAATCACCCGTGGGAAACAGTGGAGTTTTTTAAAAAATTCTGTGCGGATTTTGGTTTTGAATATGAAGTGCTTACAGATCCAAAGAAATTCAGCATCGAAAAAGGGATTGCTTATATCAGTGTAAGCGATAGGATTTTAGGGCACTTTTTAGAGCAATGCAAAGAGAAGGATTTTGAACCAGGGAAAGATGTTGGGTTTTTATCGTACAACGAAACCCCTATGAAGAAATTTATATACAAAGGAATTTCGGTTGTTTCAACTGATTTTAAAGAAATGGGAACCAAAGCAGCGGCATTTATTACGCATGACGAAGATACTCAGTGTTATGTGCCGACAAAATTAATAATAAGAGAATCATTGTAAGTATGTATTATATCGGATATGATATTGGAAGTTCTTCTGTCAAGGCAGCCTTGGTAGAAGCAGAAACGGGCAAAAAAGTAATCGTTTTGAATGAACCGCAAAACGAAATGGAAATCCTTTCGATTCACCCAGATTGGGCTGAGCAGGATCCTGAAATTTGGTGGCAGCACATTTGCACGGCAACGAAGAGAGCTATTAAGGAGGCTAATATCGACGCATCTAAAATTCAGGGAATTGGTATTTCGTACCAAATGCATGGATTGGTGATTGTGGATGAATCTGGAAATGCCCTTAGAAATTCAATTATTTGGTGCGACAGCCGTGCGGTTGAGATTGGTAATAAGGCTTTCGCCGAAATTGGAGAAGAAAAATGCATGTCGCATTTATTGAATTCGCCAGGAAATTTTACGGCTTCAAAACTGAAATGGGTTAAAGAAAATGAACCTGAAGTTTACAATAAAATCTCTAAGTACATGCTTCCGGGAGATTACATCGCTTTGAAACTGACAGGTGAAGTAACAACAACTAAAAACGGTTTGTCTGAAGGAATGCTTTGGGATTATAAAGAAAATAAAGTAGCCGATTGGCTTTTGGATTACTACGGAATCGAACAATCATTAACGCCAAAAATCGTTGAAAACTTTACGAATCAAGGTGTTGTTACTGAAAAAGCTTCTGCTGAATCAGGTCTTCCAGCTGGAATTCAGATTGTGTATAGAGCAGGAGATCAGCCAAATAATGCTTTGTCATTAAATGTGCTTCGTCCGGGAGAAGTTGCTGCAACAGGTGGTACATCAGGCGTTTTCTATGCTGTGACAGAAACAAATTCAGGAAAAAGTACTCGTGTAAACAACTTCGTTCATGTAAATTATGCTGAATCAAATCCGAGAGTTGGAAAATTGCTGAATATAAACGGAGCAGGAATCCAATACCGATGGATGCGAAACAATATCGGAAATGAATCCTATGAAGAAATGAATGAAAAAGCATCTCAGATAAATGTAGGTTCGCAAGGATTGGTTGTTATTCCGTTTGGAAATGGAGCTGAGAGAATGTTCAATAATAAAAATATTGGATCTCATATTTTAAACTTGAATTTTAATATTCATACCAATGCACATTTATTCAGAGCATCTTTGGAAGCAATTGCGTTTTCTTTTGTGTATGGAATGGAATGCTTGAAAGATGATAATGCAACTATTAATGTAATTAGAGCTGGAAATGATAATTTATTCCGTTCCGAAATTTTCTCTAATACAGTTGCAACATTAATTGGACATGAAATAGAAATTTACAATACAACCGGAGCAGTAGGAGCGGCGAGAGCAGTAGGCTTAACAGATGGGGACTTTGAAAAATTTGGTTCGGGAATTACAACAAACGACCACGTAATGACCTTTTTGCCTCTAAAAAATAAAGAGGAATACGAAACGGCTTATAAAAAATGGAAACAAGAATTAGAATTAATATTAACAAATAAATAAAAAAATCAAATGATAGTTTTAGGAGATAAAGAATACTACAAAGGTATTGGCCAAATTAAATTTGAAGGAAAGGAATCTGATAATCCGTTGGCATTTAAATATTACAATCCAGACCAAGTTGTAGCTGGAAAAACAATGCGCGAGCACTTTAAATTTGCTATCGCATATTGGCATACATTCTGTGGACAAGGTAGCGATCCATTCGGACCTGGAACACAGCAATTTGCTTGGGATGCTTCATCAGATCCGTATCAGGCTGCAAAAGATAAAGCTGATGCTGCTTTCGAATTTATCAGCAAAATGGGATTCGATTATTTCTGTTTCCACGATTACGATTTAATTGCTGAAGGAGCAACTTTCGCAGAATCAGAAAAACGTTTGGCTTTTATTACAGATTATTTAAAACAGAAAAAAGAAGATTCTGGAATTAAATTGCTTTGGGGAACTTCAAACTGTTTCTCGAACCCAAGATTCATGAACGGAGCCGCTACAAATCCTGACTTTAATGTTGTGGCAAGAGCTGGTGGTCAAGTAAAATTGGCTTTGGATGCAACAATCGCTTTAGGAGGAGAAAACTACGTGTTCTGGGGTGGTAGAGAAGGTTATATGTCTTTACTAAATACAGATATGGGAAGAGAATTAGACCACATGGCGCAATTCTTAGCAATGTCTAGAGACTACGCAAGATCTCAAGGTTTTAAAGGAACTTTCTTTATCGAGCCAAAACCAATGGAGCCATCTAAACACCAATACGATTTTGACTCGGCTACAGCAATCGGATTCTTGAAAAATTATGGTTTAGACAAAGATTTCAAAATCAATATCGAGGTAAATCACGCTACATTGGCACAGCACACTTTCCAACACGAATTGGAAGTTGCGGCAAAAGCGGGAATGTTAGGAAGCATTGATGCGAACAGAGGAGATTACCAAAACGGATGGGATACAGACCAGTTCCCAAACAACATTCAAGAGACAACAGAAGCGATGTTGGTTTTCTTAAAAGCTGGTGGATTACAAGGTGGTGGAGTTAACTTTGATGCTAAAATTAGAAGAAATTCTACAGACTTAGAAGATGTTTTCTTAGCTCACATTGGCGGTGCTGATACTTTTGCAAGAGCGTTATTGACTGCTGACAAAATTATTACTTCTTCTCCTTACGAAAAATTAAGAACAGAAAGGTACAGTTCTTTCGATTCTGGAAAAGGAAAAGATTTTGCTGACGGAAAATTAAACCTTAAAGATCTTTATACTATCGCTCACGAAAATGGAGAATTAAATCTTCAAAGCGGTAAACAAGAATTGTTTGAAAATATCATTAACCAATACATTTAATTGGTAAACTTCTACAGCAAACCTAACAGGTTTTAAAAACCTGTTAGGTTTCTTATAAAACTTAGTGAGACAAAAATCTAAGAAAAGTTAAATTTTTAAATGTGATAGCCATAAAGCGTTAAAAATATTTAAAAATGTTTTTTAGATCAAAACTTCGAAAATGTGCATTAAGATTATGGCTTTTTTTACATTAAGATTTAAGAAAAATAGATTGAAGGTTTAGTTACTATTTTTTGAAAATTGAAACGAATAAAAGGTCAGTTTGATAAAATAATAGTGAGTATTTTTTATTGAAGGTTTTTTGAAGAGCAAAATCAATCGAAATGCACATTTTTCACTTACTACAATATGCTGAGAACTTTGTCAAAGTTTTAAAACTTTGACAAAGTTTTTTTTACTAGAAATCAGACTACAATTAACCACAAACCAAAAAACTTATGAAATTTTTTATTGACACCGCCAATCTTCAAGACATTGAAGAGGCGCAGGCTTTAGGCGTTTTAGATGGTGTAACCACCAATCCGTCTTTAATGGCAAAAGAAGGCATTACAGGAAAAGAAAATATCCTGAAACATTATCTTAATATTTGTAATATCGTTGATGGCGATGTTTCGGCTGAGGTAATCTCGACCGAATTTCAAGGAATGATAAAAGAAGGAGAAGAATTAGCTGCTTTACATCCTCAGATTGTAGTGAAACTGCCCATGATTGGTGATGGTATAAAAGCGTGTAAATACTTTTCTTCAAAAGGAATTCGCACCAATGTTACTTTAGTATTTTCGGCGGGTCAGGCTTTACTTGCCGCTAAAGCAGGAGCAACTTATGTTTCGCCATTTTTAGGAAGATTAGATGATGTTTCTACTGATGGAATGCATTTAATTGCTGAAATTAGAGAAATCTATGATAACTATAATTATCAAACTCAAATTTTGTCGGCTTCTGTGCGACATACCATGCATATTATCAATTGTGCCAAAATTGGATCAGATGTAATGACTGGACCGCTTTCTGCGATAAAAGGTCTTCTGAAACATCCTTTAACCGATATCGGATTAAAGCAATTTGTAGAAGACGCGAAAAAGATGAATTTATAACCTTTTTCATTTCCTTTTTTATAGTTTAAAAACTCTCTTCCAGTTATTTGGAAGGGAGTTTTTTTATGAAATAAAAGCAACCGATTGTTAATCCTTTTGGTTTTGTAAGAATTATAATATTTTAACAATATGGTCTTGGTTTTCAGTTTATAACATTTATTATGTGAGCTTTTATAAGGGATGGCGAAAGATTTAATTTATGATGAATTTTTAGACAGTTACTACAACGTTTTAGTTTTTTTTGAAAAAATCTCATTTTTTAACATTTTATATTTTTTTTAAGATTTTGGATCAAATGATTTATTATCTCTAACGTTTTCGTGATATTAAATACTGTTTTTGATGATTGTTTAATATTTTGTAATTATTAATAAAGATAATTCTTTTTTTTAGCTTTATTTTTTTGAAATTAGGAATAAAAATTAACACAACCGATTGCGTGTTGTTGTTTTTTGCATATATTTGTTTTGACTATAAGCTATTTATTTGTTTGAAATGTTAAAATGAAAACGAGTAAAAAAGTCATCTAAAAAGAAAACTAACTAAACCATACTATTAACTCATTAAACCAATTATTTATGACTAACTTTTTAATTACTAAAAGCAGATCTAAATACTTTAAGAATTGGGGGTTCTTAATCCTGATGCTGGTATTTTCTGCTGCAGTAAATGCACAAATTACTGTTACAGGTACTGTATCTGATGGTGTAGGACCAATACCAGGTGTCAACATTATTGTAAAAGGAGCCAAAACAAGTACCGTATCTAATTTTGACGGGACTTACACCCTTCAAGCTATTCCCAATAATAGTATTTTGGTCTTTAGCTTTATTGGATACAAACCGTATGAAGTTGCAGTGAATAATAAAACTAAAATTGATGCTGTACTAGAAGAGAATTTAAACGACTTAAAAGAAGTTGTTGTTATTGGATACGGAACGGCAAAAAGAGCAGATTTAACAGGAGCAATTTCTTCTATATCTAGTTCTGCGGTAACACAATCTGTTTCTACAACTATCGATCAGGTACTGCAAGGCCGAGCGGCTGGGGTGCAGATACAGCAAAATAGCGGTACGCCTGGAGGAAGTTCTTCGGTACGTATTCGTGGTATAAGCTCTATTACAGGTTCTAATGAACCGATTTATGTAATTGATGGTGTTATTATAGATGGTAATTCAGGTTCTTTAAATACAAATCCGCTTTCAGGAATTAACCCTAATGATATTGCTTCTATAGATATTTTGAAAGATGCTTCTGCAACTGCTATTTATGGTTCTAGAGCGGCAAACGGGGTAATTATGGTGACTACTAAAACAGGTAGAAAAGGAGATTTGACTTTAAATTTTGACAGTTATGTAGGGTGGCAGCAAATGCCTAAAGAATTGCAGGTGCTTAATTTAAGAGAATATGGAACGCTGAAAAACACGAGATCAGATTTAGGAATCGTTCAAAGAGATCCTTATTTTATTCGTCCTGATTTATTAGGAGAAGGAACAAACTGGCAAGATGAATTATTTCAAACAGGTTTAATTCAGAGCTACAATTTATCTGCGTCAGGCGGATCTGATACTACTACTTATGCATTAGGAATGTCTTATTTTGATCAGGAAGGAACGATCATCGGTTCTTCTTTTGATCGTATGACCATTCGTGCAGTTGTGGACTCGCAAGTAAAGAAATGGATGAAAGTTGGAGTGAATTTAAATGCTTACAAAACCAATCAGGTCACTACAGTAAATGATGATTCGGTAATCTTAACCGCTTTAAAACAAACTCCAAACGTAGCCGCTAGAAATGCTGACGGAACTTTTGACGGGCCAGACACAACTGAATTCGTTCAAACCAATCCGTTAGGAATTGCAATGCTGAAAGATAATCATGGTAAAGACTACGGAATTAGAGGAAATGTGTATGCCGAAATTGGTTTTACAAAAGATTTAAAATTGAGAACCCAATATTCTATAGATTATGGTTTTGGAAACCGATATACTTTTAATCCATCTTATACTTTTGGAGCATTATCAAATGAAGTTAGAGAAGGATCAAGAACAAAATCTACGAGCGAAAACTGGATGTGGACTAATACTTTGACTTATAATAAAGCATTCGGAAAACATAATGTTAATGCACTGGTAGCTCAAGAATTTCAAGAGCAAAACTGGGAAAATCTTTATGGGTACCGTTCAGGTTATTTAACCAATGGAGCTACAGATTTAAACGCTGGAGACCCAACAACGGCTAGAAACTCAAATGCAAGTTCTACAAAATCGCTTAGTTCTTATTTTGCAAGAGCAACGTATACATTTGATGATCGATACATTCTAACAGGAACAATCAGAAGAGACGGATCTTCGCAATTTGCTGAAGGCAATAAATGGGATTGGTTTCCATCTGCTTCATTAGCGTGGAAAGTTTCAAACGAATCATTTTTAAAAGAAAATCAGACTATTAGCAATTTAAAATTACGTGCAGGATGGGGAGTTACAGGTAATTCAAGTGTACCAAATAATGCGTATACGTCTGTTTATGGCACTTCGGCAACCAATTGGGGAAGCGGGCAAATTGCAACTAATACTGCAAATCCAGACCTTAAATGGGAAAAATCAAACCAGACTAATATTGGTTTAGATATCGGACTTCTAGACAATAGAATTGAAATTACAACAGATGTTTATTATAAAAGAACAGATGATTTATTACTAAGATTATCACTTCCAGCTTATGTAGGAACAACGGGTCAAGGAGCTACAACACCGCCTTTTGCTAATATCGGATCTCTTGAAAACAAAGGTTTCGAGTTTACGATAAACACCATAAACATGCAGAGAAAAGATTTTCTTTGGAAGTCAAATTTCAATATCTCAATGAACAGATTTAAAGTATTGAAATTGAATTCAGAATCTGGAGTTTACGATCAGACTTTGCAGCAAGGTTCAGACGTAACAGTGGTTACTCGTACTGCAGTTGGGCAGCCATTAGGACAATTTTATGGCTATAAAGTAATCGGACGATTTGAAAAAGCAACAGATTTCTATTATAAAGATGCTACAGGAACAGTAAAACCAACAGCATTGCCGGAAGGAATGGTAATTGGTGAAAATGGCGTTTGGATTGGAGATTATATGTTTGAAGATGTGAATAAAGATGGAGTAATCAACGAAAAAGATGCAGGTTATATTGGAGATCCTAATCCAGATTTCACTTTCGGTTTCAATAATAGTTTCTCATTCAAAGGATTTGATGTGAGCATTTTATTTACAGGTTCTTACGGAAATGATGTTTTAAATTACCAAAGAAGATGGCTTGAAAACCCACGCGAGAATACCAATTTATTGAAGTCTGCTTTAGGATACGCGCAATTAGAACTAATCGATCCGAACGGACCAAACGATTATCGTAATGTGCAGATTGTGGGCGGAGATCCTTACATGCCTAGAATTGCAGCGTCATCAGCAGCTTCGGCTTCAAATTATCGTTTAAGCAACAGATTTGTTGAAGACGGGTCTTATGTAAGACTTAAGAATATTTCCATTGGGTATAATCTTCCTAAAGATTTGTATTCTAAATATGGAATTTCAAACATCAAAGTATATTCAAACATGCAGAATGTTTTAACCTTTACCAAATATAAAGGATACGATCCTGAAGTAGGAGCTATGTACCAAAACCAACTTCTAAATGGTATCGATAACGGACGTTATCCTTCACCTATGGTAACTACGCTTGGATTAACTGTTAATTTCTAAAAAACGCACAATGAAAACAAAGAAAATATTTTACACGGCTTTAATTATTGCATTGCCATTTGTTTGGACGAGTTGCAGCGACATTTTGGACGTTGAACCGAATGATGTAATTACAAAAGAGAACTTTTATAAAACGGAATCTGATTTTCAGGCCGCAACAGGTCCATTATACAATAAAGTATGGTTTGATTTTAATGATAAATTCTATTACGGATTAGGAGACGGACGTGCCGCAAACATGTATGCGCCTTTCTCAGATTATGTGTATCCGTTTACCGATTTAACAGAAACGGGACTAACAGGGCCTTTGGTTTCGGCTTGGGCATCTTTGTATAATGTAATACAGCAGTCTAATAATGTGATTATCGGAATTTCTGGAAGCGCAATGAGCGAGACTATTAAAAACAAATATATTGCTGAAGCTCGTTTTATGAGAGGAACAGCCTATTGGTATCTAGCTTCGTTATGGGGAGATGTAATTATTTCTACAGATCCGAGAGAATTGGTAAAAAATCCAATTGTAAACAAAAATCCTATGAAAGATGTTTACGAATTCTCAATGCGTGATTTAGAATTTGCGGCAAAATACCTTCCGGAAACTGCAGGGCAGGCAGGGCGTTTAACAAAATACAGCGCTTACGGAATGCTGTCTCGTGTTTACTTATCATTTTCAGGAGTTAGCGACAACCCAAACAGCGGAACCCGTAATCAAGAATACCTTGATTTGGCCAAAAAAGCGGCAGAAAAAGTAATGAGTTCTGGGCCTTACAGCCTAATGACCAATTATGAAGATCTGTTCATGATTGACAATAACAACAATACGGAATCTATGTTTGCATTGCAATGGGTTCCTAATGGAGATTATGGAGTAAACAATACGCAGCAGGCCTATTTTGCATTAGGTTCTGATATTACAGGAGACGATGCCGCTTGGGGATATTGGACAAGAGCTTCTTATAATGTTTTACAAGAATATGAATCAAAAGATCTTCGCCGTAGAGCAACTTTTATGGGAGATGGTGATCATTATGCAGAAATCAATAAAGCAAACGGAGGTTATACAGTAGATCACAGTGCTGATTTCTTAACCATTAAAAAAGGAGTTGTAGGTTCTACCAAAGACAATTCTAAAATTACGCGTATGAATTCTGCTTTAAATACCTACATGTTACGTCTGGCAGAGGTTTATTTAAATTACGCAGAAGCCGCTTTAGGAAACAATGCTTCAACTGCAGATGCAACAGCCATTTCGGTTGTAAACAGACTTCGTACACGTGCAGGTTTAGATCCTAAAACAACATTGACTTATGCAGATCTTGCACACGAAAGAAGAGTAGAATTATGTATGGAAGGACAATATTGGTACGATCTAGTTCGCAGAGCTTACTACAAACAGCAGGAGGTAATCAACTATGTGACTGCGCAAAATAGAGGAACAATAACTCCAATTTTGTATGACACAGCAACTAACACCGTTACAATTGATGCTTCAAAAGCGACAAGTCCGAGAGCAATTGGTGTAATCGATGCAACAATTTTCACACTTCCTTATCCAGAATCTGAATTGGTTCAGAATCCGTTATTGAGAGAAAATCCTGTTCCGTATCAGTTTACAGAAGAGAAAATAAAAGACTTATTCTAGTTTCAGAAATAAAAAACTAAAAGACATAAATATGAAATATATTTTAAATAAAAAGTATTGGGCACCTATTGCACTATTAAGCATGATGGTTTTCGGTATGCTATTTACTTCTTGCGACAACAACGATTCTGAAGGACGCGCAATGACCATTACAAAAGTGTTTTTAGAAGATGTAAATTCGACCGTACCAGATAGAGAAGTTAGTTTTGCCCGTTTAGGACAGTTATTGCGTATCGAAGGTTCTGGATTTGAAGGACTGAAAAAAGTTTATATTAACGGATATTCGACCTATTTCAATGTGGTTTTTGTTTCTAACAATTCAATGTTGGTAAGCATTTCTGCAGATACACCCATTACAGATGCAGATCCATCGGTAAGAAATACAATTCGTTTTGTAAATGATGCAAACGAAGTGACATTTCCTTTTCAAATCCGTTCAGGAAAACCGGCTATTTTAAGTATGTCGAATACAATGCCAAATCCCGGAGAGACAATTATTGTTTCAGGAACAGGTTTGACAGAAGTGAGTAAAGTAGTTTTCCCAGGGAATGTTGAAGTTACAACAGGAATCACTTCAGATGAAGAAGGAGAGTCATTTACAGTTGTAGTTCCAAGCGGAATCTCAGATTTAGGAGGTTCAATTTATGCAGAAACATCAAACGGAGGCGTTTACTCTCCAGCGTATTTTAATTTCAAAAAAGGTTTACTGCTTAATTTTGACGGACAAGGATCGCATGGATATTGGGGAAGTTCAACAAGCATGATCCAACCAGCAGATTTAGAGTCGGCAGCTTTAGGAACCGGAAATACATCTCAAGGAAAATACGCACCTCATCGTCCAGCTCGTATTGCTTCTTTTGATGCAGCAAAAAATCGTTGTTCAGAAGTTTGGACAGCAGGAAATGGAGTAGACAATTGGAGAGCGCAATTAACGCCATACATTCCAGCAAGTACGCCATTGGATAAAGTAGGATTTCAATTTGATATCTATGTGCCAGATGTTTGGAGAGATTCGGGTTTCTTAAAAATTTGTATGATCAATAATTTTAATGGTGGAGAATGGGCAGGAGCTTGTTACAATTATGTTCCTTGGATTAAAGATGGTAAATCAATTGGAGTAAATACAACAGGATGGATTACCGTTACCATTCCATTAAACAAATTCTACGCTTGGTCTAAAGAAGCATTTACTTTTGAAACTGTTCTAGCTTTTCGCGAAGCGGCAACGTATCAAAACTTTGGAATTTACTTCGAAAATTCTGATGTAAAACTATCTAATGTAACAGGAAGCGCAAGCGAAGTAGAATTTCCTTCAAAAGCAACTTCTGTAAAAGTCTACACAGACAATTGGAGAATTGTACCATTAGATACGCCAGTATACAATGATTTTAACTAACCCAACAGCCACAAAATGAAATCTAAATATATCATACCAATAATTGCTTCATCACTAATGATTTTGTCATCATGCGATGATAATTTGATGGAGTGGGGAAAAGACCCAGAGCACGGAGAAGTAACAGGAGCCGAACTTCCGTTGGCTTTAGTAGAAAAAATAAGCCGTTATGAACCTTTAAAAAACTATTCTGATTTTCCTTTAGGAAACGGAATCGGAATAAGTTTGTACATGAGCGATGCCAATTATAGAAAAATCGTAAACGAAAATTTTGATGAAGTAACGCCAGGTTACGAAATGAAGCATGGAGCAATGGTAAACTCCAAAGGAGAAATTAATTTTACCAACGTAGATGCCTTTATTGAAGCAACAAAAAGCGCAGGATTAAAAGTTTTTGGACACACCCTAATTTGGCATTCCAACCAGAATGCAAGTTATTTAAACAGTATTATTGCCCCAACAGTAATTCCAGGTTCAAGCGGAACAAACGTATTAGATTTAGCACCTATTAAAGACGGAAGTTTCACTGGTTGGGCTAGAAATAATCCAGGAAAAGGTATTACAACAGTTGCTAATGCTGGATTAACAAGTGCATCTGCGGCAATTCAGCTAGCTTCTAGCGCAAGTTCTTCGGCGGCTTATAGTCTTCAGCTGACCTCTCCGAATGTACCAATTGTTGGCGGGCATAATTACGAAATCTCATTTTATATCAAATCTGATGTAACAGGAAAAGGACGTATTTCATTCAATGCTTCATTAGCAAATCAATATCCATACAAAGATTGGTTTAGCACAGGCGGAACATGGACAGAAGCTTTTGCAACCACTTCTTCTTGGCAACAAGTTAAAATTAAATTAGCGCCAGGCGATTTTAAAGCAGGAAGCACAACTTTTCAGTTTAATTTAGATTTAGGATATCTTCCAAATGTAACGTATCTGATTGATGCTAATACGCTAGCAGTTGTCGATTTGGATGCTGCGACAGGGCCAGTTAATTTAGTTTCTAACGGAACATTTAATTCTGGAATAACAGGATGGAGCAAAGCCAATGGAGCAGCTGATGCATTAAGCGCAGCAGGAGCTTCAAATGCTTACGAAGGAAGTGGAGCTATGAAAGTAGTCAATGCTACATCTGACGCTGGAAACCAGTGGAAAACTCAGATTCAAACCACTTTTACTTCTCCATTAGTAGCAGGAAAAAACTATACCATTTCGTATATGATTCGTTCTGAAGCTGCTGGATCTGTAAGATGTTCGACAACTCCATCGGGTGTAGCAAGTTACCAAGGCGATCAGGCCACTACTACAACTTGGAAACAAATCGAGTGGAAAATCGCAGCAAAAGGCGGTGAAACAGGTTTTGGTTTCGATTTAGGAGGGGCGGCAGGAACCTATTATATCGATAATGTTTTGGTGACCGATGGTACAGCAACTGGTGGAGGCGCGACAGCTCCAGTTACAATTGAGAAAACAGATGCAGAGAAAACTAAAATTATTAGCGATGCTATGACAGATTGGATTTCTAAAATGATGACACATTATAAAACAAGCGTTTTCTCTTGGGATGTGGTAAACGAACCAATGAAAGAAGATGGAACTCTAAGAAACGGGACAGAAGGCGATACGGCTTCAGATTATTTCTCATGGATTAAATATCTTGGAAAAGATTATGCTGTAACGGCTTTCAAACTAGCACGTCAATATGGAAATGAAACAGATAAACTTTTCATCAACGATTATAACTTAGAATCGAGACTGGATAAATGTGACGGATTAATCGAGTACGTAAAATATATTGAAGAGAAAGGTGCTAAAGTTGACGGAATCGGAACACAGATGCACATTGGTTTAACTACAGAGAAAGATAAAATTGTCCAGATGTTTCAAAAACTGGCAGCTACAGGAAAATTGATTAAAATTTCTGAATTAGACATCAGATTAGGAACCGCAACACCAACAGTTGCACAGCAAGCTTCTCAGGCAGAAATGTATCAATTTGTTATTGATTCATACAAAAAATATATTCCTGCGGCTCAGCAATACGGAATTACAATTTGGGGAGTATCAGATAATTCTAAAGAACATGAATACTGGCTTCCAAATGAATCTCCGAATCTTTGGGATGCAAATTACGTTCGTAAACACGCTTACAAAGGCGCAGCAGATGGTCTTGCAGGAAAAGATGTGAGTTTAGGTTTCTCAGGAGAATTACAAAAACCTTAAGTATTTAATTAGTAATAATATCCATAGTGCAAGTCTGTAAAAGGGTCTGCACTATGGATTGTTTATTTTTCCTAACTTTTATCGCTCAAGATTTTATCGGAGCAAAAAAACAAATCAAATGGCTTTGAATCTTAAAACAAACCAAATAAACATTTTTACAAAAGGCAAATTGTTTCTCATTGCATTCTTGACGATACAGTTTGGGTTTAGTCAAAACATACCTCATCTTCAAAAGACAGGAAACAAAACACAATTAGTTGTCAACCAAAAAACATTCTTAATACGAGGCGGAGAATTAGGAAATTCCTCTGCAACCAGTACGGAAAGTATGGAGCCTATCTGGTCTAAATTGACCGATATGAACCTCAACACGGTTTTAACCCCGATTTATTGGGAATTGATAGAACCGCAAGAAGGCAAATTTGATTTTCAGTTAGTAGATGATTTGATTCTTCGTGCGCGAAAAGAAAACTTAAAACTCGTTTTTCTCTGGTTTGGATCTTGGAAAAACAGTATGTCGAGTCACGCGCCAGAATGGGTAAAACTCAACCAGAAAAAATACCCGAGAGTTAAAGACGATACAAATAAAAGTCACGAAATTTTAACGCCTTTCAGCGAAAATAATCTTCAGGCCGATTTGAATGCTTTCAAAAAACTAATGGCGCATATCAAAGATTTCGACCAAAAAGACCAAACCGTAATTATGGTTCAGGTTGAAAACGAAATCGGAATGCTGCCAACCGCTCGTGATTATCATGCTTTAGCGAATGCTGCATTTCAGAAGCCAGTTCCAGAGGAATTGATCCAATATTTAGAAAAAAACAAACAAAAATTAGTTCCTGAATTTTTAGAAATCTGGAAGAAAAACGGATTCAAAACAAAAGGAAACTGGGAAGAAGTTTTTGGAAAAGGATTACATACAGACGAAATTTTTATGGCTTGGTATTTTTCTAAATTCACCAATATTGTTGCTAAGGCAGGAAAAGACGCTTATCCAATTCCGATGTTTGTCAATGCAGCGTTAAATGCTCCAGAAAAAAAGCCAGGACAATATCCAAGTGCAGGACCGTTGCCTCATATTATGGACGTTTGGAAAGCCGCAGGAAATTCGATTGATTTTTTAGCGCCCGATTTTTATAATCCGTCATTTAAACAATGGAACGATTTGTTTACACGTCAGGGCGATCCGTTATTTATTCCAGAACACCGTTTTGATGAAACTGCACCTTTTAAGGGTTTATACGCTATAGGACATTATGAAGCAATTGGTTTTTCGCCATTTTCTATAGAATCTGTTGTCGATGCCAAAAAAGAACCTTTAGGAAAAATATACGATTTAGTGCAACAGTTAACTCCAACAATTGAAGCCAATAAAGGACAAGGGAAAATTGATGGTGTTTTGTTAGACAAAGAAAACAATACGCAAATCATAAAAATGGGCGATTACGAATTCACTTTCAAACACGATTATACCTTAAACTGGTCAGACGGAGCAAAAGCAGAAATTTGGCCAATGTCAAGTGCGATTATTATAGAAATCGCCAAAGATGAATTTTATATTTCAGGATCAGGAATTGTGGTTACTTTTAAACCATTAACGGAAAATGTAAACGCAGGAATTCTAAAAACCGATCAAGGCCGATTTGAAAATGAAAAATGGAAAACCATCAGACATTTCAACGGAGATCAAACCCATCAAGGGAGGCATTTGAGAATTTCAGTTGGCGATTACGAAATCCAAAAAATAAAATTATATACTTATGAGTAGGTTTTTTTCGCCACGAATTCACGAATTTTTTATTAAAATCTTTGTGTGTAGAGTGATTCAATTACACAAATTAATTTGTGTAATTGAAGATAATTAAAACACAAAGAAAAGAATTAGAGAAATTCGTGAATTGCTTCGCCTATTCGCTATCGCTCGGGTCGTGGCTAAAAAAAATAAAACAGATTATAATGAAAAAAATAATACTTGCATTTCTAATAACTCTTAGCATCAATGCTCAAATAAAACTTCCGAGATTAATTAGTGACGGAATGATTTTACAGCGTGATACAAAAGTCAGTATTTGGGGCTGGGCATCGCCAAATGAAAAAATCGAACTTGATTTTAAAGGAAAAAAATACGACACAACAACAGCTCAAGACGGAAAATGGTCGATTCAGCTTCCAACTCAAAAAGCAGGCGGACCTTATGAAATGACTTTAAAAGCATCCAATACAATTGTATTAAAAAACATTCTATTTGGAGATGTGTGGTTGTGTTCAGGACAATCCAACATGGAACTTCCAATGGATCGACTGAAAGACAAATACAAAGAAGAAATTGCAAAATCTGCCAATCCGAATATTCGACAATTTTTAGTTCCCGATGAATATTATTTTGCGAAAGAAAGAAATGATTTTTCATCTGGTTCTTGGGTTGAAGCAAATCCTCTAAATGTTTTGCAGTTTACAGGAGTTGGATATTTCTTCGCTTTAGAAATATACGAGAAGCATAAAATTCCAATTGGATTAATCAACAGTGCTTTGGGCGGTTCTCCTGCAGAATCGTGGATTAGCGAAGAAAGCATTAAAAAATTCCCCGAATATGAGCAGGAATATCTAAAATTCAAAGACGGAAAACTCGAAAAACAAATCGATGAAAACGATAGAAAAGTTAGTTCAAATTGGTATAAATTACTCAATGAAACCGATCTTGGATTGAAAGATAAATGGAGAAATTCGATCGAAACTTCAGATTGGAAGGAAATGAACATTCCAGGTTATTGGGCCGATGGTGAACTCGGGAAAATAAATGGTTCGGTTTGGTTTAAAAGGGAATTTGTTCTGGAAAAAGTAAAGGAAAATCAAGCAAAATTAATTTTAGGACGAATTGTTGATGCCGACTCCGTTTTTGTAAACGGACATTTCGTTGGAACAACTTCGTACCAATATCCGCCAAGAATTTATTCTTTTAATACTGATGTTTTAAAAGAAGGAAAAAATGAAATCACGGTTCGCATCATCAACAATTCTGGAAAAGGAGGTTTTGTAATCGATAAACCTTACGAGTTAATTGTAGGAGATAAAACTATTGATTTAAAAGGAACTTGGAAATACAAATTAGGTTCAAAAATGGAACCGTTACCAGGGCAAACTTTTGTGCGTTGGAAACCTGTCGGACTTTACAATGCTATGATTGCACCACTAAAAGATTATCCAATAAAAGGGGTTTTATGGTATCAGGGCGAAGCCAATACTAAAAATCCATCGGAATATGAACCTTTAATGGAAACCTTAATTTCTAATTGGCGTGCGCAATGGAAACAGGAAAAATTGCCATTTTTATTGGTACAGCTGCCTAATTTTATGGAACCCAAAACAGAACCAACAGAAAGTAATTGGGCAGCTTTAAGACAGCAGCAACTAAATACGCTGAAAGTTCCAAATACAGGTTTGGCGATCACAATAGATTTGGGCGAATGGAATGATATTCATCCTTTAGACAAATATGATGTTGGAAAAAGATTAGCGTTGCAAGCAAGAAAATTGGTTTACAGAGAAAAAAACTTAACTGTTTCTGGTCCGATTTTTCAATCGATGAAACAAAATGGCAATAAACTGATTTTAAGCTTTTCAGATATGGGTACAGGATTGCAAAGCAAAAACGGAAATGAGTTAAAAGAATTTGCCATTGCAGGAACAGATGGAAAGTTTGTTTGGGCAAAGGCAATTATTGAAGGTGACAAAATCGTAGTTTGGAATGATACCGTTTTAAATCCTGTAAAAGTGCGTTATGCTTGGGCAGATAATCCAGTTGAAGCCAATTTATACAATAAAGAAAATTTGCCTGCTTCGCCTTTTGAAGCAGAGTTGAAGTAGAATTATAGAGTTGTTTTTAAATCTCGCAAAGTCGCGAAGTCGCAAAGTTTTTTTCTTTTTAAGTAATTTTGCGACTTCGCGTCTTTGCGAGAAATTCTTTAAACCTAATAAAAACTTTACTTCAAATTCTCTACGAGCATTTTCAAAAAAGCCTTAACTGCTTTTTTCTCATATACTTCTTTCAAAGAAATCAGCATTGCAGTTCGGGTCATATTTTCTCCTTTTATTGGTATGGCGTACAAATCTTTTTCGTCTTCAATTGTAGTTTTCGTTAAGATCGTGTGCCATTTTCCCGTTTTAATTAATTCAAGCAATGTTGGAATATCATTTATTTCGATCGTAACATTCGGATGTAAATTGTTTTTTTCAAAGGCCTTGCTAATAAATTGAGTGGTGCTAAAACCACCAGCAGGCATGGCAAGAGGCAACGTACTAATTTCTTCTAGAGAAATGGTCTTTTTATTTTTTAAAGAAGTTTCAGAAGACGTAACCAAAGCCATTGGCGAAGTAAACAATTCTAGATACTTAAAATGTGCTTCAGAAGCAATTTCCTCAAAAGTTAGAATAACATCGAGCTGAAAATGATTTAGTTTTTGAATGAGTTCCTGCGAAGTTCCAAAGATAATTTCGAATTGAATTTTAGGATATTCGGAACTAAACAAAATCAAAGCTTTTGTAACGACATGTCGTAAAGCGTAGGTAACGCCAATGGCAATTTTTCCAGTTTCGAGTTTATTTAAATCTTTTAATAATTGAAGTCCGTCAGAAGCTTTATTGACCGATTGCTGCGCGTAAACCGAAAATAATTCTCCAGCTTCTGTCAATGTAATTCTTTTTCCAATTCGGTTAAAAAGCGGAACTTGAAGCTCGTCTTCCAATTGTTTAATTTGTTGCGATAAAGTACTCTGACTAATATAAAGCGCAGAAGCCGCTTCGGTAAAATTCAGCAATTCTTTTGCTTTGAGAAAATATTTAAGCTGACGAAGTTCCATTTCTAAATCGGTTTTATCGATTGATTATATCGAAAAATAAGGTTTTACAAATATAGAAATTCTTAAGAACTTTGCTTTGTTATACCATTACAAACAAAAGCAACATGAAAATTATAGCATTACAAGAAGGAAATTATATTGTCAATTCTCAAAAAGAGTTTCAGCTTTTAACAGAGCATACAATCGATTCTGGTTTAAAAATGGCGATTCAGCCTTTTGTTGTTATTACAGATCATGATGTTATTTTAATAGATTTCGGTTTAGGATTTGTCAATAATGGCGTTCCATTTATTTACGAAATGCTGAGAAAAAATGATATCGAACCTCAACAGATTACTAAAATTCTGGTTTCACATCTGCATAAAGATCATATCGAAGGAATCGGTTATTTTGAAAATAACCAATTTGTTCAAAATTTCCCAGATGCGAAGATTTACATTCAAGAACGAGAAATAGATTTTGCTTTAGAACAATTGCAAAATCCGTCGTACGTTCCTGAACTATTAAATGAGCTGAAAGAATTGCCAAATGTTGAATTATTAAATGAAGACAACGGACAAATTTCAGACGAAATTTATTTTGAAGTTACAGCAGGACATACCAAATTTCAACAAGTATTTTGGATTAAAGCCGATAACGAAATTGTTTTTTATGGAGCAGATGATTTGCCTCAAAAAAGATATTTAAAATTTCCTGTTGCCTACAAAACGGATTTCGACGGAAAACGTGCCATGGAATCTCGTAAGAAATGGGAACAGCAGGCAAAAGACGAAAACTGGAAAGTGCTTTTATACCATGATATGAAGACACCTGTTTTAGATTTTGCTGAAGAAAGAAGTGAGATGAAAGATGCTGTATAGAAGAAAGAATAGAGAAACAAGAATATAGAATATAGAAGTAAGACGAAAGATATTGAGAGATTATAGATGAAAAACATAGAAACAATTCCGGCTTTAATTATTTACGGATCATTGGCTCCAGGAGAATCCAATCATTCGGTTATGGATCCGATTAAGGGAGAATGGAAAAAAGCAATTATAAAAGGAAAACTTGAAGAAGGGGGTTGGGGCTCTTCTTTAGGGTATAATGGTTTTATTCCCATTAATAATGAAGAAGCCGAAACGATAAAGGCGTATGTTTTATTTTCAGAAGATTTGACTTCGCATTGGGATTATCTCGATGAATTTGAAGGTGATGGCTATACGCGAATTCAAACCGAATATGAGCTGGAAAATGGAGAAAAAGGAAGCGGATACATTTATGCTTTGAAAAGTAAGTAAAATAGATAATTACTTATTTATTGAATTTTTTTAAGTCGTCTTCAATAAGCTTAATTTTATCAACATTATTTACGCTTGAAATCAAAGAAGTAAAGTGATCGCCTCTTTCCGGATCACTTATTCTAATTTCTGCTAATAGATAATCGTTAATCCTTTTTTTATTGAACATTGACGAAAACAATTTACTTCTATACTCCTGTGGTAAAAGTTTTTCTTCTCTATTAATCCTCATCTTAATTACTGCCGTATCACAGTAATAATAAAGAACAACATTGTGTTGATTTAAATAATTATGTATTATGTCAACAAAAATGTTTAAAGTTTTAATTGAATTATACTCAATTTCATTATTCATCAATGTGATTGAAACATCAATTATTGGAATGCCGTAATCTATTCCGTTTGCAGAAAATTTGACAAAACTTACAAGATATTGATAACCTTCTTCAGTAATAAAAGGAATTTCCTTATCTAACTCCAAGATTTGTATATATTATTTAGACTTAGGGAAATAAATGTCTTTTTTAGCAATTAATTTTGCTTTGTTTTCTTCTTTTGAAGTACGAAGATTTCTAAAAAACTCTAATGTTTCTTTAGATGGTTTTGTAATATGTAACGGTTGTGTTTTCATAATAATGCAAAGGTAATTATTATTTTGAAAACTACAAATTTTGAGTAGTGTTGTAAGTCTTTGTTTATTAGTGTTTTAATTATTTTTAAGAAAGATTTTTATTACAATATAGCTTGATTAGGTTTAGTTTGCATTTTTTTTCTTGAAAACATAAGAAACAAAACACTCTTTACTTTTTCTTCCAAAGAAGTTCGTAAAATCGAGAACGCTTTGGTAATCTGCGCTTCAACGGTTTTGATAGAAACATCCAAATGTTCGGCTATTTCAATATTGGTTAAACCTTCTTTTTTACTTAAAATAAAAACCTCTTTGCATTTTGGCGGTAAATTCTGAATCTCTTTGTTTACCGCATTCAAAACCCTTTGAAAAGATTCAGAATCTTCTTCTTGAACAATTCCGTTTAAGGCATCATAATACGATTTTTCTAGAGAAAATAAAGACTGGTTTTTTCGGTACAAATCGATAAACTCATTATAAACCAGTTTGTAAAGAAAGCTTTTGAGCGAATGATCTACTTTTAGTCTTGTACGCTGTTCCCAAACTTTAATAAAAACATTTTGCACGATATCTTCGGCACTATAAACATTCTTTACCAAGCTGTTGGCATACACACAAAGTTTATGATGATAGGTGTCGATAAGGTACGTGTATGCACTTTCATCTCCATTTTGTAGAGACTCAATTAGAATGGTATTATCGCTGTAATCATCAATCTTCATAAAAACAAATATATAAATTAATAGGTTTTGAGGTTAAAAAGTAAACTGAATTTGCTCAAATCGACCTTTTTTTAGCCTTTCTATTTGAAAATTATTACAAATAAAAAAGGAAGAAAAATGCAAATATAAATCTTTTAGTTTGTAATATCTATCAAATTAGTCGAGTTTTATTGAGAGAAAACACTTGTGAAAAATAAAAAAATCAGTAAAATGAAAAAAACTTTATCAAATTGTTAGGGTTTTGTTTTTTGGCTTCGTAATAATATTAAAAACGACTAAAATGACAGTAAAAAAGTCAGAGAGACTAATTGTTAAATTTATCACAAATCAGGCTTCTCAAGAAGAGATTGAGCAGCTTACCGAGTGGTTAAAAGAAGAAGAGAATCAAATTGTATTTAAGGATTTTGTGCAAACCAACTATGCAATTGATACTGCTTTGAACACTTTTGATTCGACCGAAGTTAGAAAACAGCTTTCGGAACGAATCAATGAGGAAAAGAATGTTTTTTATAAACGAAGATTTTCATCTTATTATAAATATGCTGCGGTTTTAATTGTGGCTTTGGGAGGTTTTTATTTCTATAAAAATTCTAGTGCAGAACAAGTTAAACAAAATGTTATAGTGCCTAGAGTTGATGAGATTGTTTTACAATTAGGTAACGGTGCATCTGAAACTATTGATATTTCTGCAGAAAAAAATGTTACGGACAAAGACGGAAATATTATTGGAAAACAAGAGAAAAACAGATTGGTTTATAATAAAGCTTTTGCTGAAGGAGAATTGGTTTACAACACATTGAAAATTCCGTACGGTAAAAAATTTGAGGTGCAGCTATCAGACGGAACTTTAGTGCATTTGAATTCTGGAACGTCATTTAAATATCCAGTTCAGTTTGTCAAAAAACAAAATAGAGAAGTGTATTTAACGGGTGAAGCTTATTTCGAAGTTAGCAAAGATAAAAGCCATCCGTTTACGGTAAACGCGCAACAAGTGAATGTTGAGGTTTTAGGAACTAAGTTCAATGTCGATTCGTATACTAATAATAGCAGTACAGATGTTGTATTGGTCGAGGGTAAAGTTTCGCTTTATAAAGATCAGAAAACAAACCAGAATCAGGTTTATTTAACACCAGGTTTTAAAGGTTCGGCTCAACAGGGACAGAACGAAATTAAAATAGAACAGGTCAATACGGATTATTATACCGATTGGGTAAAAGGAAGTCTGGTTTTTAAAAATGCTTCTTTTGATGATATTATCAAAAAACTAGAACGCCAATACAATGTGACTTTCATTAACAGAAATAAAACACTTGGAAAAGAAATTTTCAACGCCCGTTTTGATAATGAACCCATTGAAGTGGTCTTGAAATATTTTAGCGACAGTTATGCGATTGATTACAATATTGACCGAGACAAAATAACGATTAAGTAAAGACGAAGAAGTAGTAAAGAATATAGAAGAAAGAATATAGAAGAAAGAATATAGAAGAAAGAAGAAAGAGGAAGAAACAAGATTGAGAAATCTAAAATCAACAATCAGAAATCTAAAATCACCAAGCCTATGTAACAGAAATCCAAAAAGAAAAGGATCGTTATAAAAAAACCGGAAAATGCGCCAACATTTCCCGGTAGAGTATATGCGGTCAGTTAATTAACCAACCAACATTAAAAAAAACATTTAAAAGTATGAAAAAACTCTTGAACAGAATCAGGTTTGATAAGCCTTTTTTGAAATTTGATTTGAAAATGAAATTGACCACATTATTTCTGCTAACTGCCTTAACAGTAATGCACGCCGGAACCACTTATTCTCAAAAAAACAAGATTTCTTTTAATGCCAGCAATATGACTGTTGCAAAAGTGATTGAAAGACTTGAATACACTACAGATTACAGATTTGTTTATAATGTAAGATCTGTAGATTTGAACCGAGTAATAGATGTAAATGCATATGAAGCTTCAATAGAAGTTATTTTAAATAAAATCTTTACTAATACGAGTACCGATTTTAAAGTATCAGGAAACCACATTATTCTGATGCCTAGAAAAGTCTCTACAGAAAAAACGGAAGAGAAAAAACCTGTAGCAGATTTTATTGTAAAAGGTAAAGTTACAGATGAAAAAGGAATGCCTTTGGTAGGTGCGGCGATTTCTGATAACGGTTCAGGAAGAGGTGTAGAAACCGATTTTAATGGTGAATATCAGATTATTGCAGTAAGCAGTGAAACGACTTTGGCTTTTGCTTATTTAGGATATGTTAGGCAAGAAATAAAAGTTGAAGGAAGAAGTGTTATTAACGTTGTTTTGAAAGAAGATATTTTTGAACTTGAAGGACTGGTTTTGAAGACTGGTTATCAGGATATATCGGCAGAAAAGGCAACAGGATCTTTCTCAAGTTTAAAAGCAAAAGAGTTTCAAGAACAACGTTTAAGCAGTTTAGATAAAATTTTAGAAGGACGTGTTGTTGGATATCAGGATGGAAGAATTCGTGGAACAACTTCAATGAGAGGGGTAACGGCACCGTTATATGTTATTGACGGTTTTCCTGTCGAAAATACAAGATTAACTCCTTATGCATCTATAGAAGAAAATCTTCCTAGTTTGAACTTAGAAGATATTGAGACGATTACAGTTTTAAAAGATGCCGCAGCTTCTTCTATTTATGGTGCTCGCGCTGCAAATGGAGTTGTCGTAATTACCACAAAAAAAGCAAAAGAAGGAAAAACAAATATTTCGTTTTCAAGTAATTTAACTGTAACGCCTTACCGAAATTATACGGGCAATCTTACTAGCTCTGCAGATATTATTGGTTTAGAAAGAGGATGGGCAGAGGGAAATCCTAACTTGAAAACCGCTAATTCAGCTACTTATGCGCAGTCTTTATTGAATAATGCAGTTTTTCAAAGTTTAGGAATGCAGACTATTTTAAATGGGTATGCAGGAAATATTTCTCAAACAGATATGAATAATCGTTTGAATCAACTCGGTTCTCAAGGTTATAAATACTACGATGATGTAGCAAAATATGCCAAACGCGATCAGTATTTTATGCAACACAATCTTAGTTTAGGTAAAGCTAGCCAAAACAATACTTTTAATGCGTCTATAACTTACAAAGACAATCAGTTAGAAGATATGTATTCTGAAAACCAAACGGTTGGAATTAATTTGAAAAACTCAACACAAATTAACAACTGGCTTTCTTTAGATTTAGGAACGTATTTAAACTACGGAATAGGAGATACTCAATATTATAATCCTCTTAATCCAACTACAATACCAGCCAATCCAGGTTATAAATGGCAACCTTATAATCAGTTGGTTAATGCTGATGGAAGCAATTTTGTTTCGACTGCTGCTTCTCGCTACAATAATTTCACACTTAATTCTATGCAGACTTATGGTCTTTACAACATGGATATTACGCCAATGGATGAATTAGGAAGAAACTTAATTGAAAACAAAAACTTCTTAAACAGAACATTTGCTAAGTTCAATGTAAAATTCAGCCATGCGTTTACTTATAATGCGATGTTCCAATATGAATTTGCTTCAGATCGCGCAAGCCAATTATTTGATAGAGAATCATATTATGTGAGAAACAAAGTAAATGGTTTGGTGACAATTGTGAATAACAAAGCGGTTTACAACTTGCCTTATGGAGATATTATCAAAGAAACCAATCAGTTTTCTAATGCTTATAATTTCCGTCAGCAATTAAATTTCAATCAGACTTTCGCAGAAAAGCATGATTTCTCTGCGATTGCAGGTATGGAAATCCGTCATTCTAAACAAGAATATAATGATAACACTCGTTATGGTTACGATTCACAAGCTTTAACATTTACAGCAATAAATCAAGCCGATTTATTAAAAGTATATGGATCTGTTTTTGGCGGTTATATGTCACAAAACGACTTTGGATTAGAAAAAGAATTGCAAAACCGTTACGTTTCGGTTTACTCAACTGGAGGTTATACGTATGACAAAAGATATACATTATCAGGAAGTATTCGTTGGGATCGTTCTAACCTTTGGGGAACAGACAGTAAATACCAAAACAAGCCAATTTGGTCTGTAGGTGCGGGCTGGAATATCAACAATGAATCATTTTTTGATGTTGCGTGGGTTGATGCTCTTAAACTTCGCGGTTCTTATGGTATTGCCGGAAACATTGCCAAAGATTCTGCGCCTTATTTAACAGCTTATTATTATGCTAATGCGAATGTTGGAGGAACTTATGGAAGTGTGGGGCAACGTCCAAATCCTGAATTGTCTTGGGAAAAAACAACAACAACCAATATTGGTTTTGATTTCTCTTTGTTTAAAAGTAGATTAAGCGGAACGTTAGATTTATACAACAAAAAAGGTCAAGATTTGTTAGCTACTAGCCAAGGAATTCCAACAGAAGGATTCGGATATTCTTCTTACACACTTAATAATGGAGAAATGACTAACAGAGGTGTCGAAGCTACTTTAAGAGGAACGATTGTAAAAACGCCTTCTTTCTCTTGGGATGCGGCCATTTTGTATGCCTATAATAAAAATACTGTAGATTATGTAAATGTAAAAGCTCCTGTTTACTATTTACAGTTAGATTATCCACAGGCTTATCCTAGAGTTGGAACAAGTTTTAACAGCATTTATGGTTACCAATGGGCTGGTTTAAGCAATACAGGAATTCCGCAAGTTTATGATGCTTCAGGAACTGCAGTAAAATACAATCCAGGTCAGATAGATGCAATCAAAGATTATGGTTCGACAGTTCCGACACACAGCGGTTCTTTCCATACCTCAGCAAATTACAAAAACTTCTCACTTTCGGCTCTTTTCATTTATGAGTTAGGACATAAAGTAAGAAATACATTCTTACCAATGTTGAGTAACAATTACAATGGTGCACTTGGAGGTTATGTAACAGATATTACAGTGGTAAACAACAATATTGCAAATCGTTGGATGCAACCAGGTGATGAGGCTTTTACTAATGTTCCGAGAGCGGTTTATGAATATGAAGCAGATTTTAATTCAGAATCTCGTACGATTTATTCTTATGCAGATATTAATATTTTGGATGCATCAAATTTAAGATTAAGCAACATTTCTCTAGCGTATCAAATGCCAAAAGACCTAATTAAAAGAGTAAAACTAGACGGAGTACGATTCAATTTGAACGCAGAAAACGTATACACTTTTGCCAAAAGCAGAGATGCCAAATACATGTTAGGCGGTTTCATATCTCCAAGCTTTGTTATGGGTGTAAATGTTAATTTCTAATTTATAAAGACTAGACGATGAAAAATATATATAAAAAAGTAGCGTGCTTATTGGCTTTAGGATTGACTTTAGCATCTTGCGATGATTACTTGAACGATGTGCCAAAAGGAGCAAAATCGCCTGAAACATTAGCAGATTATGAAGCTTTTTTGCGTGACGAATACAATACAAGATTAGATATCTTGGGAGCTACACATTTGCTAAATGATCAATTTGTAACGGCTGCTACGCTTACAAGTAATAGGTTGTATAATGCCAATTATATGTGGGACGAAAATGCAGATCGTATTGCATTGAAAGTCTCAGATGAATCTACCTATTACACCACTTATAGCGGAATTTCGGCTTTTAATTTAATTATTGAAAATGCACTTTCGGCCACTAAAGCGACTGAGCAAGAACAGAGAACAGTTTGGGCACAAGCAAAAATAATGCGTGCTATGAACTTTTTTTATGTGACTAATTTTTATGCAGATACTTATGTAGCTTCTACAGCGGCAACAAAATTATCAGTTCCGTTAATTACAAGTGCCAATATTAATGCGCCAAGTAAACAAGTAACCATTCAGGAAATGTATGATTTTATTCTAAATGACATTAAAGAAGCATTGCCTTATTTGCCAAAGGTTGCTCAAACCGCTTTGCATCCTAATTTAGGAGCAGGTTACGCTTTTTATTCAAGAGTTTATTTACAGATGAATAATTATACAGAGGCTTTAAAATATGCTGATTTGGCATTAGCAGAAAATAATAAACTCTTTGACTGGGTAGCTTTCTATGAAGCAAATAAAGCCATTATAGATGTGCCAAATTCATACACAACAGCAGTTTCGCCAATGGGATATAATAATGTTGAAAACTATATTTTTAGACATGGTTCAAGCCGTTCATTAGGGAGAGAGCCAAGCATACCAGTAGAAAGAGCAGCGCGTTTTGAAACGGGAGATGCACGATTAAAATCTCGTTGGAAGGTAAGAACCGTTGGAGCAGATACGTATTACTATTCGATATTGTCAGGAATGTACAATTTTGGTGGACTTACAACTGTTGAGGTTTATTTAATTAAGGCGGAATGTCTGGCACGTGATAATAAAATTACTGAAGCATTGGCTATTTTAAATACGGTTCGTAAAACTCGTATTCTTCCAGCATCTTATCAGGATATTTCAACTACAGATAAAGCAACTGCTTTGAACGCTATTTACAAAACAAAAAGTAATGAATTGCTGCAAACGCTTACTCCTTATGCAGATGCACGCCGTTTAAATGCAGAAGGAATTTACAAAGTTAGTTTTACTAAAGTCGTAAATGGAATTACGTACACATTAAAATCTGATTCTCATTTATGGACATCACCTTTCCCACAAGGAGCAACGCAAAATCCAGGAAACGGAACCATTACACAAAATGTAGATAAATAATAATATAAAAGCTTCCCGATTAGATTTTCCCGAAAGGGAAGCTTTTTCTAAAAATATCAATCAAAAATGAAAGAAATTCAAAATAAAATAGTAGCATTCTATCTGTGCCTGTTTATGGTTTCCATCAACATTCAAGCACAAAAGAAAAAAGCAACCTCAACACCAGTTTCTTCTTATACAATTGAAGGAACAATAACAGGTTTAGCAGACGGAACTGAGGTAAAATTGATTCCCGGAGCTACACATTCTTCTGAACTGCCAGTTGCTGAAACAACTTTAAAAGACGGGAAATTTACTTTTGCAGGAAAATTAAATGAACCGCGTTTTTTCTATGTTGTCTTTGGTAAAAACAAAGGAAATATTTCTGTAATGGTCGAAAATTCAAAAATAAAAATTACAGCAGCTGGTTCGGTTTCAGATCAAGAAGGAGAGAGAATTTCTTTTAAAGATGTAGTGGTTACAGGTTCTAAATCAAATGATTATTATAAAAAAGAAACTGCGTTTAGAGAGGAACTCGAAAAAGACTATGCAGCTTATCATACCAAAGATTCAGACGAATTAAGTAAATTAATCGGTGCCGCAAGACGTGATAAAAACACAAAAGCGGTAGACTCACTTCAAAATCTTCCAGTTTGGAAAAAATTTGAAGATGATGAAAAAGCATTTTTTACGAAAGTAGAAAAAACAACATTAGAGGTTATCTCAAAACATAAAAACACTTGGTGGGGACCATTTTTCATGATGACCAACTTTAGTTATTTCACACCAGAGCAAAAACCTTTGTACGATCAGTTTTCTGAAGCAGCAAAGAAAAGCTACTACGGACAGATTTTAGATAAAGATTTGAATCCGAAATCTTTAATAGGAACAAGCATTGCCAATTTCAGTTTAAAAGATAAAGATGGAAAACCATCTAGCGCAAAAGATATTGTAGCTGGAAAAAAATACATTTTGGTCGATTTTTGGGCTTCATGGTGTGGTCCATGCCGAAAAGAAATTCCGAACTTAAAAACAGCTTACGCTGAATATGGACCTAAAGGATTTGAAATTTTAAGTGTTTCAATTGATAAAGACGAAAAAGCTTGGCAGAAAGCACTTGGACAAGAAAATATGCAGTGGCACAATCTTTTAGACGATGATAAAGTAAGTAAAGCATTTAATGTAAAAGCAATTCCGGCAACTTATTTAGTAGACAGTAAAGGGGTAATTATCGGTGACAATTTAAGAGGTGCAGAATTGGAAGCGAAATTAAAAGAGCTTTTGAAATCTTAAATTTTTAGTCGCAGTATTCAATCTCAGTTTCAGCGAAAACAGTAAACTGTGACTGAAACCCCAAAAAAACATCGCAATCTAACAAATAAAAAATATAACATGAAAAGCACAGTATTAAAATCTAGCCTATTCGCATTAGCAATTGCGACTGCATTTACTTCTTGTGAAAAGAAAGAAGGATTTAAAATTAATGGAAAAATTGCAGGATTAGATAAAGGAATGGTTTATCTGGAATATGCAGACGAAAAAGGAGATAAAAAAATAATCGATTCTGCTGAGGTAAAAGAAGGTGTATTTACTTTTACAGGAAAAACAGTAGAACCGTTATTTCATACCATTAAAATTAAAGGGCAAGAGTACGGCGCGTATTTTCTTTTAGATAATGAAGATATTACGATTGAAGCAAAAAAAGATTCGGTTTTTAAGGCTAAAGTAACTGGAGCTACACAAAACGGATTCTACAAATCGTACTACGATAACGAATTCAAAAAAATACAAGCAATTGCAGGTCCTATTTACAAATTATCTGATTCGCTAACCCAAGGAGGAAAAGTAAAATTAACTCCAGAACAGCAAACTATGATGGATAAAAAATGGAAAGATCTTGGCGCTTTCGCGGATGATTTGACAGATAAATTCATTAGAAAAAACAAAGACAATTTAGGAGGAGCATTAGTAATTGAAGACCGAATTGTGTCTTATGGAACTCCAGAAAAAGTAAAAGAATATTATGCCGTTTTATCTCCAGAAGTTCAGAAATCATTCTACGGAAAAAAATTAAAAGCTTCAATTGATCTTAACGAAAAAACAGCTATTGGTGTTGCGGCACCAGAATTTTCTCAAACCGATATCAACGGAAAAGTGGTAAAATTATCAGATTACAAAGGCAAATATGTTTTGGTAGATTTCTGGGCAAGCTGGTGCGGTCCATGCCGAAAAGAAAATCCAAATGTAGTTGTGGCCTACAAAACGTATCATGATAAAGGGTTTGATGTTTTGGGAGTTTCATTGGACGATAAAAAGAAACTTTGGGAAAAAGCAATTGAGAAAGACGGCCTAACTTGGACGCATGTTTCTGATTTAAAAGGATGGCAAAATGAAGCGGCTGTTCTATACGGTGTAAAAATGGTTCCAACCAACTACTTAATTGGACCTGACGGAAAAATCGTTGCTAAAAATCTTAGAGAAGCAGAACTTCAATCTAAATTGAAAGAAATTTTTAGTAAATCATAAAGTTAGTTTTCAGTCGCAGTTTACAGTCTCAGTGAAAACTGTAAACTGCGACTGAAAACTGAACACTCCAAAAATAATATCAACAAAAAAATGAAAAAATACATCTTTCTGGGCTATTGCTCATTAGCTTTCTGCGCCCTAATTTCAGCGCAGAACAAATCGGTTAACTTCAAGAAAATAAAAGAATTAGGTGGAATCGAAGAATATTTATACCAGCCAAACGGAATGAATGTTTTGCTTTTGCAGGACAATGCTTCTCCAGTTGCAACGGTACAAATTGTATATCGCGTAGGATCTAAACATGAGGTTTTAGGAAACACAGGATCGACTCACCTTTTAGAACATTTAATGTTTAAAGGAACTCCATCTTTCAATAAGAAAAATGGAAACACAATTACTGATCTTCTGCAAAATACAGGAGCACAGTTAAATGCTACAACTTGGTACGATCGTACGAATTATTTTGAGACGCTGCCAAGTGATAAAATCGAATTAGCGCTTCAAATCGAAGCCGACAGAATGCGTAATTCTTTATTGTTGAAAGAAGATAAAGAAGCAGAAATGACGGTTGTGCGCAACGAATTTGAGCGTGGAGAAAACAATCCGAATAGTTTATTAGATAAAGAAATTTGGGCAGCGGCTTATATTGCACATCCGTATCATCATTCGACAATTGGATGGAAATCGGATATTGAAAACGCTCCAATTGAAGTATTGAGAAATTTCTATAATACGTATTATTGGCCAGATAATGCAACTTTAACCATTATTGGGGATTTCAAAAAAGAGAATGTTTTTGAATTGATCGAAAAGTATTTCGGTAAAATTACAAAAGCACCAAACGCAATGCCGCAGCCATATACACAAGAACCTCAGCAATATGGAGCACGCAAAATTACAGTTAAAAAACCTGGAGAATTAGGCGTTGTGAACAAAGCGTATAAAATTCCGGGAGCTTTACACGAAGATCTTCCAGCCCTGAATATTTTAGCTCAGATTATTGGCGTTGGGCCGACTGCTATTTTAAACAAAACATTTGTTGATACTCGTTTAGGAATTTATTCTTACGCAAGTGCAACAAACTTTAAAGAAGTCGGACTTTTTACAATTGGCGTTGGTTTTCCGACAACTTCAAAACACGAAGATATCGATGCTAAAATCGGTGAAGTTGTGGCTAAAATTCAGAAGGAAGGCGTAACTCAGGACGAAGTAAATAGAGTTGTAGCAAAAATCAGCGCACAAACTATTTTAGCACGTGATGGTTCTGGAGTAATTGCATCAGCATTAAACGAAGCAATCGCTTCTGGCGACTGGACAGATTATATTACAGGAGTTGATAGGTTGAAAAAAGTAACTCCAGCAGATGTTTTGCGTGTGGCTCAAAAATATTTAGTTGATGACCAAAGTACAACAGGATATTTTATTCCGAAACAAGCTGGTAATCAAAATAATGATACGGCAAAAGCCAGTAATTATATGGCAGAAAATGGTCCGTTTTATTACAGACATTCAGAAGAAGGACATATTCACCAAGAAGCTTCATCTGTTCCAACTTCAACAAAAAACACAACAGAAGAATTAGTTTCTGCAGAAACTTTAATCGAAAAATCAGCTTCAGCTTTTAAAAGAGAAAAAGTATCTGGAATTGATGTGGTTTCGGTAAAAACATCAGCAAAAGATTTCGTTACGGTTGCGGCTAGCATTTCGTTAGGGAATTATGCCAGTGAAACGAAAAATGATGTAATTCCAGCATTAACAGCCTCAATGTTATCAAAAGGAACAACTTTGAATGACAAGTTTAAATTTTCTGAAAAACTTCAAAAACTAGGAGTTTCATTAAATGTAAATGCTTCAAGTTTCAAAATTAATATCGGATTTAAATGTTTGAAAAAAGACTTAGATCAGGTAATTGCTTTATTGGCAGAAGAATTAAGAAATCCGTTGTTTGATGCTAAAGAATTCGAAAATTTAAAACAGCAATTTATTGGAAATACGCAGCAGGATTTGAATGATCCAGGCGAAAGAGGAAGCATTGCTTTATCTCAGGCAATTTATCCAAAAGGAAATCCAAATTACAGTTTGAACGTAGAAGACAATATTGCGAATATCAAAAATGCAACTTTGGATGAAGTGAAAGCTTTTCACAAAAAATATTTTGGTACGGCATCTATGCGTTTGGTAATTGTGGGTGACACCGATGGAGCGAATCTAAATGCTTCTCTAAAAAAATCATTTAAAAATTGGAATGGGGGAGTTACTGAAAAATTAAAATTTGAAGAAGCTGCAAAATCTCCATCAAAAACAGAAGTGGTTACAATTCCTGAAAAACCAAGTGCAGAATTATTCGTCGGGCAGTTTACGGGTTTAAAAAGAGCCGATGCCGATTATATTCCGTTTTTTATTGGTAACTATACTTTAGGGGCTGGTTTTGCTGGACGTTTAATGCAGACTGTTCGTGATAATGACGGTTTAACCTATAACATTTCTTCTGGTTTAGGCGGAAATATCGAAACAGGAGGTTACTGGTTTGTAAACGCTTCTTTCAATCCAAATTTATTCCAAAAAGGTCTTGATGCGACAATGGTTCAGGTTGATAAATGGGTAAAAAACGGAATCACAGTAGAAGAATTAGAAAATAAGAAAACCAACTTAATCGGAAGTTTTAAAGTAGGAATGTCAACCACAAACGGAATGGCGAGAACTATTTTAAGTTTTATCGAAAGAGGTTTAGATCCAAATTACATCGATCAGTATCCAAAAGATATTGATAAAGCAACTTTACAACAAGTAAATGATGCGATTAAAAAATATATTCAGTTGGATAAAATGATTATCATTAAATCGGGTTCTCTTGATAAAGACGGGAATCCGTTGAAGTAGTTTTTTTAGTGTTCAGTTTCAGTTTACAGTCTCAGTTTACGGTGTAGATAGTTCAACTTTGTCAAAGTTTTAAACTTTGACAAAGTTATACTGCGACAAAGTTATACTGCGACAAAATCTAAAATCTAAAATTTTAATAGTTCGTCTTTCATTATTTCATTTTAGAATCTGAATTAGTAAGCCATTTTCTGTGAAAGACCAAAAGAGCTGTTTGCCAACAGCTCTTTTTTTTCAAAAATCTAATCAAAAAACAATGAGAAATACCATAATTATATTCCTGTTATTGCTCTCAGTTTCCATGTTCGGACAAATGTACAATCCGGTAAAATGGACGACAACTGTAGAAAAAATTTCAGATAAAGAATTTCTTTTAAAAGCACAGGCGAAAATACAATCGGGCTGGCATTTATACGGACAATATATTGAAGAAGGCGGACCTTCGCCAACGGCTTTTACCTTTAAAAATCAGCCGAAAAAAATCGAATTAATCGGAAAAACAACTGAGGATAAAGGACATGAAACAGTCGATAAAATCTTCGATATGAAAATTAAATATTTTGAAGATAAAGCGCTTTTCACTCAAAAAATTAAATTCATTTCAGATGATGTTTCGAATATTTCTGCCGAAGTCGATTTTATGGTTTGCGATGACAGTAACTGTTTGCCGCCGTCTACAGAAGAATTAACGTTTAAAATGCCGAGTGAAAAGAAATTGGCTTCAGCCGAAGAAAATTCAATCGTGAAAAAAGATTCTGTAATTGAAGAAGAAAAATCGGTTTCTCAGACAGAAGAAAAAAAATCAAAAGAAGAAATTACCAGTTCACCAAAGAAAACGGAATCGAGAGGATTGCTGACTATTTTTATTTTAGCTTTTTTATCTGGATTTGCAGCTTTGCTAACGCCTTGTGTTTTTCCAATGATTCCGATGACGGTGAGTTATTTTACGAAACAAAGTAAAACGAAAGCAGCCGGAATTAGAAACGCCATGATTTACGGAATTTCAATCGTAATTATTTATGTTTTGTTGGGATCAATTGTAACTGCAGTTTTTGGTGCCGATTCGCTAAATGCACTTTCGACAAACGTTTGGTTTAATTTAATATTTTTTATTTTATTGGTCGTTTTTGCCTGTTCATTTTTGGGTGCTTTCGAAATTGTATTGCCAAGCTCATTAGCCAACAAAGTAGATTCGCAAGCCGATAGAGGAGGACTGATAGGGATTTTCTTCATGGCTTTGGCTTTGGCCATTGTTTCATTTTCGTGTACGGGACCAATCGTAGGCACTTTATTGGTTGAAGCGGCTTCAAAAGGCGGAATCGCCCCAATTGTGGGAATGTTAGGATTTTCGATTGCCATTGCATTGCCGTTTTCATTATTTGCTGCTTTTCCAGGCTGGTTAAATGCATTGCCAAAATCGGGCGGATGGCTGAATACCGTAAAAGTGGTTTTAGGATTTCTGGAATTGGCTTTGGCTTTTAAATTTTTATCAAATGCCGATTTGGTTCTGCAATTGCATTGGCTAGAAAGAGAAGTTTTCTTAGCGATTTGGATTGCCGTTTTCGGGATGCTGGCTTTTTATTTGTTTGGAAAAATTACGTTGTCGCATGATTCTCCTTTGAACCATATATCTGTTGGACGATTAGGCTTCGGATTAATCGTTTTAAGTTTCACGATTTATCTCATTCCTGGACTTTGGGGAGCCCCCTTGAAATTAATTAGCGGATTCCCGCCTCCAATGCAATACAGCGAATCTCCAAACGGACTTGGAGTTTCGGGCAATTCCGAGTTAAAAATTACAGGTTCGTTGCCAGAAGGAGCAGAGCATGGACCGCAAAATATCATCACTTTTCATGATTATGATAAAGGAATGGAATATGCTAAAAAAGTCGGAAAACCGGTTTTACTAGATTTTACAGGATATGCCTGCGTAAACTGCCGAAAAATGGAAGAATTGGTTTGGTCAGATCCTAAAGTTCTTGGAGTTCTGAACAATGATGTGGTTTTGATTTCGCTTTATGTAGACGATAAAAAAGAGCTTCCAGAAAACGAACAATATGTTTCTGAAACAACAGGAAAAAAGATTAAAACCATTGGTAATAAATGGAGCGATTTACAGATTAAAACCTACAAAGCAAATGCACAGCCGTTTTATGTCATTGTAGATCATAGTAGCGCGAATTTGACAGAGCCGTCAGCTTATAATCCGAATATTGAGGAGTATTTCAATTGGCTTCAAATCGGAATTAAGAACTTTAAGAAGTAAATAAAAAAACCTCCAAAATCAATTCGAATTTGGAGGTTTTTGTTTTAGTTAACTTTAGTTACGGAGTATTGAACCCAACCACTTTCGGCTTTTTCATAAATTAATCCTCCTCCTGATATTCCGGTGCAATGAACTCTAAAACCAATTCCTGCATTTGGATAACTTGTATTTAAGTAACTTAGTGATAATGGTACAGTATTGGGATTATTAGTCGCAATATCACTAGTTAAAGCAATTGTACCATTTTTGTCAGGAAGCTGATAATTTCGATCTGCAGTTAAGGTATTGGTTCTAATTTTAGCTGAAGCAGAATAAGAAGCTTGAATATAGATAGCAGCTTCAGAGGGAATTAATTGTATTTGTTTGTCTTCATATGAAGCACCTACGTAATCGTTACTTAATGAAGCACCAAACTGTTTTCCATTTTTTATTCCAGAAATTATTACACCTGTAGGATAAAAACTTAATGTTGAGTTGTAACCAGCAAAACCCTCACGAAATTCTATCTTGTTTCCATATTGATCGGTGTATTTTGTTCCATTTTCAACAATTTTTTGTAGATTTATTTGGTCTTCTGTAGCCAATTTATAATCACCTGCCGAATTTTTTGAAGGAATAAGTATGTTTACATTAGAAGATGAGTGAGCTGTATCAAACTTCAAGGTATTATATCCAAAGCCGGTTTGTTTATTTCTTAGAGAAAAAACACCATTATCGATAGAAAATGTAGTTACATCGCTGCCTTTCGCACCAGATAAAACTACTTTTGATGTGTCATTCTTTGCATACAAAAGAATATCTGTTTCACAAGTTCCATCTTCTAAGAAAGCTTCACCATTATTTTTTAAAATATCTTCTAAACCTTGACTTCCTATGCCGGATACTGAAATATTTCCTGTTTTGTCTGCACCTATGCCATTGACTGTCAAAGGAAGGAAATGGTCTCCGTTATTTTGAGGAAGAGTGACCTTTGTGTCAAAAGATTCAGTTAAAGAATTGTCCTGAGCATGGTTAAAAGAAAACGTATTTGCATGACCTGTTCCGTCAGCTCCAGCTCTATTTCTAAAAGATAAGCTGTTAACTCTCAAAATGTTTGAAAAATCATTATTCATTCCGTCAATAATGCTTATTTCGTGTGGTGATATAGAAGAAGTTGCTACTAAATCTGGCGCATGCGTCTGATCCTGTGTCTGGATTAGCATAGGGCCAATTGCTGATGCTCCTATCTGACCAGCTCCGCCTTCTGGAGAGTATCGCCAGACAGTGGCCTTATCAGTAGCTGTAAATCCTGCACCTAAAATTTGGTCAAACGTAGGTGTTGATCCTCCAGTGGAAATTTCTACATTACCATTTGCATCAGCCTTCGCACCATTAACTGAGGTAACCAGGGTTCTAGGCTCTATGTCTAAATCTGATAAAGGAAAATAGTAAGTATCTGAATTTACCTCTAAAGGATTCTGCATAAGTTGTGCTCCTGCACCACCATCTTTTCCCAAAATTAAAACGCTATACTTCTTATTATCTGAATCAATCGTTGTGACTAGACTGGCTATACTTTGCCATGATTCCCATTCTGAAACCCAGTGTGATAGATTAATCCCATTTTGATAAATAGTAGTCTCTTCATTATTTACGTTACCTGCCCCTTTAAATTTTACAGATATAGCCGAAGGTTCAATAATTGCTTCGTTATTGTATTCAGGAAATCCTCCTGTTTTTATAATTATCTTAGGCGGAGAGTCACTTTCTGGTGTTGATTCTAGTTCAAACCCAAGATCAGACTTGTTTCCGTTAGTTAGGATAGTTTGTAAATCCTTAGAATCTCCTGGTGTCTCAAACTCGCTTCTTGACACAAATTTTATTGTCTTATCAGTGCCTCGTACAAGTACATCGTCTTCATTACTGCCTTCATTTACGGTTTCTAACTTTAGCGGTTTATTAATTATTTGATTTTTAGGTTTTGCGACTTGTTTAGACTCTTTTTCGAGAGTTTTATTACTATTGTTTTTTGTCATTTTGATTGTTTTTTAAATTGATATAATTTAAGTTGATTGGCATTTGGCAATTAAGAATAATGTGTTTGCAGGAGTTATTTTTCCATATGATATTTAGGATCTATAGTAATGAGGAATTTTTTAAATAACTGGATTAATCTGCTTCTTATGGATTTAAGAATTAGTGTCATGGCATCGAAATTTTCAACTTCTTTTTTGGTTTTTATCGCAATTATATTGCTGATGATTGAAATTCCATCACTAACAATTAGTAAATCCATGACAATGGTGACAAACCATTTAAAGTTATAGTTAAGTCCTTTGCTCATTAATGCTAAAGCGGTTGGGATTAGTAAAACGGCTAATTTGGATACAAATCCTAAAGCTAATTTTTTAAAGCTAAAGGAATTGTTTAATACTATGGTTTTAATTATGCCCAGAAAAGTATCCATCACCATTAAGTAAAAAAGTATTTTAACAATTTCTACATCCATTTCTAAGTACATAAAAATTCCATAAAGGAATAATTTTAGTTCATTTGAATATTCTGAGATTTTAGGCATCATAGTTTTTTGTTTTTTGGTCTTTTATTAAAGAATTTTAAGTAGGATCAAAATCAATGCTTTCATTGATAATGCATTGTTTTTCTCGTTTTTTCATAAGTTGTTGATTGTGGTTTTTCTAACGATGCCAAAGTGATTTGTAGAGCAAGGCATTATTAAACTGTCATTTGTTAAGCTAAATTTTCTCAGATATTTAAAAGTCTGATTTATCTTAAACCGGGATATATAAAACAAAGAAGGGAAAATCCTAAAGAACAAATCGATGCAAGTAAAAGTTGGGTCCATTTTGTAGAATATTTTGTAGAATAATCATTTGGGGTTCAAAACCCCAAATGATTTCCATTTTTGTTATTAAGATTATGGATTTGTTGGCGGATCTAATGGTTTATTGTTATGAGCGACAATTCCTGAAATAACATAATTATCTACAGTTTCTACATCTAAAAGCGCTACTTCTAAAGGTTCTTCTTTGAAAATGATTGATTCGATAACTTTTGTTTTTCCGGTTTTATCTATTAATAACATGCTTTGCACGATATCTTTTATACATACCCATTTCAGGTTTTCACCATCTTCAGTAACTAGTAAAGGATGTTGGCCAGTAGCCTTTATCGTAGCATCTTCTGTCTTAATTTCATAATAATCTGGTTGGATGCTTGTTATTTTGTTAACTACTGTTACTTCTGCTCTAGAAGCTTCACTTAATAATCCATTCCACAACATATAATCTCCCTCAGATTCATCAATTTCGTTAGGAAAAGTCAATCCTTGCAGTTTGTCTCCAACTATAACATTTTTCAATTTTTTAGATTGGCCTGATGCCATTGTTACTAAAGATTCAACATCGAAACAAGAAGTAGTTTCTGTTGTTTCTGAAGCGTAATCAGACATATCTGATCGATTGTTAGCAGCATCTTTGGCGATTATATAATAAGTATATGTGGTATTGTATAATAAACCAGTGTCACTATAATAATTATTAGTAACTGAAGTAGGGAGTTTGTTAAAAGTTCCATTATTTACTCTCCTCCATATTTCATAATAAATAGTAGATCCACCATTATTAGTAGAGCTATCCCACTGAACCATTATTTCATTTCTGTCCTGTAAATAACATGTTACGTTTTGAGGTATAGTTGGTGCAACTATTACTGATGTAGTGATGCTTACTGTATTGCTTTGCGCTGATGTATTTCCTGCATCATCTTTTGCTACGACATAAAAGGTATATTGTGTCCCAGGATTTAATCCATAAATAGTTCGAGTAAAGACATTACCTACTGAAATTGGCGAATTAGCATTTCCGTATACGATATAATCAGTAACGCCATATTCATCACTTGATGCTGTCCAGTTTAAAGTTACCTCTGTAGAACCTATAGTGGACACACTTAGAGTTGGTGGTGTTGGCGGTGTTTTATCACTTGGACGCCCTGTGTATTCAATAAACTGAACGACTCTATATGGACTCATAAGAGGAAAAGCTTTTCCTATACCAGCTTCTTTTGTAGTAAATGTAGTTCCTGTGGTACTATTTTTTACAAAGTCACTACCACCATCAGCATTAGCTCCACCTGTTCCAAGGCCTAATCCGTGGCTATGTTTAGGCATTTCATCAACATTCAGATTTTTTGCGACATGGCCACCTTCATCTCCTAGTGTTTCAAAAGGCCATATTAAATCACCATTTTCGTTATAGTAAAAAGTTAAATTTTGATAATAATTTTTTTGACCAATTTGAACAGTTCGTATTTCTGGAGATGGATTAAATAAACCAACAGGCATTTTTCCTGAAAGAGGCACATATTCTTCCCAGCCTTCAGGAAATGGCGCTGGTTTTCCCCAAATTGCCACCATTCCGATTGGCACTGCGGTAGATTTTTGATCTTCAAGTTTAGTGATTCTATCAAGCAATGAACTTAATAAGTTATTACTTTTAATAACTTGATTAGCTGTATCTAGTACTAATAAGGAATTCTCAGTACTATCAGGAGCCTTGTAATTTTCTGTGATTGCTTTTAAATTATCTAAATATAGTTTTCCGCCAATAGAAGTATTTTGCCAGTCTGACTCATAATTTAAATTCAGAGTAGTGGAAGCCGATGTATTATCATCTACTAAAGCTCTTCCTAAATAATCTCCAGAATAAAATCTTCCTCTTCCATCACTTGAACCAAACCTGAAATCCCTTGCTCTCACATTTGCTTGCGAGTTTTGTTTGGTGTCTAATTTTGATAAGTGATAAAGGCCCAAATTCAAATCTCCTTCCATCGCTTTTGAACCATTGATTGGAAGATAAGATTGATTGATAAGATTGATGTCTGATTTAATGTTATTTACATCTCCTTCAATTGCATCAATATTAGATTGAATAGATTTTAAAATTTCATCAATTGTTTTAATATCAGTAATCGTTTCAAAATTTCCTAAATCATAATATCTGATGGTTTGCACTTCGCCATTTTCAGAAACAATAATAGTATCATCATATTTGTTGGAACTATATTCTGCCTCATAATCATAATAAGCTGTTTGAGATTCTCCAGTTCCATAGACTAAACTTGTTTCGGTACAGATACTTTTTAAGTAACTCATTTGAGTGCCAATTGCAATAGGATATAAGATTCCGACCGTATTTTCTGGTTTTACAGGATCTTGCTGGTGAATAACTGCCCAACCTTTTGCTTGGTCTGTTGCATGAGCAATTATGCAATTCTGACCGGGATTAATACTTAAATGTCTTTTTAAAGCATCATACAGCTCTGATCTATAAGCTGCTTGAAGTCTTTCTAAAGTTTCCTGCTCAAGCGGAAATCCACCAGGATTACTAAAATTTATTTGTTTCATTTTTATTAATTTAAGTGTATATTGTTTTGGTGCTATTAATTTAAACTTGACGAATAAGCGTAGCTTTCATAACTTTTACCAGCTAGTTTATAGAAGTTTAAGAGGTTATGATATTCAATGTTTGCAATTTTGATTGCTGCCGATGACGATTGAGGACTATTTCCGTTGGACTGAATAATGATATCTCCATTTAGTATTAAACTTTCGGGGATAAAGACTCTGAAGTTGGCGTAAGCGATTGTTGTGTAATCTTTTCGTTGAGCTAGATAAACTGGTTTTTTATATCCGTTTTTGTATTCATCATGTGTGTATACTTCCAGTTGAGGAATCAATAATTCGCCTTTTTTTATACCACCGCCTGGCAAATTGAAATCAGGTTCGTAATATTCTTTATGGAGATATACATATTGCAAAGTAGGTTTTACAGATTCATCAATATAGATTAGCCCGTTTAATCGCTTCTGTTCTGTGCTTAAGTTAGGATCGTAATTTGTATAGGGATTGAAAGCATCATTCAAAACCTTTTCTAAATAAATTATTTGTCCTGTATGCTGCATTTTATAAAGCGTTTCTTCGTAAATCGAACGAATAGGAGCAAGTAAAACATGTAGCCATTGTGCGTGTGTGCGCTTTCTAAGGATAGGCGGAATGAGCCATAATAATAGCTTTTCCCATTTCAAAATGGTGTATTTATTCATTGTATATAAATTAGACTATTGTTTATCTCGATAAAATGTATAAGGAATATAGTTTACCTCAATCTGAAGAGTGTCCATATCAAAATAGCCTGCTCTTGGAATGAAATATTCAATTTTGGTCACATCTGGAAGTGATGGATTTGGCTGATCACTCGGATTTGTTGCGGCACCAGTTTGAACTTTTGTTAAAATTGGAATCTTAACTCCTTGTGCTTTTTGAACAGCATCAATTAAATACGTTTTAACGAAAGCTCCATTAAATTCGATGTTTTTTAAATGGTCTGTAATGGCATCTAACACAGGAAATGCATCGCTATTTGATATCAATGAACCATTCTTTGGGTCAAGCTTGTACGCGGCTAATGGCATAATAGAATTTTCGTTTGAGCCATTTAAAAGTTTTGACTGATAATATTCAATATCTTGCGGATTGATATAAATGCTCAAAGGATCAACATAAACATTCAGGCTTAATTTTAAGATGTCACCTTGATCAGAACTGATATAAACCTGATTTCCTGCATCTTTTATCTTAGCAATGTATTCCTTAAATGCAAAAAGTTCATTAGGAACATCAATTCTAGAGATTTTTTTGTCTTTTACAGTGGCAACTTTAATAAAAACAACTCCAACTTTATTATGAAAATAATCAGAGAATATTTCTTCAATTTTTGATTCAGGTTTAAGAACTGTTTCAAGATCAATTTCGCTTACAGCGCAATGTTTTATAATTTTAGATTCTTCAATCTCCGATTCGGTAAGACCTGTGGTGTCAAATTGATAGGAACCGTTTTGCCACGTAAGAGATATTCTGTTGCTCGACTCTGAATTTAAAGGAGCGCCATAATGAAAATTTAATGCTTGTTCTCTGTACCAGTTTAAAGTATGAGGTCTCGAGACCAGAGCATTTTTTTCTACTATTTTTTCATGAATCCAAATCGCAGTAGCCACTATGTTGGTCCAAAGTTTCCAAATCGCAGTTTTTGAATCTGTTAAGCCGCTTAGAGAATCGTAATTATCTTTTTCGTCCAGAATTTCTTTCTGTATTTCAGCAATTGTACGTGCCATATTTTTATTTTTAGATATAGATTAGCCTGTAAGACATATGTAATATGCTTATAATTAGGGTTTTTATGTTTTTGTTATGTATACTACAGAGCTGTAGTTTTCTTTTCAGAGCTTTGTAAAAGCAGATAGAATTGTAGAATTCAGGTAAGGTTAATTATTCCAAAGTGAATAATTTCGATAAATGAGAAGAAAGCTTTAGTAAATGATAAAATCATCTTCAATAATCATATAATCAATTCCAGAGAAATTATCTAGTAGAAATTGTTCTTCTTCAGTAAGTTCGGTTGCGGGTTTTAAGTTTCGAGAAGTATAATATTCTACAATATCTTTTTTAAAAGCTTCTCTGCCGACTTTTAAATCCTCATATACCGAAATATCTTCAGTAAGATTAAACTGGTCATTGTCTTCTAAAAGATCAAATACCGTTTCTATGCTTCCATACTCTTGCAAAGAGATGTCTAAAATGTTCTGATTTTGTTGTGGTCTAATAGTTCCCATCGATTTTAATGTTTTGTAAATCGTTGACATCTAATGTTTTTACATAAAAGTTGTCATACGATAATTGTTTATCTATTTCGTTTTCTAGTCTTAGTCTAGATGTAGCATCTGGACTGTTAATGTATTTTTCAATTCCTACTCCAAGTATCGGAAACTCTTTATAACTTCCTTTTTGACTTAACAGTAAATGCTCGATGTTTTGCTGATCTGCTACATTAATGGCAAAATCACCATTTCCAGAAGCATCTGTTACAATTAACAAGTCGTCATCCATGATAAAATCTTTCATATGTTGTTATTTTGTTATTATTTAAATTGATTTTTTTCTTTTGAATTTGCGCGCCATACCCAAAAGATTTCCTTTTATTTGATACTGTAAAAATACGCTATGCTTACTCTTTAAACAAGATTTTGAAGGTTAGGAATCAGTAGTTTCAGTAAGTTAAAATGAGTGTTAACTTGTTTTAAATCAATTGATTGATTGTGGTTTTGATTTGAGGATTAATGCGTTTTATCTAGTTGGAATAATCAGCCCAATAATTACATTTAAAATAACTTTGATAATGTTGTTTTTAATCATGTTCAATTTTATTTTTGATATTCCTGCAGTTTGAAGTCCTTGTAAAGACACCAAATGCAACTGACTTTTTAAGAGCCATTCTAACTCTTCTTCGGTCAAATCTCCAGAAGAAAAAAGAAAGAGCCAACGTTCCAATTTTGTTTTAGATTTTTCTAAAAATGTATTTAAATCTTTCTCCAATTGAGGTTTAATCTCTTTGTAATTTTCGGTTATTAAGGTTTTTAATTTGCTTTCTAACTCTTTTAATAATTTGTCGTTATCCATGATTTTCTAGCTGTTATTGGTTGATTAAGTCTAAAAGAGCATCTTTAGATTTTTTGTCTTTTTTAATTTCATATTGAATCAATAAATCAAAAGCATCTAAAACTTGTTTTTTTGATTCCTCAAGAAAAGCCGGAGATAGTGTTTCTTTGGTTTCCCAACGTTTAAAGAATGACGCTAAAAGATTTTTTTCTTTATCAGTCAACATCTTCCACATTGCAAAAGTGATTTCGTTATTCGGTTTATTTTTTTCATATTCCACCAATTTTTCTATTTCAAGCAACAGCATTGTAACTTCTTTTTGATGAAGCACATAAGGACTAGTAGCTTCACTCATTAATTTTTCAGCTTCAACTTTTATTTCAGTCGTTTTTTGGTAAGAGTATTGGTCGTAAAGAGCTGTTTTTGTTGAAGAACATGAAGTAAATAGAAATGAAATGATGATTAAAAATGCTGTAAGTTTTAATTTTAAATGATTCATCGGTTTATTTGTATAAGATTACATAATTCTTTCTGTCTCGTTTGAGTTTGCTTAACACTTTCCAATCGCTATATCCCTTTTTATCAAAATGAGGAAGATCTTTGAAGGTTTTCCAGTCTCCGCCCCAATTCCAGCCATTTTTCTTAAAGATTTCTACACATTCCTGCCAGTCCGAAATTTGATCGTTGTCCCAATCTTTTGCTGTGTCCCATGAAGCCTTTTTACCGTCTATAATCAAACAGATATCTACTGCAAAACCATAATTATGAATAGATTGTCCGCCTTTGGCATTAGTTACTTTTTTTCCTGGTTTGGTTCTGCCAAAAGCATACAGATCTTCCTGTTCTTGAAAGGTTCTAAGACCTTGTGTAATGCGAACTTTTGCTCTTCCGCTCAAAGCGATATCGCATTGTTCGATAATTTTGGTAACTTCTTCTCTGACTGAGGGATGAAGCAAATCAATGTGTTTTTTTGTTGTTTGATCCATATTGTATGTATTAATGATTAAAGAATAGAAGACTTTCTCGGTTATTAAAAAACACCAAGGGAATTGATAATGAGATAAGATAAATTTGTGTTTTGAAATTATTTTGGAAACTGAAATTAGTTCCAAAATAAAATCGTGAAAGGTTCTTTTTTGAGCTTGTTATTTTAGCTAAAACAGATGCTTTTATGAACAGTGTAAAGATACGTTCAAATGATGGTTTTGAAAAACAATATGACTTTGTAAATCAGTAGTTTCAGTAGGAAAATAAAAGCTTTTTATTTTGGTTTGTAGTTTTAAAATGCTATAAATTCAAAAAAAAACACCCATTTCTATGAAAGAAAAACGAGTGTTTTAATGCACTAATAACAGCTGTCAAATTAAAAATCAACTTTTATTTTCATTCTAGAAAATTGTCAAAGTACAAAAACATTTTACTTAAAAATATTAAATTGATTATCAATAAAATTAGGGAGAAAATCAGATAGACTTTATTTTTAAAAGTTCTAAGAAATAAATAAGATAACCATCCAAAAATAATGCTAGTGATAGCATAAAGCAATTTTAGAAATCCGACAACATCTGCGTCAATTACGATGTCGTTTCCATCGTGTACAGTATAGGGATCAATAAAATAGCTGAATAGAAAGAGAAAAAGTCCAACAAAAAATAATATTCGTATTAAAATTTTCATAGTATTGGTTAATAATTGTTATTAAAGTAAAATGCAAGTTATTTTTTAAGTTGTTAAATAAAACAGACTATGTCAAATATAAAACAATATTGAATAAGATTTTTTTAATAGTTTTAAACTTTTGAATTTTAGGAAAAAAGATGGTGGTTTAGAATAATTAATTCTGATCTCGTTAATGTATTATTAGTTCAAAGCATTATTAATTTCTTTTTGATGTTTGTAAATTGATCTTCCGTACGAAGTATCTTTCTTAATATTTTCTTTTGACAATTCTAATCCTCTATTATAGCGGCTGGCAATAATTTCTATATCTGCTTGTGTTAATTTATCTACTGGAGTATTTTTAAAATCTACATTTTTTAGCCTTTTTACGTGCATAGCAGCAATATAGATTCCAATTACAGGATCTAATAAAGACTCTTGTATGGCGTCTCTATCTGTTTTATTTATGCTTTCGTAACCTAACTCTTTGCCAGCTCTGCCTAATTGAATTGCCATGTCTCCAAAAGATGTTTTGTCTGGATGATTTGTTGTTGTTAGATTTCTATCTATGATATCTGGTCCACTCCAATCCAGCTCTCTAAGAGATCGAACTCCCTTTTTTAGCCAATCAGGTTTTCCTCCAAATTCTGTAAACGCAATACCTGCTAGTAAAAATGGTGGTATTCCATTCATTTTAGCAGCATGTTTTATTACTGCACTATAATACTTAACAAACTCTGCCTTTCTTTTAAATAAATAATCATTGTTTCCCGATTTTTTCCATTTTATTATATCGCTGTTTGTCCAGGCAACGGTGTCACGGTCGTATCTCCACAATTTAGAAAGATTATTAGTTTGAACATGTAAAGGTGTAATTGATTCTTTTGTGTCAGAATCATTAGAATATAAATTTAGTTGACTCAAATCTTTCCGATTTGTTTGAGAATTTTCAATATATTTAAGCATTTCTGCGCTATTTTTGTCGTCTTCAATCTGCTGACGCCAAATGCTCAGCATAATTTGTCTAAACCGAGCCATTTCTGAAGCACTGGTGTCTTTTAATTCTATATTATGGTTTTTAACAATCATGATGCTTGATGTTTTAAAAGAAAAGTGTTTGTTTTTTTAAAGTATTTCTACCTTAACTGGTTTAGGCTGAATATGATCTGAGAAAGCGGTTGTGATATTAAGACGTAAATCATCTTCTTGTTCGATTTTGCCATCGCCTCCCAAATAGCAGTTTTTGAACAAGACTTCTAAAGCCTTAAATTCATCCATTTTAGAAGCTTGCAAAACAGCAGCACGAATGCTCATGTCTGGTTTCTTGAAATAAGCAAAAAGAGTAGTGTCGTCGTCATCGTTAATGGTAAGCTTTACTACTTTTTTATGCTTATATTTCCATTGGTTTAATTGTGCTTGGGTGATATTTCCGTCTAGAATTTCGGTAGTTTCTGGTGTTGCTGTTTTCATGTTGAAAATCTTTTTTGTTTTAAAAAAAGAGGCTGCTCGAGCTTTATTTCAGGACGAAAATGCTCAGAGCAGCCTTCTGAAGTAAATAAGCTGTTTAAAACGGACTCCTAAAGAGCGGTTAAAATAGTTTGCTTGCAAAAATCATGTTGCTCAGAACTTCTTTTTTGCGTAACGCATGATAAAATTGGTTTTCTCTTTGGAGTCGGTTTTTAAACAATTTATAGTTTAGGTAAGTTGGTTTATGTAATGGATTAGTTCCACTCGATGTGTGAACAGATCAAGTCGAAAGAAACAGCGATTTTAGTATCTCCTTGACTGATTCCTCTACTGTTTGAATTGAATTCGCAGTTTCTTACAGTATGTGTGATAACTTCATTGCTGTCATCTAAATAACTTACAATGATGCTGAAAGGATTAATATCCTGCAATCTTTGTCCTTTTGGTAAAGCAGCCAAAATCGCTTCTACTTCGTAATTATATAAAGTAAGAGAAGCTTTAGCCTCATATTTTCCTCTTCCTCTGTGTACTGGCATGTCTCCAGCTCCATAATGGTTTTCTTTAGATACCGAGTCACTGTAATTTACAGCTGTAATACCCGTTACGATATTACCTGCAATACTTACTTCAATTGATGACCAGCTGTGTTGTTGTCCGTTAATTAATGGCAATTTATTCATAGTGTAGCTTTTGTTTGTTTTTTAATAATCCCGATAACGTTCAGGGGCTATCATCTGTTTTTGTTTGCTTTTCTAAGAAAAGAGTTAGGATGATAACATTTTGTGAATTTTTATGGTCTGTGAATTTTAAATTACGCTTTGTCGATTCCAAAAGGATTTTTAAATCCTAAATCAACCGTAATTTTGCGAGCAGTTCCAATTGGAGTAATTTCTGCTTTAATTTTTAATTCAGAAGTTGCTAAAATGTTTTGTTTTGGGTCTACATAAACATCAAAAGCAGAAACCTCCTGGTTAGCCACCATTCCTTCTAAAGCTGATCTGCATAAGCCTTCAAAACTTTTTGATACAGATTGCGGTAATTTACCATCAATGTCAACTAAAACAGGAGAAGTCAATTTTGGCAATAAGGCAGTACGCAATAAACGAGTTGCTTTGTTGATTGTACGGTTGTTTTCGATATAAGCAAAGTCTGATGTATCTGTCGTACAAGTAGAGCTGTCGTTAAAATAAATACCTGCTAAACCTGTGTGTGTTCTTGCAAAAATGAATCTATTGTCATTCAGTTCTCTTAGTTGGCTAAGAGTTCTAATTTCTTCTCCACCAACAAATCCAGCTTGTGAAAAACCTTCACCAGTTAGGTTGAATTTTTCAATCCAGGCAATGTTTTCTGATACTTTTGCTTTTGAAACGGCACCTAATGCTAATCCAACTGCTGCCGAATTTGGATATTTCTCAGCTTTTTTAACATCCATAGCTACCACAACAGATACATTTGCTGATTTTCCAGCTAAAGAAGGCACGTCATTTCTGTCAAAACCTTTTCCTTCAAGAATTACTTCAAAAGGCATGTAATCTGCAAAAGCAAGTTCTGCTTGAGTTTGCGCTACAGCAACTGCATCCTGAGTATCCTCAAAAGTGGTTGCTCCAGAATAGATAATTGCCATTTGGCGAATATTTCCATTTGCTTTTTGCTGCATATCAAAAGCTTTTCCTGCAATATCTTCATAAGAATTGGCAGCTGTTTTCATGATATACAAATCACCAGAAGGATTTAATCTGAAAAATTGCTGAACTTGATAATAAACAGATTGACCATTCAGATCATTATCTTCTGTAATGCCAAATTCTTTAGCATCTTCCAATGAAGCCAGACGTTCAACCTTGTCCGCTTCAAATTCTCCCGTAGTTTCTCCATCAAAAAGTAATCCTGAAACCATGTCTTGTTCTGGAGTTCTTCTTCCTAATCCGCCAGATAGTTTGTTAATTACTACATCGTTTAATGTACTCATAATATAAAATGTTTAAATGTTTAAAATTTGTTTTTGGTTTTTGCTTGAAAAAAGGCAAAATGGGGGCTGTAGCAAGTAGTTAAACTTGTTATAGTCAATGGTTTATTTTTTTTAAAATGATATTTGTAATCAGGAATCCAAAAAGGGAGAATTACTATTTTTGGACGATTTGCAAAACTGGTTTTTTATTGAACTTTACTCTTGGCCAAGAGATAAATTTGCTTTTGATATCGAGTACAAATTTAAAGTTTAATATCGTTTTTTACAATTTTTGTGATTGCTAAAACCAGTAGTTTCAGCAGGTTAAGCTTTAGCTTCTGTTGCCAATCCTTCGTTTATAATGGTATAAATAGTGCGCTCTGTTAAGAACAAAGTGTCAGAAAGTTCGGCAACAACAACTTTCATTTGTTTAGCCTGATTGTTGTTAAGATAATTAATAACGTAATCTCTTCTTTTGTCTAGTAGTGTTCTGCTTCTTTTCATATGTGGTATTTATAGTAGGAGTTAATTTTGCTTAGGTTCGTTTTTGGCTTGTAATATTTTAATTTTTTATGAGATCTGGGGAATACTCATATTTTGAAGATTACGAATTAGAGTTTAAATCGATATCTCCTTGAACTTGATTTGGGTTAATTTCAATTATTCCAGAGGTTAAATCGTATCCTAATTCTTCTAAATCTTCATTGCTTAATCCGTTATTAAAAAGGATATATTTCTTTTTCAATGTATTTTCAACCAATGTTGTTTTATAAGTGATTTCCCAGATGAAGTAATCGTTTATATTCCAGTAAGTATGTTCATTGGTATATTGCTTTTCTCTTACCTTAAAGATCGAATTGCTATCTATAAGGGTATTGTTATTGCTTCTAGACAATACAGCTTTGTCAACTCTTTGTGCAATATCGAATGCATTTGCATAACTTGTTGAAGAGATCGTGTCAACAGGAAGCACGATGTATAAACAAAAAGCAACATCTGCTTTGTAATTTTTCTCAGAAGAGGTCTCCCAAGAAATATTATCGTATTTAAACATCACGATTGGTTCTTCTATTGAAGATTTAAAAATGGCATCACTATAAAGATGAACAGCTGGCACACTAGAAGAAAACTCTGTTTCAATAGCGCTTTTTTTTTCGGTATAAAATTCTTTTAAAATCATATGTTGGATTATTTTTAAGCAAATATAAAACATATGTTTTGTTTTCGCAAACATATTACATATAAATATGCAGTAATTTCAGTAATATGATTTAACCATTTGACTACTAATATGTATGATAATTCATATTTTTGTTAATTATTAAGTGCTGATAATCAGTGTATTTGAAAAATTACCTATAAAATTGTGATTATTAGCCATATATTGTGTAGTTTTGCAACATATACTTGAAGTTTTGCTTTAAGTAAAACATATTACATAAAACCACAAACGATTTGCAACATGGAAATACATGATAAAATAAAACGTATTATAGATGAAATGAAGTTGAATAATAACTCATTTGCAAAATTAATAGGAGTTACCAGCACAACGATAGATAGTATTACGATTGGAAGATTACAAGCCGATGGAGAAAGAAAAAGAACCAAACCAGGTTTTGATCTGCTCCAAAGTATTATTACACATTGTCATGTAAACCCTGAATACTTTTTTGGAGATAGCGAAGATATTTTTGCGAGCAAATCTAGTAATGCGGTTAGTTTGCATGTGCCGAAAATTATAACAGTAAATGAAGAGGGCGACGAAAATATCAATTTTGTGGGAGTAAAGGCTCGAGCAGGATATTTAGACGGATATGCGGATCCTGAATATATGGAAAGTCTTCCTTCTTTTAGCATGCCGATGCTTAAAAACGGCACTTACAGATGTTTTGAAATTAAAGGAAATTCGATGTCTACCACAATACATGATGGAGATTATCTTTTTGGAAAATATGTGGATAATTTTGATGATATCCTAGACGGAAGAATTTATGTAATTGTGAGTAAGAATGATGGAGTAGTAGTAAAAAGGGTTTTGAATAGAATTAGAGAAAGCGGAAAATTGATATTAAAATCCGATAACCGAGACGGAAATTATCCAATGTATTCTATTTATGCCGAGGATATTCTGGAAGTTTGGTATGCAAGTATGTACGCATCTAGACAAATGCCCGATCCAATTAATATTTATGAAAAGCTGCATGCACTAGAAAGTAAATATTTTGAATTGGAGGAAACGCTGAAAAAGAAACTGAATTAATATCATTTTCTAAAAAGTTTTGAAATAAAAAATGCCTCTTGTAATTTTTTACAAGGGGCATTTTAATTTTAGATTACATGGATTTAAGAAATATATCCTGTTCCAGTTCCTGTTTGTGCCGATGCTGAACCTGTTGTGGCTACCGTTGTAGTTACAAGCCCTGTTTTGACAAATGTATCAATGGCAGTTGCTAATTTTTTTGCGGTAGTTTTTCTGGCATTTTTTGTTTTATTAGCATTATCATCTCCGTTATCGACATCAACACTTATTTTTGAGTTTTCTTCTAATGCTTCTAATATTGCTTCTTCCAATGCTGATATTTGTAGTCCCATTTTTATTTTTTTAATAAATTATTTAATGTAGATTTTATTGCAAGTAGATTTGCAACATTTGGACCTACGCCTTGCACGACGACAATCTTTGATACTTCTGTTATGAAATTTTCTAATTCAAGTAATAGATTGTTTCCATTCGCATCAATTTTAAATTTCTCATCCATTTCAAAAGTTAATTTGTCTTTTACTATTGAAACTTTTTTGTCTGTAATCGTGGCTTCAAAACCATCTTTGATGCTTACTTTTACTTCTTTGTCTTTAAAATTGAAAATAGTATTTCCTTCGTTAATGCTGATTTTTTGCTCATCGATGCTAAAACTGCTTTTAGAAATTTCTTTTCCATTTTCATCATAAAATGAAGCACTTATATTTGCCGATTCGTTGCTGTTAAATTCTAGTTGAGCAATATTTTTATAGGAAGGCGTTGAAACAGCAGAAGAATCATTACTATTTTTTTCTTTAAATAGCATTTTAAATTTATCTACATCAGTATCAATTTCCAGATATCGATTTTGTTCATTTTTAAAGCGGATAAAAGTACGTTCAACCTCAGATAATTGCGAAATAAATGCTCTAGTTTCAACTCCATCAATAATAGTGGCCAAAACCCAACTGTCTTTTTTAGGAACAGAAATAATTCCTTGTTCCAAATCTTGAATTGAAGCTTTTAATCGTACATTTTTAATAATTGCCCCATCAGCGCGCATTACATTTACGGTATAAGCATCTTCGGGATCATGGAGCGAAGTTTTTTCGGTATTGATTTCGATGACTTTTGCTGCAAAGGTTTCAATAATTCGATTTTTGCTGGCGACATCTTTTATTAGGTTTGTTATATTCCCCATTTTTTTCTTTTTAAATTTCTACTCTTCTTCCAATATAAATTCTCTGTCTGTATCCATTTTCGCCATAACTTCGTTCTACTTTCTCTACCTGAAAAGTTCCATTTTTTTCCTTATCCTTTGCGTTTTCAAGTATTACTTTGTCGGTTGGCCTTACAAATGGTTCTCCAAAAGTGAGAAAAGAACCTTCAAATCCACTTGGCTTACATTCCATGGCTCTTAAAGCGCCATATTGGTACAGTTCTGAGGCAGTTTTTGTCACTGCATTTTTGAAAGCTTCGGGATTATTTGGCAAATCTTCACTATCATCATGTAAAACATGCTTTTTGATTAATTGACCATTCGGATCTCCTAATTCAACATAAACGGGAGTATTAGAGTTCTTAAAATACTTTTCAATTCTAATGCGTGTGTTCTTTGTTGACTCTTTTACAACAATTAGTTTGTCTTCTATAATGTTATATCGAAATCTAAAATGAACCTGTCCTAAAAAACGGTCAGAAACAGATTTGCTTAATTTATTAATCTGAGAACCTAAAAGACTTAAACCTTGAGTTATTAGTTTTTTGACCAATGTTCCTGCGAGCGGACTTTTAATGAAATTTCTATCTATAAAACTGCCTAGTTCACTTACAGTATGCTGCTGCGGGTTATTGGTAATGGTTAATACCGGACCAGCTTCTTCGGTTTTAAAATACGTATAGATTCCTTTGTCTTTTAGCATTTCAAAAACTTGTGCCAAACTGTGGCTTCGATTGATCATTATGTTTCCTAATTCTTCGTCAAGAGCATTTATTTTAAAAGGAAATTTTAATTCTTTCATTCTTTTCTCAAAAAATGTTTTAGGATTAAAACTGTCAACATTTGTGGTCGGATTTGTAGCGACGGCATTAAGAGTATCTTTTGAATTTTGAACGTCATCATCTTTTACCGCTTTTACTTTTTTGAAGGCATACATTGCATCTTCACAAGAAATAGTTGCAGTTACATCAGATTGAACTCCTGTGATATAACCTCTAAAAGCGGGTTTGTAATCTCCATCATAACCTAAAAATATCTCGATGTAATTTTCTATTTTAAAGAAATCATGGATCGTTTTTTCTTCTCCATTGGCGTTTTTAAATAAGCTTTGGTCAAATCCTTTCGTATCAGTATATACCTTTTTGGGCATTACAATAGTTGCCGTATCGGTCAAAGATTTATATGAACTGTTTATTTCTACATTTTTTACATATGTAAATTCATAAAACTTAGGAGTGGGTATAAGGCTTACTGTTTCGTATACTTTAATTCTAGCATTTAGTTTAAGCATTGTCTCTAATTATTAGTTCTACAGTTTCATCTGATGTGGCGCTGGCCGTAAACTTTTGGATGTTTTTTGTTCCAGAAATTGAAGGTATTGAATAGGAATCGATAACGAGTTCATAAATTCCAAATCGATTCAGAATGGCATGGGTAACTCTTAAAGAATAAGGCGCATTTAAGAATTGTTTCAATAAAAAAAGCTTTTCTTTTGGATATTCATCTCCAGTTTCATTAGCAATTAATCCTTCTATGGAAATGCTAAAATCGCCATTTGTAATATGTTCTTTGATTGTTGAATCTCTTCCTTCGATTCCTTCTTTTTTGATAATTTTTGAACGATTGATATTAACCGTAACCGCATCTATTCGTAAACTCGGTAAATTAAGATCATTTTTTACAAAAGATTCAAAAACTAAAGGAGCAAAAACTCTAAGATTAAATTCGCCCCCAGTTTTATCTATAATAAAATCTTTTGATTCAGATTCGTTATAGTTTAGGCCGCTATATTCAATGTCTTTGTTTTCTAAAATTTCATTTACATTAAAATTGAATTTCATAATAATTTATTTTTTGTTTTTAATTTGAAAATGTTTGTGCAAAAGCTGTCATAAGTGTGTTTTCCATTCTTTTCTCATTATGCTTTTGTAGCCAGAGAGCTTCTTCCAAAAGTTTGTAAAACTCATCCATAGGTAATTGGTAAGGATCTACGTGAAAAGCGTATCTAATAAGTGCGGCCGATTTTTTGAATTCGTCTTTTTGTGGTGTTGCATCTATAATGAATTCACTGTCTTTTTTGATTATTTCGACGATTGAGTTTCCTGAAGAAAGCATGAACTCGTCATTATAATTTTCTTTCTCAAGTAAACATTCTTTAAATAAAAATAGAATCGCTTCATGTGGATTGTCTTTGTAAATATTTTGATAATTTAGAAATGTATTGAAAGAAGGTTTTTTGCAGTAAACTGTAACCAATTGATCATCAGAAGTGATTTTAAGCAAAGAGCCGTGTTTTTCTTTTAGGTTTTGAATTGTTATTTCGTCAAGCATTTTTTTATGTTTTTGATTAAGAATTAAATATTGCTGTCTCTGAATTCTTTTTTGACGGCTTCTTCCAGGCTTTCGTTTTTTGGAGAAACGTTTAATGGAGTGATTGTAAACTGTTCGATAAAAATGTTTCCTTCAGAAGTCTGAGCCAAAGGATTTTTAAAATTGCTCATGTCTGGTGCAGGAGGTGTTTCTCCTAAATCTTTTGGTGTAAAATCCATGATTAGTGATTGTTTAATTGTTAATATGAATAGTTGAGTTAAGGGTATAGTTGAGGTATCTGCTTTCTAAAATGTTTTGAATGCAGAAGTTTTTTTATGCTGTTTAAGTAAACTAATAGCCGGAATTAGAGTATGTAAAAATAAGACTTAAGGAGGCGAAAAACGAAAAATAAGAAGCTCGTTTTCAGTAGTTTCAGTAAGAAAAAAGTAAGCTGAGTTATGAATTTTCAGAGATTCATTTCAATAAGTAATTGTTTTTATTCTTTAGGAATATAAAAAACCAGAATTAAAGATTTTTAATCTTATGATTCTGGTTTTGGATTATATCAAATAGATTTTTAATGTTTGGTTTTTATTCTCATTAAGGTTTCCCATTTTCCAAACCAATTGCTTTGTAAATCAGTTTCTCTATAAGTGCCATTATCGCTGTATTCTACTAATTTGTAAGATGATTCGAAGGCATCAAATTGATTTGTTAAACTACCTCCTAAATATAATCTTGGCCTTAAAATAGCAGGTGATTCCCCTGCAGTAACATTCATGGTGAGTTGAAATAATAAAGATGGATTTTCAGATAATATACTATTTACAGTATTTGAATTCATTATCATAAATTCAGCCAATTTCAAACCGCTTTCTCTACGAGCAACTGAATTGTATGGAGAGGGTAGTGCGCCTTGAAAAATTGGATCTAAGTAACTATAATCTGGTGTAAGATATCGGACTGTATTTTCAATTATACCATTTCGATTCTCAATATTGTTATAAAATAGATTAGTGCCATTATAACTATTTATATCCGATAAGGTTATATTTTCTATAATTGCTTCTGTAAGTGGTTTGAAACTGCTTATCAAATTCGTATCTCCACCATAATAAGTTGCTTCTGCCAGGAAATTTCCTTCGCAATAACCAATTACACTGTCGCCAATTTCTAATTTATCTGTTGTATTGGGGTCAACTTTAAAAATTAGAAATTCTCCCGATGGAATAATCTTTTGGCTATTTTTTAGTTGGTCAATATCCTCAATATCTTCTTCAGGAATTTTGTCATATTTATGCCGAAAAGAATCCCAAGTATCCCAAAACTGAGTTTGCGTTGGTTTTAAACCCGTTCTAAACCAGTTTTTGATTGTTTTTAATGCTTGTATTGCCATGTATTATAGGTTGATTTAGTTATAGATTTTTATCTATTTCAGTGTTGTGTTTTTATTCGTTTTTAAGTTTCTTGCTAATATTTTATCATTAACAATCCAGTTGGTGTGCGATAGACATCGCCCGCTACCAGTGCTCCTGCTGTAGCTGCAGCATTATCAGCATAAACGGGAACATTTGATATGTTTAGTTTATTTTGCAATACTGTTTTACCTGAAGAATCAATTACGATTCTTTTATTTTGCTGTCCATCAGCTATAATAACCGTATTGTTCATTACTCCTTGATTTGGGTTAAGATTACCAATAACCACATTGTAACTACTGCTTGTTCTAAATGGACTTGCAGCCATACCGACAAAAATATTACCATTTCCTGTGGTTAATCCTCTGGCAGAATTAGTCCCTAAAATTAAATTTCCTGTGCCTGTTGTTAGCTCTATGCCAGCGCTTGAGCCAAATGCGGTATTATTTCCAGTTAAAGAAGAAGATAGCGCTCCTTGCCCAAAAACAGTATTGTCTCCAGTTCCATCCCATGAAGCCAAGGCACTTGCTCCGAAAACGGTATTGTAAAAAGCATTTCTAGCTGAAGAGAAAGCATTCCAGCCATATACTGTATTATGTTTGGCATAATCCTGGTCTGAACCAAGTTTAAAAGCGTCTTTGCCAAAAATAGTGTTAGTGAAGGCGAATGTACCTCCATGAGCAGTTACATAATTATCATTAATAATTAAATTTGATAAGTATGGTCGTACACCGTTTGCTTTTGTTATTTGTTTATAGGAAGATCCATCCCATAAGAAGAATTTGCTTCCAAAGGCAGTAGTAATGTACATTACAGAAGGATCTCCTGTGGCTGGTAAATCTTCAGGATAATTTAAAGTTATAATGTCTTTAAAATAAGCAGGTTTGTTTAAAATTTGTTCGGCACCACTTGTAGCATTCCAGTCAGCATTTGCTTGAGTGCTTTCATTCTCGATAACTAAATTGCCTGATCCTAGTATTGATGAACCATTAATTGTTTTAATGTTAATACCTGAATCAAGATTTTCTTGCTTATTGTTTATCTGACTTTGTAAATCAGGAAATAAATTGTTTATATATTTTACTTCATTATCAAAGCTATGAACTAAAATCTCATCTGTTGGTTGGCCTTTGTCAACTGTATTTATTTTTAAAGGCTTATTAACTACTTGAGTCCCTATTGATGCTTTTTTATCTTTGTTTAGTGCTATATTTTCTTTCATTTTTTGCTTTTTAAATTAATAATTTGCTGTATAATAACTATTTATAGAAAGCACTCAGGATTATTAGAAAATCTACATCTTTAATAATTATGAGTGCTTCATTAAGTGATTTAAAAGTTTTAAAATGCTTAAAGTTTTTTTACGATTTTTTCTTTATGAAACTATAAATTCCTCCGAATCTTCAAAGTCACCAAGAGTGTCTGTTAATTTCATAATTGTACCAGAAGGTAAATCAAGCCAATACACATATAATTTAGGATAATAGCCTGTTGGCCATGAAGTAGAAAACTCAAGTTCTCCTGGTCTTTTATACTTAATGGCAATTCCATTGTAAGCACCACAAGTATAAGATCTTAAAAGTATTTCGTCATGAAGTTCGTAAGTGATAGAATTAGTATCAAATGAAATGATTTTTCCCACTAGATTATTAGGTTTAGTAAAACTGCTCATCAAACTTGTATCTCCGCCGTAATAGGTTGCTTCGGCAAGGAAATTTCCTTCGCAGTAACCAATTACACTATCACCGATTTCTAATTCGTCAGCTGTATTAGGAGCAACTTTAAAAATTAATAACTCTCCAGATGGAATAATTTTTTGCCCCGTTATTTGATCAATATTTTCAATATCTTCTAAAGGGATCTTATCATCTTTATGTCTAAAAGAATCCCATGTATCCCAAAATTGGGTTTGTGTTGGTTTTGAGCTAGTTCTAAACCAGTTTTTAATTGTTTTTAAAGGTTGAATTGCCATATTTTTTGATTTAAAAATTATTTAGTAATGAAGTAGGTTAAATTCTGCTTTTTTGAATTCGGGCAAGAATCTGAAATTATGGATGTCTCTTTTTTTTTGCCTTTAGAAATTATTTTTATCCTTTGAAAACAAAGGAGTAATGCTTGGCAATACGGCCGATAAAAACAAACCAATCAATTTAATTCTGTTAATTGCGATCAATGAAAGTCCTGCTTGTTGTAAAAGATCAAATTTTGTATCAATAATTCCTGTTATTACAATTAAAATGCTCGCTAGTACGGCAATAGTTTTCTGATTCATATGTGTAAGTTTTAGTTTGTTTATGGTCTTGAAGAATGTGTTTTTATTCTAATAATTGAAGATTAAATTTTGAGTCATAAAAAGGAAGTTCTTATCAGGTATTTTAGGCATTTTACTGATGCCAAATGCAAATCTGTAATCCATAATGGTTATTGTTTAAATTGATTAATAAATAAAGTTGTAATTGCTTTCTGAAGAAAAATGAGATTGGAAAACTGACAGATAAATGCTGTTCAGAAATGATAGCTCCATTGGATAATTTGAGGTTGTAAAAGTAAGTCAGAAGAGTAGAAAATGAGCAAGAAAAAGACGCGTGTTTTCAGTAGTTTCAGTAGAAAGAAAACTTACTGAAACTACTGAATGCTAGTGGTTTGTAATTTTATAATTACGAATAAGGATGTTACTTTTACACCCAGAAAAAACACCAAAGCGATGAGTAAAAATACAATTCACAATTTCAATCTTTCCATACAAAATAGTGCTGAAATTCAAAACTCAGAACACTTAACAGAAACTATTATCAAAGAGTTGGCTAAAGTTTCAAACGAAATGAATCAGCAAAAAGATATAACCCAATTATGGCAGGAACAACAAGATAAAAATGCCAATTTAAACGTTTCTAATTTCTCAACCGAAGGCGGCGCTGCTGAAACATTTGCTAAAAATAAAGAAACAGCACAATCAGTTAGCAATACTCTTTCGGTTTCAGGGAAAGCTATAAAAAATACAACTAATAATGGATCGAAATTCATTGAAAAAGCTTCTTTAACAACAACACCAACTTTTACCGCTCCAATCGGAGAAGGCGTTACTGATACTACAGGAGGAACAATTTTCGGTTCTTCTGCATCAGTTAGCACTACTTCTCCGATTTTGGGAGTAGAAAATGATTTAAATAGCGAATTATCGTCGCAAGTTTATTCCAATGTCGCGTCACAAGCGGTGTTATCAGTTCCACAAGCATTTCATGCAAATAGTAATGAGCCAACAATAGAAGCGGTAAAAGCCGAAATCAAAAAGAAATTGGAAGAGGCGACGAAGGCAAATGATACAGAGATGATTACATATTGGACTCGTATCGATAAAGCTTTTGATGGAGAAGCAAAGATAACTGATTTTGAAAATGAACTGCCTTTTGCAGAAATGTATAATGCATTGAGACAGTCAGAATTATCATCAATTGAAATTAAAAACTTTAATTGGGAAATGGTTCGTGAAAAAATGATTGAAGCAATTAATGCTAATATATTGAAAGGTGCTATTTCAAAAGAAAATAAAATCCGTTGGGGAATAATCAAAAACAAATTGGCAGATGATAAAACAAATGTTGCTAATCTTTTTACGCAATATGACGAATTATTTTTATTACTAAAAGAAGTTGAAGGACTTGATGCTTTACCTAATTCTATTACGATAACAACAAAAACGAAAATATATCCTAATTTAAGCAATCCTTATGCGAATATTGGAAAAGAAGATGTTTATGTATTTCTACAAAGAAATAATAACGTTGATGTTTCTGGAAGTTCTGTAAAATCGGGTGCAGTAAAAATTAAAAATAGTACTGAAACTTCATTTATTGTAGGCGAAAGTTTGGAATTTTTACTTGATGAAACCTTATTAAAAGAAGGAAAAAATAAAAAAGAAAACATCAATTGGATTATTTACAAAGATTCAAAAAAATTAGGAACAGAATTTATAGATAAGGGTACATCTTTTACTTACAACTTTGATGCTCCAGGAACTTATATTGTAGAAGCATACGGATCAAGACCTGGCGCAAATAAAAAGGCAACAGCGAGTACATCGGCATTTATAAAACTAAGTATAATTGCTCAAGAAATTGTAATTACGCCACCTGTAAGCATCAAAAATAAATTGGGAAGAACTTCTGTAGAAGAGCACTTGTTCAGAGTATCTTTAAAAAATCCACAAATAAAAACTCTAAATCCAGTAAAACTTTATTATCAAGTAGTATACACAAATGAAGATAAAGCAACTGTAGTTTCGAAGGAACAAGAGCTTGATTCGACAGGAATTGTTAAGCTAGCGATGCAAAATTTTGGAGAATATGCTATTAAAATTGCCAGTAAAGATCAATATGGTCTAATTCAGAATCAAACATTTAGCGCGATTAAAAACTCTGTTGACAGTATAGAAATCCTCACGCAAGCTGATATTAGCAATGATGTTTATTTTTGGAATGAAACAAGCCGAGATGCCATATTTGCTGCCAAAAGCTTTAAAATTGAAGCTACTTCGCAAGAAAGAGAAAATGTAAAATGGTTGGTTTATGAAGAAAATGGCAAAACTTATATACCAGATGGTTTTAAACTGCAAATAGAAAATAATGAAGCGGGGAAACAATATCTCGCTAAAGGAGAAACGTTTGTTTTTCCAATTCCTAAAAAAGAAGGTGTATTTATTGTTGAGGCGTACAGCAATATTATGAAAGGTTTGAAATCAAAAATAATCAAAAAAATATATGTCAAATATCCAAAAGTAACTGAGGCTTCTTGGACTTACACCGATGGAAGTACAAAGAAAACCTCTGGTTTTGCGGGAGAAATGAATACTATAAAAGCAAGTATTCCAGGCTATGGAAATCAGCAGGTAAGAATTAAATTCTTTTTAAATGATAGTAGAGAGGTTAATTATTACAATGACACCAAAACAGACGGAAATGGAGAAATAAACAAAAAATTAAAATTTGATAACGTCTTACAAAAGCATTTCGGAATTCAGAAAGGCAAAACAGCCAAAATTAGATTTGAGCTTGAAGGGATAAAAAATGGAAAATCATACCCTTTTAAGAAAGACAGCAATGTGTATGATGATGCAGTATTAAATGTCGTTACTGCTGCTAAAATAACAGATGCATATTTTGTTTATGAAGGAAACCGATTATCTCCTTTTACACAAGTGCCATATGGTTCAAAAGTAACAGGAGTGGTTAAAACTTTAAATATGGTAGGGAAGGAAGTAGTATTAAAAGTTTATAAGGATTTCCGCTATCCTAAACATAGTGTAAAAGTTATTGTAGATAACGAAGGAACTGCAACAATTGATTTTACTTTGAATGAAAAATGGCAGGAAATAAATTTTATGCAAGGTGTAATGGATATGTTTTATATCGCGATGGTAGGGGTAGAATCAAAACTTTATTCTGAGAATGGATTGAATGCTGTTTTGAGTAATGATACAAAAGTGAAAAATGGTAATTCAGTAATTACTAATAATGGATCTGGCATTATGTGGGGAGCAAAAGTTACTCCAGAATTCCGTAAAAAAGTGGTTCAGATATGTAAAGAACTTTGGGGAGAAGAAAATAAACTGAGAATGGCAAACCATTTAATGATTTGTATGAATGTGGAAACCAAAGGAAAATTTACCTCAAGTGTGGGTTATCCAGAAGCGACAGGGTTGATACAATTTACTGGAACTGCTATAAGTGAAATGAATAGAGTACAAAATGGAATAAAGTATACTGGTCCTGATTACAAAGACAAACTGCTAACTAGATCTGATTTAAGAGATATGACAGAGATTAGACAGTTAGATTTTGTTAAGCTATATTTTAAAATGCATATAGAGCGTTATAAAAGAGTTATTGATAATGCTGAAGATATGTACATGGCAATTTTTGCACCAATTGGCGTAGGAAAAGATGGAAATGAAGTTCTTTATGATAAGGCATTAAGTCCTAAAAATTATCATGATAACAGGAGTGCAGATGGAGAATATTGGGATGAAAAACAACACCAGATAATTAAAGGGAAAAAAGATGAAAAACTAACAAAAAATGAATTGACACCTAGAATAAAGCAATCGATTCACCTTGGGAAAATGTATGCAATAGAAATTGATGAAACTAGAAACTTGGACGTTGTTTTAGCAGACAAAATAATAAAAGAAAAGAGAATTACATTTAGTTCAATTCATCCATATTTATCTACAAATGACAGAGCTAATGCAGATGATAATATCAAAGATGCTTCTGAAGGAAATAAAGTGTATACAAGTGAATATGGACATGCAAGAGGTAAACAGGTTAAACTTTCTGTTGGAGTGCTATATGTTCTTCATGAATTAAGCAAAAAATATAAATTTAATGTTCAAGAGCTTGCAGGTGCCTCTCACTCTTCAGGTAGTCAGCATTATAAAGGAACAGCTATAGATATTAACACAATTGACGGTAAGCATGTCGACGATAAAAACTATACTGAAGAATTTTATGTAGAATTAACTAAAGCTGTTAAAGAAATGGGGGCTGTAAATGTTTATCATCCGTATTATTCTGCTACTCGTGCAGATAGAACTACTACAGAAGAAAGAAGAAAAAGACTTAGAAATGGAGAGAAATTAATTCCAAAATCGGATCACTGGAATCATATTCATATTCAATTTTAGTATATTCGCTTAAATATTTTAAATAATGAAAAAAATAATTTTAATAATAGCTGTACTGTTTCTTTCTTGTAAAAAGAAAGAAACAGTAACCGAAAGCAAAGTAGGTAATGAATTAGAAAAAGGGGAGTATTTTACTTCTTACAACAAAAAGCAAAGTTCTGCTCTACAACAAAAAACAGACACTTTAAATTTGTTCTATATTGATAGTCAATTAAATAGAGTTGAGATCAAAGTTTTTAATGAAAGTTTTGGTGGAGATACTCCTTCGGGTTATGTGAGATACGGATATCATATTAATAAAAATAATATTTTGGATGCTACTGTTACGATCAATGACACTTTAGAAGTCAATAACGGTTCAGATTATCCAAGAAAATATGAAGAGTACTATAATTTTTATAGAAACACCTACATTTTTAGTTACGTATCTCCAGATGGGAAAAAACTTGAAAATTACTTTAAGAGCACTGAAGATCCATCTAAGGGATATTTTAGCAGTCTTTTATCTCTAGATATTGTACTAAGTAAAATAAATTTCCCTCTGGAAAAAATGCCTAAATCTTTGTATGATATTAAAAATAATAAGGAGGATTTGTATGCAGGTCAAGATTCTTTAAAAGTATATGAAACAAATGATACAGGTCGTTTTAAAGTAATTTCTTCAAGTATACCTTTTAATTATTTAAGAGATATTAAAATAAAAAAAGATGGAAATTCATTTAAATATTTTGCTAAAGTTTCCATAAAGAAAGAAGGTTTAAAATACGTAGACCTAAAAGAAATAGAAAGAATACAAGTCATAAATCCTCATTTAGACGAAGAAAGATTTGTCACATCATCAAATGGATTAGAATTGTATGACAACTCACAAGAAAGCGATTGTTTTGGAAAGGAAGAATTTCTGATTGTAAAAATACCTAAGGGAGAACGAGTTGAAATGAAAGGTGGGTCTGATGATTATTTTTATATAGATGGTAAAAAAGGTAGTTTGGTAAATGTAATTTACCAAGATAAAGAAGGGGAAACCAAAGAAGGTATTGCATTTAGTGGATACCTTTCGATAAATAAGCCTTAAGGAAATAAAAAAATTATGATAGATTTCAACTATTAGCTGCATTAAACAAATTTTAAAAGTAATTAAGATTTCAAGCAAAAAAGCCTATAAACATTGTAGACTGCACCCAAAAGTTTAGACAAATTTATAATTAAGTTTGATAATAATGAGCTCGATATTGTATCGGGCTCATT
>NZ_JBYUVT010000024.1:0-79083 GCF_058135255.1 Flavobacterium sp. LK-23
GATGTAGCTCAGCTGGCTAGAGCAGCTGATTTGTAATCAGCAGGTCGTGGGTTCGAGTCCCTCTATCGGCTCAAAAACCATCACAGAAATGTGGTGGTTTTTTTATGCCCAAAAGTGAAAATTCCAATAATAAAAATTCCAAATCCCAATTTTTCGACGAAGAAGAAAACATATTGAGGAATTGAACAAAGATGGGTGATTTTTGTTGTGGAAGTTTTTTAAATATAAACTACGATTTTAATCACGGAAAACATATTATATAATAATTGCATAATGATTGTGTAATTGCGTTCTAACGCTTAGAAACGTTGGATGTGGTAGTTAATCTGCGATTGCTATTATTGTTGGATTTAAGCATAAAAAACGCCCTGATAATTCAGGACGTTTTTTGTTGTTGCTTTTATGTTTTTATTCAGCTGGAGCAGGAGTTGTTTCGGCTGCAGGAGCTTTTTGTTCTGCTTTTTTAACTTCAGCTACATACTTAGTTAGTTTCTTTCCGTAAAGTGATTGCGCTACTTTTGGAGTCATTGATTTTTGAATGGTATCAAGAAACTTCAAATTGATATCGTAAATCTCTGCTAACGCAATATAAGGTGCTACTTCGTGGTCTTTATTGTTTATAGCAAAGTTTGTAGCATATAAATATTTTCTTTTGATGTTTGACTGTTGTTTCGCGTCAATACTGTCAACTGCTTTTTGATCTTGTCTTTTTAAAGCTTTGAATTTTGATTCTACCATAGACAAGTTTTCGTCTCTAAAACGTGTGTTTATTTTTTGGTATTCCTCATATAATTCCTGGTTTTTAGATCCAGTAATTTTTGCACCAGCAATGAAGTTGTCCAGATTAGTATCGATATTGATAGTTCCTGGCTCGGCAAAGAATAAAATGTTATTGTCTAATGAGTTTGTTACACCTCGATCCAAATATAAATAGAGCATTTCTGGAGATTCTAATTTAATATCTCTTTCAAAAGCTGAGTTTCCATCAATTTTGATGCTGTCAATAGCAACAAGAGAAGTGTCGACAATTCTTTGGATATATAAAGTTCCGGTTTTTAAACCTTTAATGTTTCCTGTGATGTGTAGGTTATCAGCAGCTGATTCTTTTTTGCTGCAAGATGCTAATACTGCAAGAGTAACAAAAGCAATTAGTGTTTTTTTCATTAGTTTTTGAGATTTTGGTGCAAAATAAAGAAAATAGTTTAAATGTAAATAGGGGGTGATGTTTTATTTTTATAAAAAAAATAAATCCCAATTTATTTCTAAATTGGGATTCTAAAGTAATGCAAGAAAAGGTTTTACATCGACAAAATAAACGAAGTGCCATTTTCGTGCGTATACGTGTAATTTGAGTCGCAGTCATTGTTTCCGTAATCTATAATTCCGTTTAAAATACCGCCTTGTACTTTTAATTGTCCTTTGGAGATAAATAAACAGGAATATTTTTTAATTAGCGGTTCTTTTACTGTCAAAGTAAGTGCTACACCATTTGAAGATGTTACGGTATGCGTGCCATCGATAATTTCATAAACATTGTCAGATAAAATCAAAGGCGTGTCTGCACCTGCAGTTTGTTTAGTAGTGTAAGTTCCTGAATTGGTATAAACCCCTCCTTGTAAATCGGTTAATTTACCATTAGTGACTTTTCTGGTCCATTGTGGTGTAGAAGCAACAGTTGTAGTGTTTATATATTCAATAGTTCCTTCTAGTTTGATGTCTTTTATAGAATAGTCAATTCTTTTAATTGTCATTTTGCTTCCAGTTTCTGTAATTGGTCCTGAAAGTGTTACTTCTAGTTTCCCTTTACGCGTAAGATTATTTGCGTCTTTGCATCCTGCTGTTCCAAAATCGGCTAAAAAGACTTTAGGATAATTTTCTCCATTTGGTGTTGTAATGGTGATTGTTGCACAAATTCCAAGAGGTGTTTCGGCAGTTTTTCCAGAAGTTGAGGTGCTTGTACTGATTAAAAGACTGGTGTTAAGATCCATTTCGTTTGAAGCGTCAACGGCAACTGAAGCTCCAATGCTGGTCAAGTCTGTTGAAACGGCCGGGTCGTTATTGTCGCTTGAACAAGAGACATATAAAAGTGCTGTAGCACAAATGGTTGTTAATAAAATAGCAGTTTTTTTCATAGGGTCTTTTTGTTTTGGGTTAGATTAATAAGGCAGTCAAATGTAATAAAAAATTTGAATTGCAATAAAGATCATTTAGTGGTAATCTATAGCGCTTTATAACGAATTTTTGAAGAAAAAATTATGGTTGAAGCGATGAGAAATAAAAAAAGCTGCCCAAACTGGGCAGCTTTTAGTAAGATAGCATCTAAATGCTTATTTGATCATTTCGAAACTTCTTTTTACGAAAGCCGTAAGAGCTTCTCCTTTTAATAGGTTTTGAGATAATTTAGCTAAATCTAAAGCTTGTTTAACTAAATGCTCTTGGTGCGTTTTGTCTTCTGTATTTAAAATACTTGAAGCTAAATCAGAATTGGTGTTTACAACCAAATTGTACATTTCTGGCATATTCCCCATTCCGAACATTCCGCCGCCACCTGTTTGGCTCATTTCTTTCATTCTACGCATAAATTCTGGTTGCGTGATGATGAATGGAGCTGCTTGAGAATCCATAGCTTCCAATTGAACGCTGTATGCTTTTGGAATATAAGCTTCTAAAGAAGTTTTTAAAGCAGCTTTTTCGTCATCAGAAAGTTTAGAAATGGTGTTTTCTTCTTTTTTGATTAAATTGTCAATGTGATCAGAGTCAACACGTACAAAAGTTAATCCGCTGTTATCGTTTTCGATTTTTTGAATCAAATGCGAGATAATCGGAGAATCTAAAAGCAATACTTCGTAGCCTTTGTCTTTTGCTGCCTCAATGTAAGAGTGCTGAGCATCTTTGTTTCCAGCATAAAGAACTACAAGTTTACCGTCTTTATCAGTTTGGTTTTCTTTTAGTTTTTCTTTTAATTCTTCTAAAGTAAAGTAAGTGTCATCTACAGTTGGATACAAAACAAATGCACCTGCTTTTTCGTAGAATTTCTCTTCAGAAAGCATTCCGTATTCTAAAACGATTTTAATATCGTTCCATTTTGCTTCAAAATCAGCACGGTTTTCGTTAAATAAAGCTTTCAATTTATCTGCTACTTTACGAGTAATGTAGTTTGAGATTTTTTTAACAGCTCCATCAGCCTGTAAACCAGAACGAGAAACGTTCAATGGAATATCTGGAGAATCGATAACACCTTTTAACATTGTCAAAAATTCAGGGACAATTCCTTCTACGTTGTCAGTAACGTAAACTTGGTTTTGGTACAACTGAATTTTGTCTTTCTGGATCTGCATATCATTACCCAATTTCGGGAAATATAAAATACCAGTTAAGTTAAAAGGATAATCTACATTTAAATGAATGTGGAATAATGGCTCTTCAAACTGCATTGGATACAATTCTCTGTAGAAGTTTTTGTAATCTTCGTCAGATAATTCAGAAGGCTGTTTTGTCCAAGCTGGATTTGGATTATTAATGATGTTGTCAGTGTCAACTGTTTCATTAACGTAATCTTCTGGAGCGTCTTCTGGTTTTGGAAGCGTTTCAGTTCTTGTTCCGAATTTAATCGGAATCGGCATGAATTTGTTGTATTTGTTTAATAAACCACTAATTTTAGAGTCATCTAAAAATTCAAGAGAATCTTCAGCAATATGAAGAATGATTTCTGTTCCGCGTGAAGTTTTGTCAGCTGGTTCTAAAGTGAATTCAGGACTTCCGTCACATGTCCAATGTGCAGCTGGTTCATCTTTATACGATTTTGTAATGATTTCAACTTTTTCAGCTACCATGAAAGCAGAATAGAAACCAAGACCAAAATGTCCAATAATTCCAGAATCTTTAGCAGAATCTTTGTACTTGTCTAAAAATTCTTCAGCACCAGAAAAGGCTACCTGATTAATGTATTTTTCAACTTCATCAGCGGTCATCCCTAAACCTTGATCGATAATGTGGATTTTTTTACCTTCTTTATCGACTTTTACTTCAATAATTGGGTTTCCGTATTCTACTTTAGCTTCACCAATGCTAATAAGATGTTTTAATTTTAAAGTAGCATCAGTACCATTAGAAACAAGCTCGCGTAAGAAAATTTCGTGGTCGCTGTATAAGAACTTTTTAATTAAAGGAAAAATGTTTTCTACTGAAACATTAATTTTACCTGTTGCCATATTTTTTAATTTTTGATTTAATTTGATGATTTTCATTCGTTCAAATAAAATACCAATTGTATTTTGGGTGACAAAATGTCGCAAATGTTAATTTTGAAAGAAAATAAATAGATTCTAAAACGAAAATTATCTTTATGAATCGTATATTTGTGGTACAATAATTGTTAAAAAGGCAAGTATTAATCTAAAAAAAAATTGTACAAAATGAAGAAGAGTATTTTTATATGCTTGATTGCCGCTATGTTCTTTGCGTGTAAATCAGCTTCGTCAACAGCTTCATCTTCTGAGGCTACTACGCTTTCAACAAAACTTGACAAATCGACTCAAGTAGCGCTAAAAGGAAATTGGGTACTTACCAATGTTTCTTACCCAGGTTCTGATTATATCAAAGTAAATTCATTCGATCTTGCAGATTCAAAATGTTTTATTGGAAGTACTTGGAGCTTTATTTCGAATAATAATAAAGGAACAATGGCTTTGACTTCGCCAAGTTGTACTGGATTTTCTTCGCCAATTGTATGGAGTATCAACAACCAAGGTTTGTTTGTGTTGAAAATTCTTAATGCAGGTGAAAAAGCGAAGAAAGTAAGAGATGGTTATTTGCTTAAAGTTGCAGGTGTAACTGAAAGTTCTTTTCAGTTAATTGATAATATAAATGTAGGTGGTCAGGTAAAAGATGTAGTTTACCAATTTCAAAGAGCTAATTAATATTTTAAAGATATAGAAAATGAGAAAGATAACGGTTTTAGGTTTAAGTAGTTTAATGGTTATAGCTAGTTTTTTTACAAGCTGTGATTCAGTAAAAAACGCAAATAATACACAAAAAGGAGCCGGAATTGGTGTAGTTGCAGGTGGTGTTATTGGTGGTATTTTAGGAAATAATATCGGACGAGGCGGAAACGCTGCTTTAGGAGCTGCAATTGGAGCTGCTGTAGGTGGAGGAACTGGAGCTTTGATTGGAAATAAAATGGATAAACAAGCTCGTGAAATTGATCAAGCTTTACCAGGTGCTTCTGTTGAAAGAGTTGGTGAAGGTATTCACTTGACATTAAACGAAAATGCAGTTCGTTTTGATACTAATAAATCTACTTTGACAACTCAAGCAAAAGCTAATTTAGATAAATTAGTTCCTGTATTTAATGAGTATGGAGATACAGATATTCAAATTTTTGGTTACACAGATAATACTGGAAAACCAGAATATAACTTGACACTTTCTGGGCAAAGAGCTGCTTCTGTGCAAGCTTATTTAGTTTCAAAAGGATTAAAATCAAGCCGTTTCAAAACTTCAGGTTTAGGAATTGCAGATCCAATTGCAACAAATGATACTCCAGAAGGAAGAGCTCAAAACCGTCGTGTTGAATTCTCAATTACAGCAAACGACAAAATGGTAAATGACGCTAAAGCAGAAGCTGGAAAATAGTTTCTAATAAAATAAATTATCAAAAAAGCTGTTTCAAATAATTGAAGCAGCTTTTTTTTGACTTTAGAAATTAAACATTGTAAATTTGACGACTCATATTACAACTCATGCTTGACATTCAAAATATATCTTTTTCGTACACCGAAAACCCCGTTATAAAAAACATTTCTTTTTCTATTGAAAAAGGCCAGAATATTGCGATTATTGGTGAGAGTGGCTGTGGAAAAAGTACGCTACTCAAGCTTATATACGGATTATACGATCTGGATGAAGGGAAGATTTTTTATGGCGATAAACCGATCTTGGGACCAAAGTTCAATCTGATTCCTGGAATGCCTTATATGAAATATCTGGCACAGGATTTTGATTTGTCTCCATACGAAACAGTGGCAGAAAACGTAGGTAAGTTTCTCTCGAACGGTTTTGCAAACATGAAAAAGCTTCGTGTTCAGGAATTATTAGAGATGGTAGAAATGGATCAGTTTGCGAATGTTAAGACCAAATTTCTAAGTGGTGGACAACAGCAAAGAGTGGCACTGGTTCGAGTTTTGGCTTTAGAACCAGAAGTGATTTTGTTAGACGAGCCATTTAGTCAGATAGATGCTTTTAGAAAAAATGCTCTGCGTCGTAATTTATTTCGTTATCTAAAACAAAAAGGAATTACGTGTATTATTGCAACACATGATAGTACAGATGCTTTGTCTTTTGCCGATCAGGCAATCGTGATGAGAAACGGAGAAGTGTTGGTAAAAGATGATCCTTCAAAAATATACGAAGATCCAAAGGTTAAATATGTGGCATCTTTGTTTGGAGAAGTAAATGAAATTCCGACTCATTTATTGTTGTCTTACGAGGATGAAACACATAAAACATTGGTTTATCCGCATCAATTTAAAATGGTTTCAGAATCAAAATTGATGGTGAAAATTAGAAGAACTTATTTTAGAGGAAGCCATTATTTAATTGAAACAGTTTACAAAAGGCAATTGATTTTCTTTGAAAGCGAAATAGATTTACCACTTGAGCAAGAAGTTTTTCTGGCTTTAAATTATTTGTAATTAGGGAATATGTCAATTAGAAAATTAGATAATTTCTAATTGTTAAAATAATAAACCCGACAGTTTTCAAAAACTTGTCGGGTTTCCTTTTAGAATCAAATTATGAATTTAGTTTTTCAGATACTTTTCTAAGAACTGATCTTGTTCCCAAAGCAGGTGCAAAATATTTTCTTTTGCTACATAACCGTGAGATTCTTTTGGCAGAATAACCATTCTTGCTGGCGCTCCTAATCCTTTTAATGCTTGAAAATAACGTTCTGTCTGCAAGGTAAAAGTTCCCGGATTATTGTCTGCTTCTCCATGAACTAACAAAATTGGAGTTTTCATTTTTTCTGCATTCATAAATGGAGACATTGCGTTGTAAACTTCTGGCGCTTCCCAGTAATTTCTTTGTTCAGATTGGAATCCAAATGGTGTTAAAGTTCTGTTGTAAGCACCGCTTCTCGCAATTCCGCATGCAAAAAGATCCGAATGGGTTAGTAAGTTCGCAGTCATAAAAGCTCCATAAGAATGTCCTCCAACAGCCACTTTTTTACGATTAATATAGCCTAAAGCATCTACGGCATCAATCGCTGCTGCTGCATTATCTACTAATTGCGAAATAAAATTGTCGTTTGGTTCTGTAGTTCCTTCACCAATAATTGGGAAAGCAGCATCATCTAAAACTACATAACCTTTAGTTACCCAATAAACAAATGAACCATAATAAGGAAAAGTGAATTCATTTGAATTTTGAGTCGATTGAGAAGCGCTATTTCTATCTTTATATTCTGCAGGATATGCCCAAATCAATAGTGGCAATTTTTCTTTTTTAGCTTTATCATAACCAACAGGAAGATATAAAGTTCCTGAAAGCTCTAATCCGTCTTTACGTTTGTATTTAATAACTTCTTTGCTTACGTCTTTAATGCTTTCAAACGGATTTTTGAAATCAGTAACTTGTGTTAGGCTGTTTTGTTTTTTAATATTTCTGAAATAGTAATTTGGGTATTCTGTTTTTGACTGAATCATAACTAAGATTTTCCCAGACTTGAAATCTTCAATTTCTAAAATATCCTCTTTTTTATCTTTATAAGGAGAAGTATAGATGCGTTTTGATTTTAAAGTCTCTATATTGAATTCATCTACAAAAGGAAATTGTCCGTTTTTAGTATAACCTTCACCAATTCTATACAAGTTGTTTTTTTCGACGGCTAAAACATATTTATTGTAAGCATTCTTTTTTGTTTCAAAAACTCCAGGATCAGAATAAACATCTTGCGAATTTCTATCCGTAATCAATTTTGGCTGCTGATTTGGGTTTGATGGATTAATCAAAAATGTTTTGGTGTTTCTCGTGTCGTACCATTCTTCTGAAAGAACCGCTAAATTGTCATTCCCCCATATAATATCACTAAAACGCTGTGGAGTTTTTGCTAATGAAGAAGCTTCTTTGTCGAAAGGCGCATCCCAAAGAAAAACTTCATCTCTAAAATCAACTTTGTTTGCAGGATCTCCTTCGTCTAAAGCTACAACATAAGATAAAGTTGCAGGTTTGTCGTTTCTCCAAGCCATTTCTCTTTTTCCTTTTCGAACAGCCATAAAACCTTTTGGCATAATTTCATTTAAAGGAACTTCATTTACCGTTCTAATTTCTCTTCCGCTTAAATCATAAACAACCGTTTTAGATGGAAATCTGTTTAATGGAACTACATAAGAAAATGGTTTTTGAATGGTTGTCAGCATAATGTACTGACCATCTGGAGAGATTTTTTCTCCGGCAAACATAGCGGCGTCTTTGTATAAAACAGCATCTCCATTTAGTTTTACTTTATACAATTCAGAAGTTATGCAGTTTTCAAAATTAGCTTCGTCGTTTTTGTTTTTCAGCATATCGGGATACGTTCTATTTTGAGATTTTTCTCCTGAAGTATTTGAAATAATCGGCCCAGTCGGCAAATCTTTTTTAGAATCTAAAAGCGGCGGTCTGTTTTTAGGAAGCATTTTTACTAAGATAGTTTCGCTGTCTAAAAACCAGTTAAACGGATTTCCAAGATTGGCATTTACTCTAGCTTCTGTGAGTTTTGTCGCTTGTGCGCTTGCAACATCTAAAACCCAAAGTTCTACACCAGAATTGGTAGTGTGCGAGAATAGGATTTTTTTGTCGTTTGGCGACCAAAGAATGTTTGATATTTTCGGATTATCAGGGAGCCCTTTTACCTGAATTTCTTCCTTTCCGTTTATTTTTCTTAGTTTAAGATTGATTAAATACGTTACCGTGCTTGAAATATTAGTAACCGGATTAATTCTCAAACCAGCTAGACGAACTTCGTCTTGGTTTAAATCGTCGAGCGTTTTATAGGTGTTGCGGTACATCAAGAGCATGTTCTCTTTTTTTGTATCCATTGATACGGAAGGAGCTCTTTGATAGTCTGCCAAATCTAAAATAGATTTTGAAGGTTTTTGATAAGTTAGATTCTCCTGTGCAAAAGAGAAAAAGCTTATATTTAAAAATAAAAACAGTGTAACCTTTAATTTCATAGTTTGAATTTTATGGGTTTGTAATTGGTATTCAAAATGTTTGTCTAAGATAGTTTTGTCTTGTTACATCTTGAGTCTGATTTTTAATTTTTTTCAATGTTTGCGTTCCAAAATTGTCTTTTCAAGAAGTAAATGATGATAAGTTAGTGTAGAATTAGAATATATTAAATTGCTAATAACGAAAAAAATAGTAATTTGTGTACGTATATTTTAAAGTATGCGTAAATTTGCAATCCAATTTTTTAATAAATAATAATAGATATATGTATCATTCAAAAATAGCTGGTTTAGGATATTATGTTCCTTCTAATGTGGTGACTAACGATGATTTGTCTAAGATAATGGATACCAATGACGAATGGATTCAGGAAAGAACCGGGATTCAGGAAAGAAGACACATTATCCGTGGAGAAGACACTACTACTTCAATGGGAGTAAAAGCAGCTAAAATTGCAATAGAGCGTTCTGGTGTTGCCAAAGAAGATATTGACTTTGTAGTTTTTGCTACATTAAGTCCAGATTATTATTTTCCAGGACCTGGAGTTCTGGTTCAAAGAGATTTAGGTTTAAGAACAGTTGGAGCATTAGATGTTAGAAATCAATGTTCTGGTTTTGTTTATGCAATTTCTGTTGCAGATCAATATATTAAAACCGGAATGTATAAAAATATTTTGGTTATTGGTTCTGAAGTTCACTCTACAGGATTAGACATGACAACTCGCGGACGTGGAGTTTCTGTAATTTTCGGAGACGGAGCAGGAGCTGCAGTTTTAAGCCGTGAAGAAGATTTAAGCAAAGGAATTTTATCTACACACTTACACTCTGAAGGAGAGCACGCAGAAGAATTGGCTTTGCAAGCGCCAGGAATGGGAGCGCGTTGGGTAACAGATATTATTGCAGATAATGATCCGAATGATGAAAGTTATTACCCGTATATGAACGGACAATTTGTATTTAAAAATGCTGTAGTTCGTTTTGCTGAAGTAATCAATGAAGGATTGGAGGCAAATGGTCTTCAGGTTTCAGATATTGATATGTTAATTCCGCATCAAGCCAATTTGAGAATTTCGCAATTCATTCAAAATAAATTCAAATTGACAGACGACCAAGTTCATAACAATATTCAGAAATACGGAAACACAACCGCAGCATCTATTCCGATTGCTTTGACTGAGGCTTGGGAACAAGGAAAGATCAAATCTGGAGATACTGTAGTCTTAGCAGCCTTCGGAAGTGGATTTACTTGGGCAAGTGCTATTATTAAATGGTAAAATAATCATCTTACATTATATTTTTTTAAAACCTGCTTCTTATTGGGAGTAGGTTTTTTTTATAGCCATTTGAGCTGAGCGAAGGCGAAGCTCCCGTTCCAATAGTAGCGCCCTTCGACTCCGCTCAGGGTGACAAAACTTTGATGGCTGTATGTGTTTGATTTCTATTTGTCAGGCTGAGCGAAGTCGAAGCCCACGTTCCAATAGGCTCGCCCTTCGACTCCGCTCAGGGTGACAAAGCTTTGACGATTGTATGTGTTTGATTTCTATTTGTCAGGCTGAGCGAAGTCGAAGCCACGTTTCTATTATCACGCTCTTTTTAATATTTTTGAATTAAATTTCTTACTTTTATTGTTTTTGAAGTAAAAAATTATGAAAAGATATTACGTCTATATTTTAAAATGCTCTGATGGAAGTTATTACACAGGAATGACAAATGATATAAATAGAAGACTAAGTGAACATAATTATGGTTTAAATAAAGAAAGCTATACATTTAATAAAAGGCCTTTGGAGTTGGTGTTTTGTACAGAGTTTAATGATGTTATCCAAGCCATTGCATTTGAAAAGCAAGTAAAAGGCTGGAGCAGAAAAAAGAAAGAAGCTATAATAAAAGATAAATGGGAGGATTTGAAAAAACTTTCTCAATGTTTGAATAAAACAACTCATAAAAATTTTAATAAAAAGGATGTTTAGTATTAAATTAGCCGTCGGTTTCGTCAGGACATACTTTGTCAGGCTGAGCGGAGTCGAAGCCCACGTTCCAATAGGAGCGCCCTTCGACTCCGCTCAGGGAGACAAAGATTAAACATAATTTTTTTGCAGCTTGTCAGGCTGAGCGGAGTCGAAGCCATTTTAATACAATACAAATGAAAAAAAATCAACTAGAAATAGCTTGTTTTAATTATGAATCGGCAGTAATTGCTCAAGCAAACGGTGCGGATAGAATTGAGCTATGTGAAAATATGAAACTGGGAGGAACTACGCCAAACTCTATTTTGGTAGTAAAGGTTCGCGAAAGTATAAATATAAAAATGCATGTTATTATAAGGCCTAGAGGTGGTGATTTTGTCTATTCTGACGAAGAGCTTACCGAAATGAAACAAGATATCAAGCAATATAAAAAACTAGGCGTTGATGGTTTCGTTTTCGGAATTTTAAAAGAAAACGGAAAAGTAAATAAAAAGCAGAATAAGGAATTAGTGCATTTGGCGCATCCGTTATCGTGTACTTTTCACCGTGCTTTTGATGTAGTTAAAAATCCTGAAAAAGCACTTGAAGATGTAATCGACTGTGGCTTCAAAACCATTTTGACTTCAGGTCAAGGTGTAAATGTAGAAGAAGGAATTTTGGCTTTAGAAAGGCTTCAAGAACTAGCGGGAGACAGAATTGAAATTATGCCAGGAGGAGGTTTAAGATCTTCAAATATCAAACTGTTGCAAGAAAAATTAGATCTCACTTTTTATCATTCTTCAGCAATAACAGATAATTCTGAAACTGCAAATCCAGAAGAAATAAAAGAGTTGCGTAACTTTTTATAGAATAGAATAAAACAAAAAAAGTCTGGAGGTGGCAATCTCCAGACTTTTTTTCTACAAGAAATTATTCAAAAAATTATTTAAAAAATTTTCTCAGACAAGATTAGAACATTCCGCCCCCGCCTTTGTTAGTATTGTCATCTCTTTGTTTACGCTGTAAATTTTTGATTTTTCCGCCTCCAAAGTTATAAGTCAAACCAAAGTAAACCGTTTGGCTTTCCCATTTAAACTGACCTGCTTGAGGATAAGGATACATGGTATCAAAAGCATATTTCATTGTATTGAAAATGTCATTGAAACGAACACTTAAATTCATTTTGTTGTCCAATAAGGTGTAACGTGTACCAATATCCATTTTATACATTTCGTGGCTGTTGTTTTGAAGCCCGTCTGTAGCACCTCTATAGAATCCAAAAGCTAAGAAACTTAAACGTTTGTTTACTTTAAAATTAGAGTTCATACGTCCGTTGAAAGCAGCAACAGTAATTTTTCTATCGATTGGGTTACTTGTATTTGTTGCAGGATCGTATTGGAATACAATACCTTGCTGATTAATACTTGAGAAATCAATCGATGGTTGGATATCCCACCATTTTGTGATTTTATAATTAAAAGAAACTTCAAATCCGTAAGCTGTATTGTGATCGTAGTTGGTAAAACTCATGATTTGTTTTTCCATGCTCGGATCTGCTGGATCAGGATATAAAATTCTGCTGATTTGGTCATTAATACTTCTCACAAAAACTCCAGTTGTAAAACTTCCTTTTTCAAGAGTTTTAGTATAATTTACTTCAACTGAGTTGGTAAACTGAGGTCTTAATTCAGGATTTCCTAATGAAGTAACTAACGGAGTAGCAAATTCACGAATAGGTTTTGTCTGTTCTAAACTCGGACGGTCTACACGACGGCTGTAGCTAAACTGCAACGTGTTTTTCTCATTCAAATTATACGTTAAATATGCTGATGGATATAATGTAATATAATCATCATCAAATTTAGTCTGACCGTAATTTAAGTTAGCCTGTACTTTATAGCTTTCAAAACGTGCACCCAATTGATAGCTAAACTTTTTGTATTTCTGTCCAAATGTTACATAAGCAGAATAGATATCGGTGTCATACGTATAATGAGACGTTTGATCTGCTACTGGCAACAAAGGATTTCCAGTCACATAATCGTTATCTGTTCTCGTGATCCTAGCTTCAGCTCCGGCTTCAAGGGTTGTTTTTTCGTTTAACGGATTAACATAATCTACGTTTACAGTGCTTAATTTTCTAGTTCCTTGCAGAAAATCATTGTATACAATACCCGAAGCAGTATTGTCTATTTTGGTCGTTTTAGTGTCAAAAGCAGCATTTTGAGTTTCTTTATTGTCACTATAATTTGCTTCAAAATCTAAAGTGTGACCTTCTTTTTTAAAGATGTGTTTGTATGCCAAATTGTATGTTCCAACTCTATCAGGTCCCCAATAGCTTGATTTTTGAAATATATTGGAAATGTCAGAACCCGTTACATTATTGTAATCAATATCAGTGTCTACAAAACCTTTTCCGTTAGATTTGTTTTGATTGGTGTAGAAAGACAAGGTGTTATGATCATCAATTAAATAATCCATTCCTATTTTGTATAAGTAGGAATCATTATCATTCAAAACTGATATATTTTGAACTATATCTTGATCAAATCTTTGGATGAATCCTGTGTTTTGGTATGTTCCAAAATTTTGTCCCACATTTCCAAAGAAATTTACTTTACCAGTTTTATAGTTTAAATCTAAAGACTGATTGTATTTTGCCGTTTTACCAAAAGTAATACCACCGCTGTAGCTTCCATTAAAGCCAGTATTTGCATTTTTGTGCAAGATAATATTAATGATTCCAGACATTCCTTCTGGATTGTATTTTGCACTTGGGTTCGTAATCAATTCAATTTTCTTGATAGAAGTTGACGGAATTTGTTTTAACAATTGAGCAGGATCAATATTCGTTGGACGCCCATCAATTAATACACGAACATTATCATTTCCGCGAAGCGAAAGCTTTCCGTCCTGATCCACATTCACAGAAGGAATATTGTTCATAATATCAGATGCCGAAGCTCCTGCAGTTGTCAAGTCCTTACCAACATTAACTACTTTTCTGTCAATTTTTTGTTCGATTGTAGAGCGTTCTGCGATAATGTTGACACCTTTTAATTGCGTTGCTTCTTCTTCAAGAGCTACATTTACAGTAGCATTTTTTTTGTTTTCGCTCAAAAGAACAGAACCGATATATTTTCTAAATCCAATATATTGAATCTCGATAGTGTAACTTTTTAAAGCAATGTTTTTAAATGAATAGTCCCCGTTATCGTCTGTATTTACTCCAGAAACCACTTTCCCATTTTCTTTAAGCGAAACTGTTGCATAAGAAATCGGCGCGTTGTTCGACTTTTCTGTAATTTTTCCAGTAATACTTCCAGTATTCTGGGCCTGTGCAGTTGCGATTATACCTAATAACGCAAACAGAAAGAATTTTAATTTCATGATTTTTTTACTGATTATTTTTGATTTGATTGATGATGAGATTTCGTTTTGTTAGTTTTTCTTTTTTTTGTTTTTGTTGACCTTAAAAAATTAGAGTCTCTATTAAGACTCTTTTACAGTTGATATGTTACAAGAAATTAAATAAAAAAGTATGTTTTTTTTCTCGTTGGCTGTTTTGTAAGAGATTACGGTTTTGATTTTTTGATAATTTTAACAATTAAAAAATGTGCTTTTTTGTCAAATTGAAACTCTTTTTCTGAATTTAATATGTTTTTGATTTTCTCTAATTGATGAATAAGCAGTATCTTTGCTCACTTTAAAATAAGTTTACATGTCATTATCACAAATTCTTACACCTTCTATACAAAAAGCAATACAAGCATTATTTGATGTTACTGTTGATAAAATCGAGTTTCAAACTACTAGAAAAGAGTTTGAAGGAGATATTACAATGGTAATTTTCCCTTTATTGAAAGTCATCAAAAGCAATCCGGCTGAATTGGGAAATAAAATTGGAAATTATCTAGTTGAGAATGTTTCTGAGGTTGCTCGCTTTAATGTAGTTTCTGGTTTCTTGAATATTGTTATTTCAGACAGTTATTATGTGAATTTCTTTAACGGAATAAAAGATCAAAAACAGTTTGGTTTTGTAGCTCCAAATCCGGCAGAGAAGGCAATTATGGTAGAATATTCTTCTCCAAATACCAATAAACCTTTGCACTTAGGACACGTTCGTAACAATTTGTTAGGATATTCTGTTGCAGAGATTTTAAAAGCTTCTGGTAAAAAAGTGCATAAAACTCAAATTATCAACGATAGAGGAATTCATATCTGTAAATCAATGCTAGCTTGGGAAAAATTCGGAAACGGAGAAACTCCTGAAACATCTGGTTTAAAAGGGGACAAACTAGTAGGTAAATACTACGTAGAGTTTGATAAAGCTTACAAAAATGAAATTAACGGTTTAATAGAAGCTGGAAAAACAGAAGAAGAAGCCAAAAAGCAAGCTCCAATCATTATCGAAGCGCAAGATATGCTTAAGAAATGGGAAGCTGGTGACGAAAAAGTAATTGAGCTTTGGAAAAAAATGAACGAATGGGTTTATGCAGGTTTCGCAACAACTTACAGTAATCTTGGAGTTAATTTTGATAAATATTACTACGAAAGCAATACCTATCTTTTAGGAAAAGATGTTGTTCAGGTAGGTTTGGATAAAGGCGTTTTCGAAAAAGATCCAGATGGTTCTGTTTGGATTGATTTGACAGACGAAGGTCTTGACAGAAAAATTGTTTTACGTTCTGATGGAACAGCGGTTTATATGACCCAAGATATCGGAACTGCAATTCAACGTGTTAAAGACATGCCAGATGTCGGGGGAATGGTTTACACTGTAGGAAATGAACAAGATTATCACTTTAAAGTATTATTCTTAATCTTACAGAAATTAGGTTTTGACTGGGCTTCAAGTTTATATCACTTATCATACGGAATGGTAGATTTACCTTCTGGAAAAATGAAAAGCCGTGAAGGAACAGTTGTCGATGCTGATGATTTGATGCAAGATATGACCGATACAGCCAAACAAATCGCAGAAGATTTAGGGAAATTGGATAGCTATTCTGCCGAAGAAAAAGCAATACTGTATAAAACAATTGGATTGGGAGCTTTAAAATATTACATTTTAAAAGTAGATCCTAAAAAACGTATCTTGTTTAACCCAGAAGAATCTGTAGATTTCGCTGGAAATACTGGGCCGTTTATTCAATACACCTACGCTAGAATTCAGTCTATAATCCGTAAAGCCGATTTTGATTTTTCTAATAAAATTGAAATCGAAGAATTGCATGAAAAAGAGAAAGAATTGGTAAAACAAATCGAGCTTTTCCCAGAAGTAATTCAGAATGCGGCTCAGAATCATAGCCCAGCATTAATTGCTAATTATACGTACGATTTAGTAAAAGAATATAACTCTTTTTACCAATCAGTACATATTTTAGGAGAAGTTGATTTAACGAAAAAAATATTTAGAGTGCAGCTTTCTCAAAAGGTTGCAGAGGTAATCAAATCAGCATTCCAATTATTAGGAATTGAAGTTCCAGAGAGAATGTAAGGATTAAAGCTTAAGAATTTTAAAGCCAATAGTTTTTGAACTATTGGCTTTTTTTATTGCTTTTTTGGCTTATACGGTAATATATTCGGTTTGATTCTGTATTAGTTTTGCATCAGATTTCTCAGTATTAAATTACATAGTCATTAAGATACTTCCTAATATTCGTTTTTTAACTATTTTGAATTAGTAAGCTTTTAGTATAAATGATACAGGATTAAAACCATCTAGCAATAGGTGGTTTTTTTGTTTATTTTAATTATTTGTAAGTTTAGTATTATGTTATTAGGTGTTAAATAAGTGTAAAATCTTGTTAAAATTAATTTAATTTTATAAGTTGCGCCCCTTAATTCAAACAAACTATAATGAAAAGAAAATTTAAAGGATTTGCAATTCTTGTGTTTTTGTTAACTGCTCAATTGTTTTTTGCGCAGGAAAAAACAATTTCAGGAATTGTATCAGATGCAAGCGGACCAATTCCAGGTGCAAATGTTATGGTAAAAGGAACTAGCAATGGAGTTCAAACCGATTTTGATGGAAAATACAAGATTAAAGCAAAAACGGGAGATGTTCTGGTTTTTTCTTACATGGGGATGAAAGATCAGTCGGTTACCGTTGGAAATTCATCTTCTGTAAATATTAAAATGCAGGAGGGTGGAGAACAATTAGAAGAAGTTGTTGTTCAGGTGGCTTATGGAAAAGCAAAAAAAAGTTCTTACACAGGATCAGCAACTCAAATTAAATCAGAACAGCTTGAGAGTAGACCTTTAACGAATGCTTTATCTGTTTTAGAAGGTAGTACTTCGGGAGTACAAATTCAAAGTTCGGCTGGTCAACCTGGGGCCGCACCAGAAGTGAGAATACGTGGATTCAGTTCTATAAATGGATCAAATACTCCACTTTATATTGTTGATGGAGTTCCTTACGCAGGAGATATCAGTAGCTTAAATTCAAGTGATATTGAAAGTCTAACTGTTCTAAAAGATGCTTCTTCAACTTCTCTTTATGGTTCAAAAGCTGCAAATGGAGTTATTATAATCACTACAAAAACAGGAAAGTCATCAAAAGATAAGTTTTCATTAAATATGAGTACGGGAATGACTTCTCGTTCAATTAAGGATTACGAAAGAGTGAATGCTTTTGATTATTATCCTCTAGAATGGGAGGCGATTAGAAATAGTCGTCCTATGGCAAACCAATCTCAAATTGATGCAGCTAATGCTTATGCTTCCACAAGAGTACCAGTTGTTCTAGTTACAAATCCATTCAATGTTCCTGCAAATAGTATTGTTGGAACAGATGGAAAATTAAATCCAAATGCTCAATTGCTTTATCCACAAGATTTGAATTGGGAAAAACAATTGGAAAGAGCTGGAGTTCGCCAAAATGTAGATTTTTCTTATCAAGGAAAATCGGAAAAATCAAATTATTTCGCTTCTCTCGGTTATTTGAATGAAGAAGGATATATACAAAAGTCAGGTTTCGAAAGAACTACAGGAAGATTAAATCTTAATACAAGTCTAAAAGATTGGTTCAAAACAGGAGTAAACATTTCAGGAGCTTTAACTAACTCTAAATTAGGGACCGATGGTGTAGAAAATACAAGTTCTTTCAAAAACCCATTTAGAACAATAAGAACGATGGGGCCTATTTACCCAGTTTTTGATCATACCGCCAATGGAGATTATGTCTTTGATGATAATGGCGATAGAGTTTATTCAACAACTAGGGGGTCGGGTGCTTCTAATGGACGAAATGTTGTTTATGAAACTTTAAATGATACTGATGTAGTAAAAGGATTAGCGCTTTCTGCAAGAACATTTTTTGAAATAACTTTCCTCAAAGATTTTAAGTTCACCACAAATGCCTCAATCGATAAAACATATTCGAATAGAACCTATTCTTATAATACTTTAATTGGAGATGGGGCGCCAACAGGATTAATTGGAAAGGATGATAAAATTTTAACAGGAGTTACATATAATCAGTTACTTAATTATTCTAAAAAAGTTGGCAATCATAATTTTACGGCACTTTTAGGTCATGAAAGTTTCGATTATGAAAGAAATTGGAGTACGGGCACTAAAACCGGTCAGGTAGCTCCAGAGATTATAGAGTTTGTTAATTATGCGACTACAACAGGTTTGAATTCTTATACGAGAAATTACGCTACCGAATCATATTTTTCTAGAGTTGGGTATGACTATGATGATAAATATATTTTTTCAGCATCGTTACGAAGAGATGGATCTTCAAAATTTGCTAAAGATAATCGATGGGGAAATTTTTGGTCTTTTGGAGGAGCTTGGGTAATCTCTAAAGAGAATTTTTTAAAAGAAAAAACATGGATTAATGACTTAAAATTAAGAGCATCTATTGGAGAAGTTGGAAATGACTCACATACGATTAGTGATACAAATGATGCAGGTTCGCAAATCAATGGCTTGAATTATTACGTTAGTCAGAATACTTATAGTTTAGGATATGATAACGGAACAGAAGGCGGTGTGTTAATTTACGCTGCAGGAGCACCTAATCTAAAATGGGAAGTCAATACTCAGAAAGATATTGCAGTAGAGTTTGGATTATTTAAAAATAGATTAAAAGGTAGTTTTGAGTATTATAATAGAAATACTGATGGGTTAATTTTTGCAGTTCCAAATCCCTTATCATCTGGTTTGGATAACAGAATGGAAAATATAGGTTCAATGGTAAATAAAGGAATTGAGATTTCTTTAGATGGTGCAATTATCAAAACAAATGATTTTTCTTGGAACCTAAATATTAATGCATCAACTATCAATAATAAAATTACAAAGTTGCCTCAAGGGGAAATTATTGATGGGACGAAGAAACTTTCAGTAGGACATTCAATTTACGATTATTGGCTAAGAGATTGGTATGGTGTGGATCCAGCAGATGGATATGCTTTATATGTAGCTGATCCACAATTTGTGAACTCTGGAGATAGTACTATAAGAGTTGTAAATGGAGTAAATGTAACTACCGATCAGAATAAAGCTTTATACCATTATGCTGGTTCAGCAATTCCAGATTTATTTGGAAGTTTTGGGAATACATTTAAATACAAAGGCCTTCAATTAGATGTTGTTTGTACTTACCAAATAGGAGGACAAATGTATGATACAAATTATTCTGTTTTAATGCACACTGGGAATAGTTACGGATCAGCATTTAGTACTGATATATTGAATAGGTGGCAAAAACCTGGGGATATTACAGACGTTCCGCGATTAGATGTAAATAGAAATACTCAATCATCTGCCGCTTCAGACAGATGGTTAAAAGGTTCTGATTATTTATCATTAAGACAGATTAATTTATCTTATAAAATGCCAAAAGAGTTTATTTCAAAGTTAGAGATAGATAATGCTTCTGTTTATGTTAATGGAGAAAACCTATTGTTGTTTACAAAACGTCAGGGAATGGATCCTACACAAACTTTTAACGGTACAACGCAGAATAGATATATACCATCTAGAGTAATAACATTAGGTCTGAATTTAAATTTTTAACATTATGAAATCAAATTATATAAAATTGATATTTGCATTTGTATGCATAATTATTTTTGGATCTTGTTCGGATGATTTTCTAGATAAAAAGCCAACAGAATTTGTGGATTATGAAGGAGCAACAAAAACAACTGAAAACCTAATGACTCTTTTGAATGGTATTCACAGATCTTTATATATAAGATATGAAGGAAATCAAAATGAAAATGGATTAGGCAGTTTGATGCAGCAGATAGATATTGCTGGTGATGACATTGTTTTCCCTGTTACTAATGGCTGGTATTTGCAAGTTTATAACTGGGCAGCATTCTCTAATGAGAATTCTCAGGATTTAAGATTCCAGTTTAGAACTTATTATAGAATAATTAGAAATGCAAATACTATTATAAATGCAGCAGATGTGTCCATCGGTTCTGATGCAGATAAGAAAATTGTAAAAGGACAAGCTTTGCTTTATAGAGCTTTTTGTCATTATCAATTGGTTCAGCTTTTTGGAGAAAGATATATAAGCGGAATTAATAATTCTCAGCTTGGTGTTCCTATTATTTTGACTGTTGGCAATGATAAATTTCCTCGTTCAACAGTAGAAGAAGTATATGTGCAAATTAATAAGGATATAGATGAAGCAAATGTTTTGCTAGCTGATTACACAAAACCCAACAATTCACATCTTGATTTAAAAGTAGCACAAGGTCTGAAAGCAAGAGTTGCTTTAACTCAAGGGAATTGGGCAGTAGCAGCAAATTATGCGAACAAAGCGAGAACGGGAAAAACGCTAATGTCTGCATCAGATTATGTTGCGGGATTTAATGATTACTCTAATAAAGAATGGATGTGGGGAAGTCATATAAATGAAGTTCAAACTGATTATTTTGGAAACTTTGGAGCATATATGTCAAGAAATTACAACTCAACTGTTATACGTTCGTGCCCAAAAGCAATTAATAGTAAATTATATAATATGATTCCACAAACGGATGTTCGTTCTAAAATATTTGATAAAACAGGAAACCATACAGCTCTTTCATTGCCATCGAATTATGCTAAATTTCCTTACACTAGCCAGAAATTTTTAGCAATAAGTACAGGAGATAGTAGATGTGATGTTCCGTATATGCGAGTTGCTGAAATGTATCTGATAGAGGCTGAAGCTAAAGCGAGACTTGGAGATGCTACTGCAGCAAATGTGCTTTTTGATTTTGAAATAATGAGAGATCCTGCTTATGTTTTGTCTAGTAACACTGGTCAAGCTTTAGTTGAGGAAATACTTTTACAAAGAAGAATTGAATTATGGGGTGAAGGATTTAGATTCTATGATTTGAAGAGAACAAATTCATCATTAGATAGAACTGGTGCAAATCATGATTCAAGTATTGTGAATGGGGTTTTAAGTGTAGACCCTGCAGATAAAAGATGGCAGTGGCTAATTCCTAAAGCGGAAATTAATGCCAATCCATTAATTGTGCAAAATCCATTATAATAAAAATTAAAAAACAAAAAAATCCGGAAGCTTTAAAACTTCTGGATTTTTTTAAATGAATTTTCGTGTAAAAAAGTATTAGCGAGATTTGTGTATGTTGTTTTTATAAGTATGTTTACAGTAAGAAATAATTGATTGTTTTTCAGCTGAAAGTGCCAATAGACAAAGAAGAAAAATCGGCTTACGATACTATAAAATAAATACGAGGAAGCCGAAAATCGTGAGAGTAGGCAAAATTTAAACCCAAAAACAAATGATTAAAAAACCTTTACTTTTAATGATGCTTCTTTTTGCATTTACAGCAACTAAAGCTCAAGATTTAATTAACCCATCTTATGGATTTTCGCACAGTAAAACAGCTTACATTACGCTAGCAGACGGAACAGAAATTAGCGGAACTATTCGTGATATTGATAGAGACAAAGGGTTAATTGAATTTATTAAATTACAAGACGCAGCTGGAAAAAAGCACAAATTAAAACCGGAGGATATTAAGTATATGTACTTACCACCTAGTGGACTTGATAATTTGACTAAAAAAATTGATTTTGGTACAGATTTTCAAAAATGGAACGATGATAAACTGAACCAAGAATACTTAAAGGAAGGTTACGCATATTTTGAAACTGCTGATGTGCAAATCAAAAAGAAAAAATCAAAATTATTAATGCAACTTTTAAACCCTGCATTTAGTAAAGAATTTAAAATATACTGTGATCCACATGCAAAAGAAACTACTTCTTTAGGAGTTGGAGGTATTAAATTTGTAGGTGGAGATGCTAAATCTTACTATGTTGCTAAAAAAGATGCACCTGCATTTTTATTAAAGAAAAAAGAATACAAAAAAGAGTTTGCAACATTGTGGAGCGGATGTGACAAATTAATCACAGCATCTGCAGCAGATCCAAAATGGACAGATTTATCAAGACACGCTGTTACTTATTCTGAGTGTGCTCAGTAATTACTAGAACAAACAAAAAAATCCGGAAGCTATAAAAACTTCCGGATTTTTTATTAACAACTAATTCTAATTACTTAACAAATTTGTCAATGATTTTATCTGTTTCTGCTTTTGCAGTATCTGGTTTCAAATCAAATAAAAGAGAGTAAAGTGCTTTTCTGTCAACTTTTGCCTCTAAGTTTAAATCTTGGTGTCTGTCAAAAAGAGTCTGCCATTTGTCACGAACGTTTTTCCAAAGCGCGTTATTTTCTTTCCACCATTTTTGAGCTGCTAGACATTTAATATCTGGAACTTTAGTATAAACGTCAAATCCTTTTTCTTGTGCTAACAAAACATCTTTTCCAGCATCGTCACGAACCAATTTGTCATTGTCTTGTTCATGATTCCATCCTGTAGAAGTAATTTCATGAATGTTTCTTCTTTTTAATACATTGTAATCGTTACGTTTTGTTTGCTCTCTTCTTGGAAGCGGTGCATCAGCAACGTTTGCCCAATAATCTTGCCCGTCAACGTGAACCCATGTTGAAGACCCTTCATATCTTGGACTATCATCAACTTGATATACTTTTTGAGTCCATTGGCCTTTAACCGCTTTTTTGTCTAACTTTTTGTATTTCCAAGTATTGCCTTTATCAAAAGAGTATAAGTCTGTGTTTTCGTATAGCCAATCTTGTCTCCAGTGCTTGATGATCATATCGTCACTTACAATCAATAAGTGCTGCATTACAATTTTGTTTGGAGTATCTTCTAATAACTCTACCCATTCTAATGCAGATTCGTGTTTTGTTTCAGACGGCTTATAAGTAAGAGTGTCTTTTGGATATGAAAATGTTTCTGTAAAATTAAATTTCACTTCGTAACAACCACACATTGATTTAATTGACTTAATGTCTTGTTGTTTTTTGTCCTGACTAAAACCAAGACTGCATGTTAAGGCCAAAGCGGCTGACATAAAAAGGCTTTTTGAAATCATAACTTATTGTTTTGTTTTTAAATTTTTCGCAAATATATAAATTTTATTTAGAACAATTAAAAATAGTTATATATTTGCATCGATTATTAAGACTGAATAAAAATAATGAAAATTAAAATTACCCTTTTTGCTGGATTTCTATTTTGTACATATTCTTTTGCTCAGCAGAAAGATAGTATTGCTTCTAAGGAAAAGCTTTCTGAGGTTGTTGTTACGGGACAGTTTGAGCCACAATCTATAAAAAAGTCTGTTTTTAATGTTAGAGTGATTTCTAAAGAAAACATAAAACAGCTGGCAGCAAATAATTTGGCTGATGTTTTAAATCAGTATTTAAATATTACTGTGACATCTAATGGAGATGACGGACGTTCTAAAGTCTCAATGTTTGGATTAGATTCTCAATATTTTAAAATTTTGGTTGATAATATACCTTTAGTAAGCGATACAGGAATGGGAACAAATGTAGATTTAACCCAAGTAAACTTAGACGACGTTGAGCGAATTGAAATTATCGAAGGATCAATGGGAGTAACCCATGGAGCAAATGCAGTTACTGGTATTTTAAATATTATTACAAAAAAAGGAGGCGGTTATAAGTGGCAGATTAATGCGACCGTTCAAGAAGAAACAGTAGGTAAAGAGTTTGCATTTTTTGATAAAGGTCGTCATATTCAATCGGCTAAAATTGGTTACAATTTTAATGAAAATTGGTTTATCAATATTGGAGGAAATCGAAATGCGATGGCCGGTTATTATGACGATAAGAAAGGAAAAGATTATGATAAAAATGATGGACTTAGAGGTTATACCCAGCTTCCGAAAGAACAATTGGTTGGGAATGCAATTTTAGGCTACCAAAAAGATGGTTTTAGAATTTTTTACAAATTTGATTATTATGGTGAAGATGTTCACTATTACAATCCACAAGTAAATATACAGGATAATTACCCTTTTCCAGATACTTATTTTTCGAGAGATAAAAGATATATCACCAATCGTTATTACCACCATTTAAATGCCAATGGAAATCTTTTCTCGAAATTAAAATATAATGTTTCGGTTTCTCAACAGAAACAAGAACGTGATTTGGAAAATTTTGTCTACCACATAGATACAAAACAGGAGGTAGATAATCAAAGAGCCACTTATCAATCAAAAGAGGTCTTTTATTCGACAGGCGCACTTAGCAATTTCTTTGATAATAAAAGTGTAGACTTTCAGCTTGGCTATGAAATCACTAACGAGAATGGTTTCTATGACTCTTCAGTTGGGGCATTTAGAGATGATAATCAGCAAGGGGTAGATATTAGAAAGAGACTTGAAAATTATGATATTTATTCAGTTGCAGAAATTGGCGTAAACGAGAAATTCTCCATTCGTCCAGGGCTTCGATTTTCATTTCAAAGCGCTTTTGATAATCAATATGCAAGTTCATTAGGTTTAAGATATCTTTTTGATAAAGGATTAGAAGCAAGAGCTTCTTTAGGTAAATCCTATCGTACTCCAAACTTTGATGAGCTGTATACTTATTTTGTTGATTCAAACCATAATATGCAAGGAAATCCAAATCTGATTCCTGAAAACAGTACGTCGTATGAAGTTAGTTTTAAAAGAGCTTGCTCTTTTGATTCGGGCGCTCAAATATCTAACAATTTAGCGGTTACGTATTTAGATGTTGATGACAGAATTGATATGGTGGTTACACAGGTAACTCCCACTTGGAATTATAGATATATGAACATCAACAAATATAAAATGTGGAACATTTCTACAGTTGAACAATATACTTATAAAAACTGGAATGTAATGTTGGGAGCAGCTGTAGTAGGTATTTCTAGAAAATTAGATTTGGCAGCTGAAAATTTGGTGTCTGATGATAAGTTTTTCTACTCGTTCAGATTAAATTCAAGTATTTCTTATAACATTCCGAAATGGAATACTTTGTTAGCTGTTTTTTACAAATATAATGGACAACAGCAACAATATGTTGCAGGTACTGGTACAGACGGGAAATCGGGTTTCTTCTTAAGTACATTAGAATCTTACAGTTGGATGGATGCTTCTATCCGAAAAGCATTTTTTAAAAATCAATTTGAAGTTACACTCGGAGCTCGAAACTTATTTAACGTAACCAATTTGCAATCTGTGCAAAATGGCGGCGGTGGCGATGCAAGTGGCGGCGCGCATGGAGGAGGAACTTCTAGCGATATGATGCTTGGCTACGGCCGATCTTACTTCTTAAAACTTTCATATAATCTAAATTTTAATTAATAAATCAATACCATGAAAAAAAACTTTATTTTAATATTATCTTTCGTATTGCTTGCCATTGGCGCTTGTAGTAGTGATGATGAAGCAGTTCAAGCCAATGTTGTAGCTTTTGCAGCGACTTCAGTAAATTTATCTGCTGAAACGACTCCAATCGAAATTAAATTTGCTTCTCCAACTGCATCGGCAGGTTCTTTAACTTTAACTTACACTGAAACAGCAGTTGCAAGTGGCACAGATTATAGTACTACGCCAGCAATCGCTGCTGGTAAACTAATCGTTCCTTTTGATCAAAATGTTTCTTCTGTGACATTTACTTTTAAGAAATTAAAAGAAGCTATTGAAGGCGAAGTTAAAAATGTAGTTTTCACTATTAGTAGTGCTTCTATCAATGCTGTGATTTCTGAAAATAAGTCTATTCAGGTAAATTTTAATGAAACTGCATCTTTAGGAAATGCATTGGCTCCAGAAGTTGGAGGTCCTACTGAACCAAATCAAGTTTTTGTTGATTTAAGTAGTGGAAAAATGACTGCTGTTCCTAGAGTTTCATGGGATTTAGGGTTTTATTCTGGAACAGATTTTAGAGTTATAATAAATCATACAGTGAAAATGTCTGCTAAACAAACTGCGAGTACAAATATCGATGAAGTTCAGGAGGAAGATGCAACTATGATTTTCAATCAAGGATCTGGTAGTTCAACTCAAGTAGACGATCCAGCTGGAGATATTACTAAAACTACTATTGCAGCTATCTCAGCGACAGACAGTGAAAATAAAGTTTATGTGATTAACATGGGAAGTAACCCAGCGACAACTAAACCAGAAACTGGAAATGAGGGCACTGCTAATGGACCTTCTAGAGGATGGAAAAAAGTTAGAATCTTAAGAAGTGGAAATGATTATAAAGTTCAGTACGCTGATATTGCTGCAACTACTCATAATGAAATTACTATTACTAAAAATGCAGCTTATAACTTTACATTCTTAAGTTTGTTAGACAAGAAAACAGTTAGTGTTGAGCCTCAGAAAGCACAATGGGATATCAGCTTCACAAGTTTTACTAATACAACTAATTTTGGAACAGGTTTAGTGCCATATAATTTTGCGGACTTCGTTTTAAATAACGTTAAAGGTGGTGCAAGAACTTACCAAGTACTTACAACAGCTTTCGCATATGATGCTTTTACATTGACAAATGTTGAAAGTGCAAAATTCACAGACGATCAAAGAAATATTGGTTCAAACTGGAGAGGAACTGTTTCAGGAACAGATGCAAATGGTAATCCAACTTCGGGATTTGCAGCTAGATCAGATCGTTTCTATGTGGTTAAAGATCCAGCAGGAAATGTTTATAAAGTAAGATTTACAGCTGGTTTAAATGCCGCTGGAGAAAGAGGTTATCCAACATTCCAATATGCGATCTTAAAATAAATTCATAGATGAAAAAATCTAAAGATTATAAAGAATATTTCATTTTAACTTAAAAAATGCTTCGGCATTAAAGTTTAGTTAATCATTAGCTTTGTTTTTTTTATTTTTTTTTGATTCAAGAGGTTAGAAATTCTAACCTCTTTTTTTTGTTCTACTTTCTTGTTAAAATGAAACAGATACAAAATGTTATTCTATCTTTGCACAAATTTTTTCTGCAATAAGTTAACCATTATTTAATTGGTTTAATTTTTGAATGCAGTTCTTCATATTTTATAATTATTTAGGTGAATACAAAATCTTATTTTTTTCAGTCTTTTGCGATCGTGGCGTTAGCGCTGGTTGCTTTTATTGGGTTTAAGCAAATTCTTCCAGACAAAATATTTTCTGAGACTAAATTAGATTCTAAAAATATATTGATAGACAGTCTGCTTTTAGAATCTGTTGCCGAAGATTCACTATCGGTAGACAAAGACAGTATTGCAAAAAGTGAGCGAGCACTAAACGGCCAGAAAATTGTTTTTGATGAAACCGAAGGAATCGAGTTTCCAGCCGAAACATTTGAAAACTACAAAGGTTATCAATACCTGATTTCCTTTTATGAGAAATTGTATCAGCTAGAAAAAAATCCTCAGAATAAGGTTAGAATTGCTTATTATGGAGATTCCATGACCGATGGAGATTTAATCGTGCAAGACGTTCGTACTAATTATCAGGAACGTTTTGGAGGAAATGGAGTAGGATTTGTTTCTATTACTTCAGAGTCTGCGGCGTCAAGAGGTTCTGTAAAATCAACCTATTCTAAAAACTGGAAGACACAATCTTATTTAAATGTAAAAAGGCCAACAAGTCCTTTTGGAGTTAACGGACATGTGTTTTTTGCAAATGATAAATCCAATTCAACTTGGGTTCAGTACGAAGCGGGACTTAATAAGTATTCTACTTCTTTAGATAATGCAACCTTATTTTACGGTCGCTCGTCTAAAACAGGAAAAGTTAATTTTATTATCGGAAAAGATACTATCAAGAAAAGTCTTTCGCCAAATAGTTTAGTGAACACACTAAAAGTTTCATCTGGAAGTTTAAAAGCTTTCAAGGCAAACTTTGTTCAGGCAGATTCTATTCCGATTTACGGATTTAATTTTGATAACGGAAGTGGAGTTCATGTTGATAATTTCTCGCAGAGAGGAAATTCTGGACTTCCAATTTCGATGTTCAATGCAGATGTAATGAGAGCTTTTAATAATAGTCTAAAATACGATTTAATTATTCTACATTACGGAACAAACGTTTTAAATTACGGAACAAAAAATTATTCTTGGTATGAAAAAGGAATGACTAAAACCGTAAATAAAATTAAAGAATCGTTTCCAGGAGTTTCAATCCTGATTGTTTCTACTGCCGATAAATCGACAAAATATGATTTAGAAATGAAGACCGATTCTGCTGTAGTTCCATTAATGAAAGCGCAAAAACACTATGCATTGGAAGCGCAAGCAGGATTTGTGAATTTATATACTTTGATGGGAGGAGATGGATCTATGATTAAATGGGTTGACGAAACTCCTGCAAAAGCAAATAAAGATTATACCCACTTTAATCAACGTGGTGCAAAAGCAATTGGTAATTTGCTATACGGACAATTGAATAAAGGATACGAAGAATATAAAGTGCTCAGAGAAAAAAGAGATGCTGAAGGAACTAAGCCAAAACCAGTAAGAAAAGCCAGACCCGATTCCGTTTCAGTAACAAAAGATAGTGTATGATAAACAAACTTATTTTTTTCTTTTGTTGTCTTTTTTTTGCAACAAATGAAAAAACGCCAAAAACAGATGTACATCCAACACCCAAAAGTATGATTCAAAAAGCAGATAAAGCAATAATTGATGCTCCTTCTGATGGTCAAATTTATAATGCAAAAGCGTTAAATGATTTTTTTCAGAAACTGGAAAAGAACGAAGATCAGAAGAGTCAAAAAATCAATATTGTGCATATCGGAGATTCGCACATTCAAGGTGATTTAATGACTAATGAGATCAGAAAAAAACTGCAGCAGAAATTTGGTAATGCAGGACGCGGTTTAGTATTTCCGTATCAATTAGCCAAAACAAATGGTTCTTATAACGAACGTTTCAAATCGAATAGAACTTGGGAAAGTTATAGAAACATTCACCCAGTTAAGAATTGTCCGATTGGGTTAAGCGGAATAGGACTTTGGCGAGATTCTGGCGGATTTGTGATGGAAATGGATGTAAAAGATTTGGCTTACAAATTCAATACAATAAAAATAATTACGCCTCAAAATCAGGATATGTTTGATTTGGCAACCTCGTCTAAAATCAATTCTATTCAGACAACAGAGCCAAAAGTTATTACGCACAAAATTAAAAAAGGCGAAGTGCTTGGTACAATTGCAGACAAATACAATGTTTCGATTACAGAAATTAAAAGAGACAATCATTTAAAGTCTAATAATATCAGAGCCGGAAGAACCTTAAAAATTGCCACAAAAGAAACGAGACAAAAGACGATTTCAATGTCAGAATTTGTTCCTTTAGCAATAAAATCAGATTCATATTCGCACTATTATAATTCTGAAAATGCCTTGAGCCGAATTTTCTTGATTCCGAACAAAGAAGCAAAAGATTACGAGTTAAACGGAATTGTTTTAGAAAAAGACGCTCCCGGAATTATTTACAGCGGAATTGGAGTAAACGGAGCTAAATATTCAGATTACAATAAATATCCGTTATTCTTTGAGCAATTAAAATCGTTGCATCCAGATTTACTGGTTTTCTCTTTAGGAACAAATGAAAGCTATGATCATTTAGATCCAGAAAAATACATTCGTGAGCTAAAAGAATTTATCTCCAATATAAGAGCACAGAAAATAGATGCGCCGATCATTGTAATGACACCGCCGCCATCTTTGCTAAGAAGAAAACCAAATACCTATATTGATGATTATGCCAAACAAATTCTTAATATAGCTCAGAAAGAAAATCTTGCCGTCTGGGATTTATACGATGAGTTTGGCGGAATGAGCGGCATCAGACAATTAAAAGTACAAGGATTAATAGGACCAGATTGGGTTCATTATTCAAAAAGAGGATACGAGAAACAAGGAGATTTGTTTACTCAGGCGTTTTTAAGATCATACGATAATTTTAAATCAAAGAAGTAAGTTGACAACAATAGATAGCATTAATAATTGGTTTATTCAAAATTTTGGTGCAATTACAATAGAGCAAGTTAAAAGTTGGTTCGTTTATAATGAAGACGAAAAACTTTTATTCAATACCGGTTTATTCTTAGGTTTATTTCTGGTTTTCTATTTTGTGTATGGTTTTTTACGCAAAACATTTTATTTGAGATTAACGTATGTTATTCTCTTTTCACTGTTCTTTTACTATAAATCAAGTGGAATTTACTTTCTACTGCTATTGCTTTCATCGGTTGTAGATTATGGTTTGAGCCAGATTATTTATAGAGAAAGCAGAGACGGTGTTAAGAAATTATATTTGGTGATAAGTGTTATTTTGAACTTAGCCCTTTTAGGCTATTTCAAATACATGAACTTTTTGATTGTGACTTACAATGATATGTTTCATGGTAATTTTGCACTTCACAATGTTTTTCTTCCTGTTGGAATTTCGTTTTATACTTTCCAATCCATGAGTTACATTATTGAGATTTATAGAGAAGAAATTAAACCCACAAAAAATTACATCGAATATTTATTCTTCGTGTCGTTTTTCCCGCAATTAGTTGCTGGACCAATTGTACGTGCGAAAGACTTCTTGCCTCAGATTTATCAAAAATTAAATTTGACTAAAGAAGATGTAAACAATGCTCTGTTTTTAATTATTGGAGGCTTAATCAAAAAAACAGTAATCTCAAATTATATATCAGTAAACTTTGTTGACCGTGTTTTTGACACGCCAATGAGTTATACTTCATTCGAAAACTTAATGGCTTCGTATGGATATGCCATTCAGATTTACTGTGATTTCTCTGGATATTCAGACATGGCAATTGGTATTGCGTTATTGCTTGGATTTAAATTGCCAGTCAACTTTAGAACTCCATACAAATCGACTTCGATTACCGATTTCTGGAGAAGATGGCATATTTCACTTTCGACTTGGTTAAAAGACTTTTTATACATTTCGATTGGAGGAAACAGAGAAGGTTCTTTCGCAGGATATTTATTCCCAAGTTTATTTTTCTTCGGATTATTGCTTTGGGGAATGTCTTGTTATAATGAAAGTATAATTCCGCTTATCATTGCAGGAGTCAGTATTTTAATTTTCGCTTTGTCATTTTTATTGTCAAGCAAAATAAAACAAACCTTGGTAACCAATTTCAATCTGTTTACCACGATGCTTTTAGGAGGTTTGTGGCACGGAGCAGGAGCACAGTTTATCGTTTGGGGAGCACTTCACGGATTAGCATTGGCAGTTCATAAAATATTTATGGAATTTTTTCCTTCGAAGAAAGACAAAAGTCCAAATTTCTTGTGGAGATTTTTCTCAATCGTAATCACATTCCATTTTGTGGTTTTCTGTTGGATTTTCTTCCGAGCTAGAGATTTCGAAACAGCCTTGCAAGTAATTAATAATATTGGTCAATTAACATTCGAACCAGAACTTTGGAAAACAATTGTATTAGGTTATAAAAATGTTTTCGGATTGATGCTGTTCGGTTATGTTTGGCATTTCTTGCCAGATTCATTCACAAACGGAATGAAATCTGTTTTCGATAAAACGCCATTATTAGTAAAAGCAATAATCTTAGGATTTGTTTATTGGATTGTTTACGCAACAGCAGTAGCCGGTTCACAGCCTTTCATTTATTTTCAATTCTAAAAAGATATGGCCGCAAAGGCACAAAGGCGCAAAGGTTTTATTCTTTGCGCTTTTTTTTGTTTTTGCCACAGATTAAAGAATTGAAAAGATTTTTTCACGCAGATTCTGCAGATTTTAGCAGATTTTATTTTTTAGATTTTAAATAATAATAATCTGCGCGAATCTGCTTAAATCTTTTTAAATCTGCGTGAAAAAACTTCGCGACTTTGCGAGCAAAAAAATATAGCGTTCTTTGCGTGAACCTTCGCGCACTTTGCGGTTAAATTGCGCTTAAATAAAAATTGCCTGAAATATCTAATTAGATTATCTTTGCACTTCATATAAAGAAAATGATATGTTTGATAATTTAAGTGATAAGTTAGATAAAGCGTTCCATATATTAAAAGGACACGGTAAAATTACAGAAGTAAACGTTGCCGATACCTTAAAAGAAGTTCGTCGTGCATTACTTGATGCCGATGTTAACTTTAAAATTGCTAAAGATTTTACCGCTAGAGTAAAAGACAAAGCAATTGGTCAGGATGTATTAACAACATTACAGCCAGGACAATTATTGGTTAAGTTAGTAAAAGACGAACTTACTGAATTAATGGGTGGAGACGTTGCTGGTGTGAACCTTTCAGGAAATCCAACAGTGATTTTGATGTCAGGACTTCAAGGTTCTGGTAAAACGACTTTCTCTGGAAAATTAGCTAACTTCTTAAAAACAAAGAAAAACAAGAAGCCACTTCTTGTAGCGTGTGATATCTACCGTCCAGCGGCGATTAACCAGTTACATGTTGTGGGAGATCAAATAGGTGTCGAGGTTTACTCTGAGCCAGAAAATAAAAATCCTGTAGAAATTGCTCAAAACGCAATTAAACATGCAAAAGCAAACGGATTCAATGTTGTTATTGTCGATACAGCAGGACGTTTAGCAGTAGATCAGGAAATGATGGACGAAATTGCTCGTGTTCACAAAGCAATTCAGCCACAAGAAACATTGTTCGTTGTCGACTCTATGACAGGACAAGATGCTGTAAACACAGCAAAAGCTTTCAACGATATCTTAAACTTTGATGGAGTTATTTTAACGAAATTAGATGGTGATACTCGTGGTGGAGCTGCACTTTCAATCAAATCGATTGTAAACAAACCAATCAAATTTGTTGGTACTGGTGAGAAAATGGAAGCAATTGATGTTTTCTATCCAGAACGTATGGCAGAGCGTATCTTAGGAATGGGAGACGTTGTGTCTCTTGTTGAAAGAGCTCAAGAACAATTTGACGAAGAAGAAGCAAGAAAACTTCAAAAGAAAATCGCTAAAAACGAATTCGGTTTTGACGACTTCTTAACGCAGATTCAACAAGTAAAGAAAATGGGTAACATGAAAGACTTGGTTGGAATGATACCAGGTGCTTCAAAAGCCATGAAAGATGTTGAGATCGAAGATGACGCTTTCAAACATATCGAAGCGATCATTTATTCGATGACTCCAGGAGAAAGAAGCAAACCAGCGATTATCGATGTAAAAAGAAAAGCCAGAATCGCAAAAGGTTCGGGAACTAAAGTCGAGCAAGTAAATCAGCTGATGAAACAGTTTGACCAAATGAGCAAGATGATGAAGATGATGCAAGGCCCAGGCGGAAAAAATCTGATGAAAATGATGGGAGGTATGAAAGGGATGCCGGGTGGTATGCCAGGAGGAATGCCGAAATAATAAAAAGAGTTTCAAGTTTAAGGTTTCTAGTTAAGAAACCAAAACTTGAAACTTTTTTAATTCAATAAATAGTAAGTTTCAACAATAACATGAAACTTGAAACAAAAATTAAAACCTGAAACAACACACAATGCAACTACTAGACGGTAAAAAAACATCTAACGACATTAAAAACGAAATTGCAGCCGAAGTTCAATCTATAAAAGCAGCTGGAGGAAAAGTACCTCATTTAGCAGCCGTTTTAGTAGGTAATAACGGAGCAAGTTTAACTTACGTAGGAAGTAAAGTAAAATCATGCCAAGAAATTGGTTTCGATTCAACTTTGGTTGCTTTACCAGAAACGATTACAGAAGACGAATTATTGGCTAAAATTAAAGAATTGAACGAAGATGATAATCTTGATGGATACATCGTTCAGTTGCCTTTGCCAAAACATATCGACGAGCAAAAAATTTTATTAGCAATCGATCCAGACAAAGACGTTGACGGATTCCACCCAACTAACTTTGGAAGAATGGCTCTTGAAATGGAAAGTTTTATTCCAGCAACTCCATTCGGAATTATGGAATTGTTAGAGCGTTACAAAGTAGAAACTGCAGGAAAACATACAGTCGTAATTGGAAGAAGCCATATCGTAGGACGTCCAATGAGTATTTTAATGAGCCGTAAAGGAAATCCAGGTGATTCTACAGTTACGTTAACTCACAGCCGTACAAAAGACTTAGCAGAATTCACTAAAAATGCAGATATCATCATTACGGCTTTAGGAGTTCCCGAATTCTTAAAAGCAGACATGGTAAAAGAAGGAGTAACAGTTATCGATGTTGGAATTACACGTGTAGAAGACGCATCAAACGCAAAAGGATATGTTATTAAAGGTGATGTTGATTTTGACGGAGTAAGCAAAAAAGCATCTTTCATTACACCAGTTCCTGGTGGAGTAGGACCAATGACAATTGCAATGTTGCTTAAAAATACACTTTTAGCAAGAAAAATGAGAAGCGCAAGAAAATAATTCTCTTTCTAAGAATATATTACAAAGCCTGTTCTGTTGAACGGGCTTTCTTGTATAATACAACTAAAAAAAAACACATAGAACAAGATTGACTCTGGCTATAATTGATTTAAGTCGAAGCTCTGCGAACTCAAAACATGTAAAGAATTAAAGAAAGGCCTTGCGTTCTTTGCCGTTGAAAAATTGGAATTTGGAATTTTAAATTTGGAATTTAAAAATATCATTTTAATATATAATTAATAGTTTAAAGTTTTGGTTCTTAAAAATAAAGGATACTTTTGCACCACTTAAAAACACTTCTCCAAATGGACGATTATTATTATTCGTTAGTATTAAATTAAGCAGCTTTTGAAATTTCAAAATGCTGCGCTAAAAACCTGTATTTTGAAATGAAAGCCTTTTACACAAACAACAACGGATTGGTAGAAATCCAAAAATGGACTTCAAATTGCTGGATTCATATCGAATCTCCAACAGAATCAGATAAAAATTATTTAGTAGAAGAACTTCAAATTCCCGAAGCTTTTTACAATGATATCGAGGATATCGACGAAAGACCCCGTATCGAAATCGAAGACGGCTGGACACTTATTATTATGCGTATTCCAGTTAAAAGTGGCGATATCAAAATTCCTTTTCATACCGTTCCTCTCGGAATCATTTTTAAAGATGATATCTGTGTGACCATCAGTTTTTATAAAACAGAAATCATTGCCGACTTTGTGTCGTATTCACAACGTAAAAACATCGAAATTGAAGACAATTTCAACCTTGTACTAAGATTGCTTTTGTCGTCAAGCGTTTGGTATTTGAAATATCTAAAACAAATCAATCATAAAATAAAACTTGCCGAAGATAACTTAGAGAAATCGATCAAAAATGAAGAATTACAGGCGCTGCTTCAAATCGAAAAATGTTTTGTATTCTTCATCACTTCATTAAAGGCAAATGACGTTTTATTTCAAAGAATTAAAAATCTAAAAGCGCACAAAGCCAATTACGACCCAGAATTATTAGAAGATGTCGAAATCGAATTAAATCAGGCACAAGATACCGCCAATATTTACAACAACATCTTAACAGGAATGATGGATGCCTACGCTTCTGTAATTTCAAATAATATGAATACAATCATGAAACAGATGACGTCGATTTCGATCATCTTAATGATTCCAACCCTAATCGCCAGTTTATACGGAATGAACGTGCCAAACGGTTTAGAAGAAAGTAAATATGGAATCTGGATTCTGCTTTTAGTCTCTATAATTCTATCTACTTTCGGAGTTCTTCTATTCAAAAGAAGAAGATGGTTTTAATTCGAAATTTCATAATAGTAAAAGCCTGTTCACGTTAAGAATGGGCTTTTTCGTTTTTATAATTTGGGCGTGACCGTCCCGATATAAGAAGGCCAATATGCTTTATGTAAATACGCCTTCTTATATCGGGACGGTCGGGCTATCCGCGCTACTTCGGTAGCATGCTCCTATCCCTCACGCAACTTTACGGTAATAAATAAACTCGCTTTCCTGCAAGGTTTCCAAAACCTTGTAGGTATTTTTGAGGCTTAAATTAAAATCTGAATCTCATTATAAATTATATATTTCTTCAGATCTACAAGGTTTCCAAAGCCTTGCCGCAATATATTTTATTTTTGAAAAATAATTTTCACGTTTTTTATTTGCCAATTCAAAATAAATAATAACTTTGTATTGCAAAGTACTTTAATTATGAATCAAAAGCACCAAGAAGATTTAGCACATATTCGTTCCATGATGGAGCGCTCTTCACGATTTATATCATTAAGCGGACTTTCGGGAGTTTTCGCGGGTCTTTCGGCTTTAATTGGCGGAATCTATGTTTACCAGCTTTTTAAAGCAAACGGAATGGATTATCTCAATGATGAGCATAGATTATATTCTGCCAATCTCGTTTCAGAATTATTCTGGATCGGAATCACAATTTTAGTATTTGCATTTGCATTCGGAATCTTTTTTACCATTAGAAAAAGCCGAAAATACAATTTGCCAATCTGGACTTCGGCAACAAAAAAGATGTTGTTCAATCTAGGTGTTCCGCTTTTAGCTGGTGGAGTGTTTTGCTTGGCAATGATGTACCACGGTTATTTTGGTTTAGTGGCGCCATCGACATTAATATTTTACGGATTAGCCGTTATAAACGCAGAAAAATATACATTTTCAGATATTAAATATCTAGGTTTTTCGGAACTGATTTTAGGATGTATTGCACTTTTTAATATAGGATATGGTTTGATTTTCTGGATTATCGGATTCGGAATCCTACATATTGTATACGGATTAGTGATGTTCAAAAAATACAAATAACCCAATGGGAATTATTGATAAACTAAATAAAGATTTTGAAAGCCGTGTCAGACTGGGTATAATGTCCGTTCTGATGGTTAACGACTGGGTAGATTTTACCGAGATGAAAGCGCTTTTGAATATCACCGACGGTAATTTAGCGAGTCATTCCTCTGCGCTTGAAAAAGCAGCTTATATCGAAGTGAAGAAAGAATTTGTAGGCAAAAAGCCAAAAACCTCTTATCAAGTAACCGATTTGGGGCGTGCAGCTTTTAAAGAACACTTATCTTACCTTGAAAAATTAATGAAATCATAAATAATTCTATTTTTTTACCTAAAAACTTTGAATTACAAAGTACTTTTAAATTTATCAATCATGAAAAAACATCAAATTATCTTAGCCTGTACAGCGGTTTTTATACTGCTTTTTTACAATCAATCTGTGGGAATTAATATTTCTATTTTCGGTGTAGTTCTTACGCTCTTGATTAGTTATTTCTTTCAGGAGAAGTTTGTCGACAGATCGCATTTAGTTCTTGTAATGACCTCTATCTTGTCTTGTTTCGCCTTTGCATGGTACGGAGACGCGGCATCATTTTTTGCTTTAGCTTTATCCATTTTATTTCTACAATTTAAAACACAAAATGGAGAACTGAAAATGATTCAGGTTTTCCCTCTGATAGTCTTAAACGGATTTACTTCTGTGGGTAGAATATTTATTTTTAAGCAATGGCTTCCAGAGCGAAAAATCCACAATGATTTTGCTAAAAAATTAATTGCCTTTGTTGTTATTCCAATTATTTTTCTCGGATTGTTTTTTATCGTGTATTCTTTCGGAAGTGATCATTTCTCTTCATTATTTACAGATTATGAATTAGACATTAATCTTCCACAATTAATTGCAATGTGCACTTTGGGATTTTACATCTCGTTCAGTTTTTGGAATTATTGGGTTCCAGACACTTGTTATGAGTGTAATCCGAAATTAAATAATGATTTCAGCAATATTTCTGAAATAAAAAATCAAAGTACTTTTTCGTTTTTAGATCTTGATTTTGAAAGGAAAAGTGGCGCAATTACTTTGTTTCTTTTAAATATCATGCTGCTAGTTTTTATAGCAACCTACAATTACGAACAGTTTTTTGAAGCAGTAGAAAAAACAAATCTAAGTTCTGATACGCACGAACGCGTAAACGCCGTAATTTTTTCAATCTTAATGGCAGTGGGCGTAATCTTATTTTATTTTAAAGGAGGCTTTAATTTTGATGAAAAAGCTTCTTCTTTAAAAATGCTGGCTAAAGTATGGCTTGGGCTAAATGTGATTTTAATTATCAGTGCGATTATTAAAAATTCAGAGTATGTTTCTTTTTATGGTCTCACTTATAAAAGGTTAGGAGTGTATGCTTTTCTAATTTTAGCCATTATCGGATTAGTAGTTTCATTTCAAAAAATCAGCAAACAGAAAACAAATGCTTTTCTTTTCAATCAAATGCTTTGGTATTTCTACGGAACGATTCTTTTATGCAGTTATGTAAATTGGGGTGGTTTAATTACGAATTACAATATTTCTGTAAACAAAGGAGTAGAGCCAGTTTTCCTTAGCGGATTAAATTTTAATGATGAAGCTCGACGAGAATATTTTAAAAAGAACAATTTAGACGGAAAATATGCAGAATCAGTTAGAGAAGAAATGATATGGAATTATCAAGACGCTAGCTTTTTATCTAAAGCTTTGTATTATGATTTTTTGAATAAAGAAAAGAAATAGAACAAAAATGAAAAATCCCATTCCGTTAGTGAATGGGATTTTTGCTTATTTATTATCTCCTCTTTTTTTAAATCGGGGATCATGTTTTGAGATGAAATTTTTTCTTCTAGTTGGAGTGGAAGCTGAAGGCGCAGTTTCAACTTTAGGAAAACTCGCTTCTTCCGTTTTACTCGAAGGCTCAATCAACTGATTTAATTCTTTTATTTCAGCATCTGTTAAATCTCTATATCTTCCAACAGGAACATCCAAAGAAATATTAATGATTCTGATACGTTTTAACGCCGTAACTTCGTAACCCAGGTATTCAGACATTCTTCTAATCTGACGGTTTAATCCTTGCGTTAAAATGATCTTGAAAGTGTATTTGCTAATTTGCTCTACTTTACATTTTTTAGTAACCGTATCCAAAATCGGCACACCATTTCCCATTCTCTGAATAAAACGATCTGTAATGGGTCTGTCAACGGTAACGGTATATTCTTTTTCGTGATTGTTTCTGGCACGAAGAATCTTGTTTACGATATCACCATCATTGGTCATAAAAATTAATCCTTCGCTGGCTTTATCCAATCTTCCAATTGGGAAAATACGTTTTGGATAATTGATATAATCAACAATGTTATTTTTAACCTCTAAGTTGGTAGTACATTCGATTCCGACTGGTTTATTGAAAGCCAGATAAACCAGTTTCTCGTTTTTTTCAACGATTAATTTTCCGTCAATACGTACTTCATCATCTGGCGAAACTTTAGTTCCCATTTCAGCCACAGCGCCATTTATTGTAACGCGCCCTTCTTCGATCAATTTATCGGCTTCACGACGAGAACAATAACCAGTTTCTCCTATAAATTTATTGAGACGTTTCAAATTTTCTTCCATACTGCAAAAGTAGGCAAAAGTTTAGATATCTTAGAATTTTAGAATTTAGACTTTAGATTTTTGAGAAAAAACTTAGAACCTTAGTAGCTTAGAATCTTAGCACCTTTTCTACGAATCATGAAAAACTGAACTATCACTCGGCGTTTCTTTTCGATCAAACATTCCATAATCACGAACCACAGTCGCAATTCTTAAATGATAATCTTTAAAAACTTCATTTCGACCTTTTGCCTGCGCGTGACGATGCATTTCCAGATTTCTCCATTGCTGAATACTTTTTTCATCTTTCCAAAATGATAAAGACAACACTTTTGAAGGATCGGTAAAACTTTGAAATCGTTCTATAGAAATGAATCCTTCAATATGGTCTAATTCTGGACGCAGACTTGCAGCGATGTCCAGATATTCTTCTTTTTTTCCTTCGTTAGGAATTACTTCAAAAATTACAGCTATCATATTTTTATTTTTTTTATTGTAATGAAATCCAGATATTCTTCGGTAATCTGGCATTTATCATGGGTTCGTATTGAATATTATTTTCTAAAATGGTAACGGTTTTAAATTCATTAAACAGGAACCATAAAGCTTCGGTAGTTAAATGAATCGAGAAATGTTTAGCCAGACACATATGACCGCCAATTCCAAAAGTTAGATTTTCAGCATTATTTTTTCTTTCGATATCAAATTTTGATTCATTTTCAAACTTTTTCGGATCTCGATTTGCCGATGCAAGCACAACTAAAATAGAATCATTTTTTTTAATTAGGCTTTTGCCGATGTAAAAATCTTCAGTCGCAATTCGTCTAGTATTTTGAATTGGAGGATCAAAACGCAAAGTTTCGATTACCGATTTTTCAATTTCCGTTTTACTAGAAAAAGTTTTATTATTCAGAATCTGCAAGAGAGAATTGCTCAAAATTCCTCTTCCCGCATCAAAACTCTGAATAAATAATCCAATTAAATTGCTAATGCTTATTGTTTTAATTTCGTCAAGCGAAAGAGAATTTGATTCCGAAATTTTGGCTGATAAAGATTCGTAAAAGTTTAATTGAAAAAGCTGTTTTTCTACGATCGAAAATATTGTTGCTGAAACTTCATTTATAGATTTTACTTGTTCTTCTGTTTTCTGCGGAAGCATTATTTTAACCAAAGATTCTATTTGGTTTGCAATAAACTCACAATCTTTTTCTTCAAAATTAAAACTTTTCAGAACGACTAGAACTGGCAGTTTTTTGCAAACCGAATTTACCCAATCCATTTTATTTTCAACTAAATTGCTTTTTATTAATTGGGAAATAATCCGATTGATATCTACAGATTTCATTTTTGAAAACAACAACATTGCGATTTCTTTTGAAATTTCATGCTGTATCCCGTTTGATAATCTTGTTAAGTTATTTAAAATTTCTAATGCCGTTTTGTTCAGTTTTTGTTTGTTGTCTGGATTTAAAGCCGGAATCTCAGCTTTAGGATTTTTTAAAATAGAAACACAATCTTCATAAGAATATATTGCCCATATTTTATTGGTTTCATCCCAATACACAGGATTGTTTTGCAACATGGTTTTATAGATCAAATAAGGATCGCTGCTGTCAGATTGAAGGAATAAAGTTGACTTCATGTGGAATGTTTTTAGCAAAGTTATTTAACTTTACAAGGCAATAGTTCATTCTGCACTTAACTATGAACATCTAAATGGAAGATCAATTTATAAAAACAGCATCCTTAATTGGCGATCCTACGCGCGCTTCAATTTTGTGGACTTTAATGGACGGAAGGGCTTTTACAGCTACAGAACTGGCAGTAAGCGTCAACACATCTCCGCAAAATATTAGTATGCATTTAGGGAAGCTTCTCGATGCCGATTTGCTTTGTGTAGAAAAACAAGGGCGTCATAAATATTACCGATTTTCAAATAAAGAAGTCGCTTATGCGCTTGAAGCAATGGCAAGTTTAATTCCGAAACCTGAAGTTGCTTCGAAAAATAAAACTGAAACTTATCCACCAATAAAATTCTGCAGAACTTGCTATGATCATCTAGCGGGAAAGATTGGCGTGGCTTTAACGGATAGTTTATTGGAACAAAAAATAATTGTCAATCAAAATAACACTTTTGAAATAAGTTCAGATGGGGAAAAGTGGTTTTCAGATTTTGGGATTGATTTGGAAGAAGCACAAAAACAAAAACGAATTTTCTTAAAACCGTGCTTGGATTGGAGCGAACGCAGAAATCATATTGCCGGTTCAATTGGAACATTGCTTTTTAATAAAATGCTGAAAGAAGACTGGCTAAGAAAAACTGAAAATTCGAGAGCTATTACTGTTACTGGAAAAGGAGAGAAGGAATTGCTGAAGTATTTTAAGATTGTTGTTTGAAAATTTTAGATTTCAGATTAATAGATTTTACGCAATCTTGTCATATCGACTAAGGAGAAATCTTCGTGAGAAGCTCGACAAAGATTGGGTTTTCGTTACGGAGTTACTTGCGAAGATTTGCTCCGCCTGTTCGCTATCGCTCGAGTCTCCTTTGGCGAATGGCAATACTGCCGTTTTTAAGGGGAAAACTTAGTGTCTTAGCGACTTAGTGGCTCAGAACCTTCAGAAAAAAGAAACTCAATCACTTTGTCATACAATTCATCATCATGCATTCCGTGGCCTAAACCAGAGGTTTCAATAAACTGACTGTTTTTCCAGCTGTTGGCTATTTTTTTTCCTTCTTCAAAAGCAACGATTTTATCTGAAGTATCATGAGCAATAAAACCTGGAAGAGTAAATTGGGAAGCAAATTTTTGTCCTGAAAAATCGTCTAGTTTAAAGTTGAAACGATTTACAAATTTGGTTTCTAGAAGAGGCAGCATTTTTCTGTTCAAACTAAGCATCGCAATATAATTGTCGATCAAAGTCTTTAAATCAGAAGGTGCACCAAGAACAACCATTTTTTTAATGCTGGTATTCGGAAACAAATACTGATGATAAACGCAGGCTGCACCGCCAATAGAATGTCCTATAATAATTTCTGGCTGGTATTTTTCTACTGCTTTATTGATAAACTCAGCATAAAGCGGCACATTAAATTCTTTTCCGCTGCTTTGTCCATGAGCAGGAGCATCGATGGCAATAATAGTGCTTCCGGATTTTTGAAGGTGAGGTAATGTTTTTTTCCATCGCGCAGCATTGCTTTCCCAACCGTGAACCAATAGAATTTTGGTTTCATTTCCTTTCCAGATGTAGGTTTGAAAATGATGTTCGTTATGATGAAACGTTTCTGTTTCTGTATGTCGCAAAACTTTCGGAAGTTCTTCTTTTTTCAATCGGCCAATTCGCGGTTGGCTAAAAAGAGCATAAGAAAGCTCCATTGCTTTTTGCGGACGCACATAGCTCAAAAAATTAATATAAGATCCAACTGATTTTAATGTAATAAAACGAATGCCTTTTTTAATTCCCAAAACTTAATTTTTTTTTCTAAAGGTAAAAAATGTTTTGCCACAGATTAAAAGGATTAAAAAAGATTTTATTCAGCATAAGAATAATTTAATCTGCGTTAATCCTTTTAATCTGTGGCAAAAAAAATAAGTAAAAAAAAAGTCCCGATTTAATCGGGACTTGATATTAGAATTTTGCGAACAATTGTTCCATTTTTTCTTTTTCTTCTTCAGCTAATTGAGTATCAACTAAAATTCTTCCAGAGTGCTCATCAGTGATGATTTTCTTTCTTGAAGCAATTTCAACCTGAGTTTGTGGTGGAATTGTAAAGAAAGATCCAGCAGAAGCTCCTCTTTCGATAGAAACTACAGCTAATCCGTTACGAACACTGCTTCTGATTCTGTTGTAAGCTGCTAATAATCTGTCTTCGATTTGTGAAGCAAATTCAGCAGATTTTTCAGTTAAGAAAGTTTCTTCTTTCTGAGTTTCAGCCATGATAGCATCTAACTCAGATTTTTTATGTTTTAAATGAGAGCTTTTAGCATCAAGTTTTTCTTTTAAATTAGAAATAACTTCTTTTTTGTGCTCGATAGAAGCTTTCATTTCTTTGATTTGCTTTTCAGCCAATTGAATTTCTAATTCTTGAAATTCAACTTCTTTTGTCAAAGAATTAAATTCTCTGTTGTTACGTACTGATTCTTGTTGTTTAGTGTACTTCTTGATAACCTCTTTATGCTCCTCAATAGCAATTTTCTTTGCTTTGATTTGCTCCTCAATCACTTCAAGTTCACCTTTCAGTTTTTCTGAACGAGTGCTCAAACCTGCAACTTCATCTTCTAAATCTTCAACCTCTAAAGGAAGTTCTCCTCTAACGTTTCTGATTTCGTCAATTCTAGAGTCAATAAGCTGTAAATCGTATATTGCTCTTAACTTGTCCTCAACACTTAATTCTTTCGTATTCGTCATATTCTATAAGTACTTAACTGGATTTGTATTTTCTTCCGATAAAATGATTGCAAAATTAAGAATTTTTTTTCGAAGATAATCAACAATATAATTTTTTGTATAGCGTTCGCTCTCAAAATGACCAATATCGGCCAAAAGTAGCTTGTTTTCAGCTTCATAAAACTGGTGATACTTCAAATCGGCAGTCAAAAAAGCATCAGCTCCAGCCTGAATTGCATTTTTTATAGCAAAACTTCCAGATCCTCCCAAAACAGCTACTTTTTTTATTTTTTTACCTAAAAATGCAGAATGACGAATTCCGTCGGCAATCATTTTTTCTTTTACAGAAACAAGGAAATCTTTTTCATCCATTTCGTTTTCTAGCTCGCCAATCATTCCTAAACCAATAGTTTGGTGAGAATTCTTTAAATCGTAAATCTCATAAGCGACCTCTTCGTAAATATGATTCGCAAAAAGTGCTTTTAAAATTCTGGATTGAAGATGTTTTTCAAAAACCACTTCAATTTTAAGTTCTTCTCCAGTATGCAGTTTTCCTTTTTCTCCAATTACAGGATTGCTGTCTTCATTTCCTTGAAAAGTAAAAAAACCTTGCGTGTTGAAACTGCAATTGTCATAGTTTCCAATTGTTCCTGCTCCAGCTTCAAACATGGCATTTCGAACTTTATCTGCATTATCTGGAACGGTAAAAGTGACTAATTTTTGAATGAAATTTTGTTTCGGAATCAAAACCTTAGTGTTTGTCAATCCTAATGTATCGCAGAAAATTTTATTTACGCCTTGCGAATGATTGTCAAGTGCGGTATGAACGGCATAAATAGCAATATCGTTTTTGATCGCTTTTAAAATAGCGCGTTCCACATAATTTTTGCCTGTAATTTTTTTAATTCCAGAAAATAATATCGGGTGAAAACAAACGACTAGATTACAGTTTTTAGCAACGGCTTCGTCAATAACATTTTCTAAGGCATCATGACAGACTAAAACTCCAGTAGATTCGGTTTCAGAATCTCCGACTAAAAGTCCAACATTGTCAAAATCCTCGGCGTAAGCCAAAGGAGCCATTTCTTCAAGAACCGATATAATATTTTTGATTTTCATTTTCAGTTTTTTCCAAATTTTTGTTGGTAACAACTATTTATACTAATGGTAATAATAGTTGATACTAAAAGTACAAATTTAGTACATTTGTAATATAAAATTTATAAGTTATGACAACTATAAAAATTAACGAACGCACGAAGACGGGAAAAGCATTTATGGAAATGTTCGAAGCTTTTTTTAAAGGTCTTGATGGTATTGAGATTATTGAAACGGATAGTTATGGACAGGTTAATGAGGAATCAAGTATTTATAGTGCCGAATTTATTGAAAAAATTAAAAAAGCAGAAGAGAATATTAAACAAGGAAAAACGACAAGATTAAATCCAGATGATATATGGGGAAGTATTTTGTAGAATTTGACGATATTGCTCGTAAAGATTTGAAAAATCACTATAAATCAGGAAATAAAGCTACCATAAAAAAGATTGAAAAAATACTTTTAGAACTAACTGAAACCCCTTTTTTTGGAGAAGGACAACCAGAGGAGTTGAAGTATAGTCTTAATGGATATTGGTCTAGAAGAATTAATCAAAAAGATAGAATGATTTATCGGGTAGAAGAAGATATTGTCACCGTTATTATAGTTTCTGCAATGGGTCATTACTCAGATAAATAATTCTATGAACTTACTTCGAAAAATACTTTTCCCTTTCGCCATTTTATACGGATTCATTACTTCAATCCGTAATTTTCTTTTTGATAAAGGAATTCTAAAATCCACTTCGTTTGATATTCCAGTAATTGCTGTTGGAAATTTAAGTGTTGGCGGAACTGGTAAAACACCTCAAATAGAATATTTGATTCGTTTATTATCTGATAAATATAAAGTTGCCACTTTAAGCCGCGGTTATAAAAGAAAGTCAGAAGGTTTTGTTTTGGCTAATGAAAATTCGAATGCCGAAATTTTGGGAGATGAACCTTTTCAGTTTTATCAAAAATTTCCAAATATAATGGTAGCTGTTGATGCCAATCGTACAAACGGAATTCAGCAATTACTTTCTCAAAACGAAAAGCCAGAAATTGTGCTGTTAGATGATGCTTATCAGCACCGAAAAGTAAAAGCTGGTTTTTATATTTTACTGACTTCTTATGGTGATTTATATGCAGACGATTTTATGCTGCCAACAGGGAATTTGCGCGAAAGCAGGAGCGGAGCAGAAAGAGCCAGTATAGTAGTTGTTGCAAAATGTCCTAAAATTTTAACGAAAGAAGAACAAACGGAGATTAGATTAAAGTTGAAATTGAAAAGCAGTCAGAAAGTCTTTTTTACTTTTATAGATTACGATATGGTCATTTATGGTAAAAACGAAAAAATTGCCGTTAGCGAAATCAAATCTGAACCAAAATTGCTGCTGGCTGGAATTGCAAAACCAAAACCATTTTTTGATTATTTAAAAAATGAAAGTGATGAATGCTTGACTTTTCCAGATCATCATCATTTTTCTGATGCAGATTTAGATTCAATTCGAAATAAAGCAAACGGAAGGAAAATAATCACCACCGAAAAAGATTATGTGAGATTGAAAGACTCTGAGTTAGTAGATCAATTGTATTATTTGCCAATAAAAAGCTCTTTCATCAATCATCAGCAAGATTTTGATGCAACGATTTTAGAGTATTTAAAAGAAAACTCAAAATCTTAGCATCTCAGAAACTTAGTGTCTCAGTTAATCAAAAAACTTAGCAATAGTAGTATAGAAATCGTCTGGTACAAAAGGTTTTGTAATTACGTCATCCATTCCGAAAGAAAGAAGCATATCTCGGTTTTCGTCAAGCGAAATAGCTGTTAAAGCAATAATTGGAGTCGCTTTGTCAAATTCGCGAATCAATTTAGTAGCCGTCGTACCGTTAATTCCAGGAAGATGAACATCCATTAAAATCATGTCAAAGCGTTTAACTTTTAAAAGTTCGACAGCATCTTCTCCATTGTCAACAATTTCGCAAGTGATATTTTTGTTTTCCAACATTTTGCGAGTGATCATTTGATTGATCTTGTTGTCCTCAATCAATAAAATAGATTTGTTTTTCAATTGTTTGTCATTATAAGGTTTTACTTCTTCGATTACTTCCAATGGTTCATTATTGATTTTGAAGTTTAACTTGAAGGTAAATGTAGAGCCTTTGCCAACTTCACTTTTTAATTTTATTTCGCCTCCTAAAAGTTCTATTAATTTTTTTACAATTGTAAGGCCAAGACCTGTTCCTCCATACTTTCTGTTTACCTCGATAGAACCTTGAGAAAAACTCTCAAAAACAGATTGAAGTTTGTCTTCTGGAATTCCGATTCCAGTGTCGACAATTTCGAAATAAACGGTTGCATTTTCTTCTTCCTGAGAATAAAGTTTTGCGATAACATTTACGTGGCCGTTCTGAGTAAATTTTAAAGCATTGTTGATTAAGTTTAATATAATCTGAGATAATTTGGTTGGGTCTCCAATTAGATTATCAGGAATGGTTTTATCTATTTCTAGATTGAAGTAATTCTTATTGGCGGTTGCCAATTCTTTTAATGAACTTTGAATGTTAAAAAGAAGTTCTTTAAGATTAAAACTGATATTTTCAACTTCGACTTTAGTCGAATCAATTTTGTTGATCTCTAAAATTTCGTTGATAAAAGTGGTCAAATAATTCCCAGAGAATTTTAAAGATTCTAAGTATTTTAATTGTTTTTTCTTCGGTTTGTCTTCCAGTAGAATATGGGTAATTCCGTTAATTGCATTCAAAGGTGTCCGGAGTTCATGACTTACTGTAGATAAAAATTCAGATCTTGCTTTTGATGCTTTTTCTGCTTTGTTTTTGGCCAGAATCAATTCTTTATTCTTTTCCCGAAGCAATAAATTGTTCTGATTTCTGATGATGTTGTTTTTGTATAGAGCTAAACTCAAAAGGGATAAAATCGAAATCAAAGCAATTGCCAAAATACTAACCAATTTAGAATAGCGATATGTTTTGAGTTGAAATTTTTCTTCGCTTTCTTTCTTAATTGTGTTGCTTAAAGATTGATTTTTTTTGAACTTTTGAAATTCATCCAAATCAATTTTGGCATTTTTTAGTTTTAGCATATAATTTTCCAGCTGATAATGCTCGTCTAGGTAGGAATATGCCAAATCATAGTTTTTATTTTGTTTGTAGTATTGGCTTATGGCTAAAACGATTTTCGATTTCTTCGGAAAATCATTGATTTTGTCATTGTAATCTAAGGCTTTATTAAAATATATAATTGCCGAATCGTTTCTTTTAAGTTGCCCTTCAATTAAACCAAGCTGATAATAGGTATCTACTTTGGTTTTTATAATTGCATTGTTGTCTGGTTTTTTAGTAATCGCTTTAAAAGTCTTTATAGCCGATTTAAGATCGTTATTGGTTTTAAATGCTAAAGCTTTCTGATAATTTAATATTTCTGCGTTATCATTGATATTCAGATTTTTTAGTAAATCTTTGGCTTTTGTATAATAAACATTAGCCGTTTTGTAATCGCCTTTTGCAGTATTGGTTACGCCAATATAATGCAATGCCAAAACTTTTGTGCAGCTTGGTTTTAAAGTATCAAATAAAGAAACCGTTTTATGGAAGTTTTTTAAAGCGTCTTCAAATTTTCTCTGATTGTAATAGATTTTTCCGAGCTTAAAAGTCTGATTGGCCAAATTCTCTTTTTTGCCATTTTCCTCACAGAAATTAATCGACTTTTCGGTGTAATAAACCGCCTGATCAAACTTTTTATTGTTAAGGTTAGAATTAGCCAGCTTGTTATAATAGGTAACACTATCCGTATTCTTTTTAGCTTGAGAATACAAAAATGAGTTTAAAAAACAAACAACAATAAAAAGATAGTATTTCATCATGTATGGCAACGCTATTACAATGAATCTTATTTTTTTCTTATCAGTAAAATTAAATCGATCAATCTTGATGAATAGCCAATTTCGTTATCGTACCAGCCTACAACTTTTACCATTTTATCGATAACCGAAGTTAGCTGTGCATCAAATAAACAAGAATGTGTATTGCCAATTACATCAACCGAAACAATCGGATCTTCGGTATAATCTAATATTCCTTTTAAATTTGTCTTTGAGGCTTGTTGGAATGCTTTATTTATTTCTTCAATGCTCACGGCACGTTTTACATTGAAGGTTATGTCTGTTAATGAACCGTCTGGAACTGGGACTCTAATACCACAGCCACCCATTTTATTGTGCAATTTAGGAAAAATTTTTGTTAATGCCTTAGCTGCACCTGTAGTTGTTGGAACAATCGACTGGCTGGCACCTCTCGCACGGCGTAAATCCTTATGTGGCTGGTCATGAAGACTTTGGTCTGTCGTGAAAGAATGTATAGTGGTAATGTAAGCTTGCTCAATTCCGCACAATTCTTCGATAATTTTGATCATCGGAGCTGCATTGTTTGTTGTACAGCTTGCATTAGAAACTATATCTTCGTTTCCATCCAAAATATGTTCGTTTACACCAAGAACTACCGTTTTGATCGTGTCAACTTCTGATGGAGCCGAAAGAATTACTTTTTTTGCTCCAGCTTCCAGATGCGCATTTAATTCTTCATGCGTTTTATATTTACCTGTCGATTCAATCACAATATCAATCGAATGCGACTTCCAGTCTATGTTTGAAATGTTTTTTTCATGAAAAAAGAAAAAATGCCTTCCGTCTACAATGATACTATTTTCGTCATGAATTACTTCGGATTTCAAAACACCGTGAATACTGTCATATTTAATTAAATGCGACATGGTTTTGTTGTCTGCAATGTCATTTATAGCAACGACTTCGATTTCGGGGTGATTTAAAAGCAATCGGAATAAATTTCTTCCAATTCTTCCAAATCCATTAATAGCAATTCTTGTTTTCAATTTTTTATTTATTCGTTTAACTGTTTAATCGTTTAATCGGTTTTACAATTAAACGATTAAACGATTAAACTTTTTTATAAAATATGTTTTTGCGCTTTATAGGAAGAACGAACAAGAGGTCCGCTCTCGACATGTCTGAAACCTAATTCAAGACCAAATTTTTCATATCTGGCAAATTGTTCGGGTGTAATAAATTCTTTTACAGGAAGATGTTTTTTACTTGGCTGTAAATACTGTCCAATTGTAACCACATCAACATTTGCATTTCTCAAATCGGTCATAGTCTGGAAAACTTCTTCTTCAGTTTCTCCAAGACCAAGCATAATTCCAGATTTTGTTCTGTTGATTCCTTTTTCTTTCAGATAACGAAGCACTTCTAAACTTCTGTCATATTTAGCTTGAATACGAACTTCGCGAGTCAAACGTCGTACAGTTTCCATGTTATGAGAAACAACTTCAGGATTTGCTTCTACAATACGATCAAGGTTTCTTTCAATTCCTTGAAAATCTGGGATCAAAGTTTCAAGAGTAGTTTGAGGATTCATTCTTCTAATGGCTCTCACGGTTTCCATCCAAATAATAGAACCACCGTCTTTAATATCGTCTCTATCAACGCTTGTGATTACAGCATGTTTGATATTCATGATTTTAATAGAACGAGCTACTTTTTCAGGCTCATCCCAATCTACCGTTTCTGGTCTGCCTGTTTTTACACCGCAAAAACCGCAAGAACGCGTACAAACATTTCCTAAAATCATGAAAGTTGCTGTTCCTTCGCCCCAGCACTCTCCCATGTTGGGACAGCTTCCAGAAGTACAAATGGTATTTAAACTATATTTATCAACTAAACCTCTAAGTTCAGTATATTTTTGTCCGATAGGTAATTTTACTTTTAACCACTTTGGTTTTGTGGTTTGTATATTTTCAGTGACTGTTTCCATATATCAATGTTCAAAGTGCAAAGATACGGAATGTAGTTTATTTTGAGATGTTTATTTGCTTTTCCTTTGCTTTTTCGAATATGCTTTTTCAAAATTTTATGCTTATGCCTTAATCTATTGCAAATTTGTCTTTTTGGGATACTATAAAGAAAAAACGGGGGATAATTTTACCCTATATTTTAAAAGATTAAGAACATGAAAAAGAAATTTGTTGTATTAGGAGTTTTAGTTGCAATCTTAGGTCTTACTAAAATGAATGCACAGGAGGGCTCAGATAAGAAAGAATTATCGCTTTTAGATAAAACTATGTTAGGCTTTACTTTTAGTGACGCCGATGCAGTAGCTATGGCTCAAAAAGGGATTACAGAACTAGATGCAAATAATCCGGTGGCTGAAGCGACAGATGGTTATGCAATTCGATTAAATCGCTTATTTGGAAAACATTCTTCTAGTGAGGGCGTTACTTTGAATTATAAAGTTTATTTAGTAAAAGACATAAATGCTTTTGCTTGTGCGGATGGAAGTGTTCGTGTATTTGCAGGTTTAATGAATATTATGGACGATAATGAATTACTGGCAATTATTGGGCATGAAATTGGCCATGTGGTAAATCATGATAGTAAAAATGGGATTAAAGCATTTTATAAAAAAGAAGCTTTATTGCATGCAGCGGCATCACAGTCGGATATTGTATCTACTATTTCAAAATCTGAATATGGAAAATTAGGAAGTGCAATGATTGATAGTGGGCATAATAGAAAACAAGAGTCTAAAGCAGATTCTTTTGCTTACGATTTTATGAAAAAAAATGGTTACGATGTTAACGCTGTGGAGTCATCTTTTAGAATTCTACAAAAAATAAGTGAAGGAGCAGACTCATCTTTTATTTCAAGAATGCAGAGTTCTCATCCAGATCCAGGAAAAAGGGCTGATGAAGCCAAAAAAAGAGCAATAAAAGATGGTTTATATCATGTTTATGAGCAACAGAAAATTGTCAATACAGCTCCAGTAACTGCTACAAAAAAGACAACCACAGCAACAAAAAAAACAAGTGCAGCAAAAAAGAAATAAGTTATGCATTATTCAAAACTGGTAAATCTAAAGAGTTTGCCGGTTTTTTTCTTTTTAGAATAGTAGCAAAATCGACTGTCTATTGATTATCAGCTCATAAAAATGTTATATCTTTATTTGTTGAAAAACAAGTTTTGTATGAAATTAAAATAGCATTTTGTTATGCTACATTTGTTGTTAAATTGTAATTATAAAAAAAATATGAAAAAGAAATTTATAATAGCGGGACTTTTATTTGCAGCATTTGGTTTAACTAAAATGAATGCTCAGATTAATTTTGGAGATAAGGCGATTGGAGCAGTTCAAAAAGGTGTTACAGGTTTTACTTTTAGTAATGCCGATGCTGCAAAATTATCTAAAGAAGCGGTAGATAAATTAGATGCCGAACATGAAATTGCTGGACCAACTGACGGTTACACTTTAAGATTAAATCGTGTTTTTGGAAAACATGCTTCTGGTGACGGATTTACTTTAAATTATAAAGTATATAAGTTAAAAGAAGTAAATGCTTTTGCAACTGCAGACGGAAGCGTTCGTGTATATTCAGGTTTAATGGATATTATGGATGACAATGAATTAATTGCTGTAATTGGGCATGAAATCGGACACGTAGCAAACAATGATTCGAGAGATGCTATTCGCGCGGCTTATCAAAAAGAAGCTTTAATGGATGGAGCAGCTTCTCAATCTGCAACAGTGGCGACAGTTACCGATAGTCAGCTTGGAAAAATTGGAAGCGCAATTATTGATAGTAAATATAGCCGTAAACAAGAATCTGAGGCAGATTTATTTGCTTACAATTTCATGAAAAAAAATGGTTACGATGTCAATGCTGAAGAATCTGCTTTTAGAATTTTGGCAAAAATGAGTGAAGGGTCACAAGCTTCGTTTATTGATCAAATGATGAGCTCGCATCCAGATTCTCAGAAAAGAGCAGATGAAGCTAAGAAAAGAGCAGAAAAAGACGGTTTGTACAAACCTTATGTGCAACAAAAGATTGTAAATACAGTTCCAGCAGCCACTACAACTAAAAAAGCAACAACCACTAAGAAAACTACAACCAAAAAGAAATAAGAGTTGTGTGTAATCATAAAAAACAAACCCGGCATTTTGCCGGGTTTGTTTTTTTATCCTAATACATGAAAAGCAAGAATCTTTTGCACTTCATAGACATTAACCGATTTATTAAATTGTTTTACAATACTCGGATGTTGTTCGCTTGAAATCCAGATTTTTAATTCGGCATCCAAATCAAAAGTTCCAGCTGTTTCTACACTAAAACGAGTAATGCTTTTATAGCCAATAGATTTGTATTCTGTTTTACTTCCTGTAATTCCTTGTACATCAACCAAGATTAATCTTTTGTTGGTGAAAATAAAAGTATCGCGAATAAGTTTAAAACCCATTTCGATTTCTTCATTTGCTGTCAAAAGCTGTCCGTATTTTTTAATTAAATCTTCTTGACTTACTGAACCCGCATTGCCAAGAATTGCTGAAAATATTCCCATTATTCTGTTTTAATTTAGTTAAAATGATTTCCGTTTTGAAGTAGTAAATGTAGTCGATTTTGTTATTGTTTTTGATTGGATTTAAATTTAATTATTAACGGGACTATTGTTATGGCAATTAGAAAGGACGCTATAAAAGTCACAATTAAATTTCCAATATTTAAAGCTTTTGGATTTAATGCAAATCTCATTGATATAATCGTAACGGTAAATAAAACAACAGCACTCCAATACAGTTTATTAATAGCGGTTTGCGGATAAGAAACTTTTGGGAGTTTAGAGAACGCATATAGTATAACAATAATTCCAAAAAGAGTACTTGAATGCTGCGCTATTTTCCAAAACGGAATTTCTACTCTGAATATTGATACGGTGTTTTGAAAAGCATCAAATTGATTGACAAAATAACCATGTTTATGTGTAAAGGCATCCCAGAAAAGATGAGAAAATATTCCGATTAACAAAGAGATTAGAACAATAAGCCAATTTCTTTTAAAATAAACATTCCAGTCAAAATCTGCAAAAATTAGAATTCTGTTTTTTATAAAAAATGGAAGATTTTGAAACAAGAGATTTTTAGTTAAATTATGAAAGAGAAAAGTTAGTAAAAGAGCAAAAGGTAAATCAAACCAGAAAATACCATTTAGAGTATGGCTGTAATCACTTTTAACTTTCATGCGGAGAAAATATTCGAAATCAGGAGTAAGGCTTCCGATTACTAATGCTGTTATAGAAAACCATGATTTTGGTAAATATCTTAACGGAAGAATTATTGCAGGATGCGAAAATGTAAAAGGCATTAAAGTTGAATTTTAATTAGCTAGGGTTTGATTGATGAATTAAATGTAAACAAAAAAGCAGAACCTAAGTTCTGCTTTTTCACTTTTCAAAATATTTATATTATTCGACTTCTGTTTTTATTGTGATAGGAAGGTTGTATGCAGTTCTCACTGGTTTTCCGTCTAGAATTCCTGGAACCCATTTTGTTTTCAATGATTTAAGAACTCTAATCGCTTCTTTTCCCACTCCGTAACCAGGATCATTTTTTACCATAATGTCAGTAAGCGATCCATCTTTTTCAACTACAAACGATACATACACTCTTAATGTTTTTTCTACATCAAGTTCTGGTCTGCGGAAATTGTTTCCAACATACTTGTAAAACTGCGCGATTCCACCTGGGAATTCTGGAAGCTTATCCAGAACCGCAACTGAAACAGGATCGTTGGTTGGCGGTGCAACCGAAGCAACATCTCCATTTCCTGCAGAAGAAGGCATTGCATTAATTGCAGGCCCATTTCCAGTTGTATTATTATCTGTAGCAGGTACATTTTCTGTATTTGCTGCAATATTTTCAACTGCCTCTTGTGTTCTCGTAACTACAGGATTTGTTAACTGTACCGCATCTGTTTTTGGAGCTGTACTATGTTCAACCACAGGTGCAGGCGGAGCTGGCGGTGGCGGCACAACAATTGGATCAACATGTACAATCGTTGGTTCGTAGATCTTAGGTTCTGGCTCAACTTCGACAGTTGAAGTCGTAATTTTGCTAATAAGTACCGGTGCACTTCCTAAAGCTGTTATTAACAATAAACCCATAAAGAGAGCTGTAACAGAGTTTTTGGAATTCTCCTGACGTAGCTGATAAGCGCCGTATTCTTTGTTTTTGTTCTCGAAAACAAGATCGGTCCACTTGTTTTCATAAATGCTTAATTTAGACATAATTTTTGGGTTTTAAGGTTAAGTAACTTTAAATCATACGCAAAAAAGGTTTAGGTTTGAGCTAACAACGTAAAAGTTGTAGTTTTAGTATTATGGAAATCTGTTTATTTTAAGAATAAAACGAGTAATTGTTTATTCTTTATTTAAAGATAATAAATTATCTGTTACGTTCGATAATTTCGGCTAATAATTTTTTAGCTCGTAAAAGCTTTACTTTAACGCTGCTTAGGGGTTCGTTTATCTTAACCGCAATTTCCTGATAAGACATTTCCTGAAAATAACGAAGCTGAATTACTTCTTGGTAGTGTGGTTTAAGTTCTTTGATGCATAGAAGCAGACGAGAAAGATTCTGTTCTTTAATTAAAGCATCTTCTGCAGATGGAGTAGGGTCGGCAATATTATATGCCTGTTGGTCTTCATTGTCTGTGATTTCTATAAAAAGATTGGTTTTCTTTTTTCGAAGCAAATCAATATAGACATTTTTTGCAATTGCAATAAGCCAGGTGTTAAACTGAAACTCTGAATTATAAGAAGCTATTTTGTCAAAAGCTTTGGAGAAAGTTTCTATCGTAATATCTTCTGCGGTGGTTTCGTTTTCGGTTCGTTTGAGCATAAACGAATACACCTCATTCCAATAATGATCTAATAAAAAAGTAAAGGCGATCTGATCGCCTTTTTTTGCTTTTTCTATTTTAGAATTTATTTCCAATATACGGGTTTTGAAAAGATATTAGTTATAAAGATATTAATTTGCGTTAATATAAGCGCTATCTCAACAACTGGAAACCAAATTTTAATATCTTTTTCTTTTAATTTTCCTGCTGAAAATCCAATTACGGTCCATACAACAGTATAGCGCGTTGCTAAAATTGCTAATACGGCAATCCATTGGAATTGAAATGCTAATAATACAATAACTAATAAAAAGAAAAATAATTGTGAAATGAAGAATAATCCTAATTGCATTTTATCAAAGAACTTGTAATGTTCTGCGGTAGAAATATGTCTTCTTTTCTGAGTAAACCATTCCTTGTAAGTAGTCTTAGGTTTTGAATAGGTAAAACTTTCAGGCGTATAAGAAATAGTAGTGTTTGTTTTATTTGCGGCTTGATTGATGAATAAATCGTCATCTCCAGAACGAATCTGAATGTGGTCAATAAAACCATTTACATTAAAAAACTCTTCTTTTTTGTAAGCAAGATTTCTGCCGACTCCCATATAAGGAAGTCCCATTTTTGCCCAAGAAAAATATTGTATTGCTGTTAGAACAGTTTCAAAGCGAATAATTTTGTTTAAAAACGAACGCTCTACTTTTTCATAACCTCCATATCCTAAAACGATTGTTTTGTTCATCGTAAAATGAGAAGTCATAGAGGTAATCCAGTCTTTTGAACTTGGGAAACAATCTGCATCTGTAAAAAGTAAATAATCTTTCTTTGCCGCTTTTATTCCAAGCGTTAAAGCGTATTTTTTATTTCCCCAGAAAGCCTCATTATTTTCGACTTTTACCAAACGGATATTAGAGAATTCTTTTTCAAATTCTTCAAAAACTTCAAGAGTTTCATCGCTAGAGGCATCGTCGATTAAGACAATTTCAAAATCTGGATAATCTTGCTGTGCCAAAATCGGAACGTATTTTTTTACATTCTCTTCTTCGTTTTTAGCACAAACGATTACAGAAACTGGAAGATTTTTAGGCTTAATTTGCTGTGGCTTAGCAAAAGCAAATTTCCCAAAGACTCCTAAATAATAAAATAATTGAACTACGACAATAGCAATAAAAAAGTAAAATATGTATATAAGCATCTGATTTATTTGATTCTATTAATTTTCACGTTCTGCGACTGCAAATGTACTTATCAATTCGATAATTTCAATAGCTAAAGCAGATTTACTTTCGGCATTTTGACATTTCTTTTGCAACAGCAATAGACTGAGGGTTTTCGGTTTTTTCCAATTCCGAAATTATGTTTTTGTAATTATGATCGTCGCGGTTTTGGGAGAGTTTTTTTGTGGCTTGAATTTCGTCAATTTCGATTTCAAAACCAAAAATCCCTCTGGCTTCGCGCATTGTTTTTTCAGATAAATCTTCAACTCGTACTGGATTATTAGAATTTACTTCGTATTTGTCGACCAGTTTTTTCAGTTGTTCTACAGAAGTTTCGTAATCTACAATTTTGATTCTTCCGTAAGCATGTACAGCTATGTAATTCCAAGTTGGCACATTTTCGTGATCGTACCAAGAAGAAGAAATGTAACTGTGCGGACCTGTAAAAATGGCCAAAATCTGATCATTTTCTCTGAAGCCTTCAGCTTGCGGATTCAGTTTTGAAATATGTCCTTGCAAGATTTCTTTTCCGTCAGCATTCATTTCCAATTCTATCGGAATATGAGTTGCGCATAATTTTCCGTTGGTCTGATTAATCAGGATTCCAAAACTGTTTTCTTTCAAAAAAGCTCTGATTTCCTCAGGATTTTCATTTTTGTATAAATTGGGTGTATACATCTTTATTTTGTTTTATGTCAGAGAATTTAAGGAAGTATTTTAATGATTTAATGATCAGTCTCTTCTTTTTTTAAATTAAATAATTTCGAATTGACGCTAAAGTAAATAATAGCAACGCCAATAAGTGTAAAAATAATTCCTTCGATTAAGCATTGTGTAGCAAAATCATCTGAAAGCAAAACTCTAAGTGGTCGAAAAATATGTGAAAATATTTCTCTTCTAAAAAACTTTAGTCTTAAAAGAATGTATAAAGCTATTGCTAGTAGAATGGTATTGATAGACGAAAGTTTACTTTTCCAATTTAGAAAGGCAACATAGAAAATTCCAATTAATAAACCGAAAAATATCCAAATGTAGATACTTGGCCAGAAATTTAGAACATCTTTATTTGTAGGGAATAATGAATCCCAGTTTTCTGATTTCTGAAATTGAAATTGATTTTTTATGCAAATAACTTTTTCGGCGGCCGTATATAATCGCAATTGGTAAATGCCGTTAATTAGGAAGATCATTCCTAAGAATTGAATAAGAAGAATTCCTAAATTTAGTTTTTTCATTAAAAAATTTGAATTAATGAAGTTTTCAAATCACATTTACTTCTGCCTCAATTTGAATGCCGAATTTTTCAAAAACGGTTTTCTGAACTTCTTTTGAAACAGCTAAAATTTCCTGTCCTGTTGCGTTTCCGTAATTTACTAAAACTAAAGCTTGGTTTTTATGAACTCCAGCATCTCCAAAACGTTTTCCTTTAAACCCAGCTTGTTCAATAAGCCAGCCGGCAGGAACTTTTACTTCGGTTTCTGAAACTTCGTAAAATTTCATTTCTGGGAATTTTTGGTGGATTTTCTCAAAATCAGATTTCAATAAAATCGGATTTTTGAAGAAACTTCCGCTGTTTCCTAGTTCTTTTGGATCTGGCAATTTACTCTGTCTAATAGCGATTACAGCATTACTCACATCTTTTAATGTTGGTTCTGTAATGTTATTTTTGGCTAATTCAGCCAAAATATCTCCGTAAGAGGTGTTGATTTTATGATTGCGTTTGGTCAATTTAAAAATAACCGAAGTAATAATATATTGGTCTTTTACTTCATGTTTGAAAATGCTTTCGCGGTAGCCAAAATTACATTCAGCATTGTTGAAAGTTCTCATTTCCTGAGTTTCAATATTCATGGCTTCGCAAGAAACGAAAGTGTCTTTAATCTCCGTTCCGTAAGCGCCAATATTCTGAACTGGTGTTGTACCGACATTTCCAGGAATAAGAGACATATTTTCTAATCCGCCAAAATTATTATCGATTGTATAAAGTACGAAATCGTGCCAAGTTTCACCGGCCTGACTTTCAACCCAAACAAAATCGTCGTCTTCTTTAATTGTTTTTTTGCCTTTTAAATCAATATGAATAACTAAAGCGTCAATGTCTTTTGTCAAAAGCATATTGCTTCCGCCTCCTAAAATGAATTTTTTCTCGTTTTTGTTTGCTTCTAAAACTGTTTTTAATTCAGCAATAGAGTGAACGGCAACAAATTGTTTGGCATTGGCTTCAATGCCGAAAGTATTATATTTTTTTAAAGAAAAATTGGATTGGATTTCCATAAATAAAAGGCTTTTTAATATGAGTCAAAAGTAAGGATTATAATTTATTTGTGGTTGTATTTTACCGCAAAGGCACAAAGTTTACGCAAAGTTCGCTAAGCTTTGCGTTCTTGGCGTAAATCTTAGCGAACTTTGCGTTTAAATATCACGCAGATTAATCAATTCATGATACTTCTGCGAAATAACCTTCATATTAATATAATAATTTGCATTTTCCTCCACAAATTTTCTATTTCGAGTAATCGCTTCGTTTCGCAATTCGGGATTTTCAAAAGACAAGATTAATTCATTGGCTAACATTTCAGTGTCGTCAATTGTAATTAATTGCCCGTTTTCTCGATGCGTAATCCAGCTTTGGTTTCCTGGAATATCTGATACTATAGGATAACAATTGCATGCCATTGCTTCAAATAAAGAGGCAGAAACGCCTTCAGTAGTAGGCATGCTGATGTAAACATTGGATTGCTGCAGTAATTTTGGAAGTTCTGTATTCGGGATTCTTCCTGTAAAAATCACTTTATTTTCGATTTGCAGCTCTCTCGCCAAATCTTTTAAATATTGCAGTCTTGTTCCATCGCCAACAATCGTCAAAGAAAAATCAATTCCTTTTTGGCTTAAGATTCCGAAAGCTTTTAAAATAGAATCGTGTCGGTATTCTGGCTGAAGCGAGCGCGTAACAATTGCTTCAATTTTGTTAGAATGATTTGTTGAAGGTGTAAAAAGAGATAAATCAATTCCTTTAGGAAGAACCAAAACTTTGTTCATGTCAACACCAGTTGCTTTCATGTGAACTGCCATTACTGGTCCCCAAGCGTGAATTAAATGTGCTTTTTTGAAAGCATATTTTTGTATGAATTTCTTAAAAGGATACAATTTAGATTCTTCAGGCCATAAATCGGTTCGTCCTTGCTGTGCGATTGCAATGGTTTTAGAGCCAGAAATCGCTGCAAGAAAACCATAACTAGTGGTTCTTTCAGCAATTACCATGTCTGGTTTTTCTTTTCTGATTGTTTTTCGAATAGAAAGAGGAGAGAAGAAATACTCTAAAATGCGTTTGAATCTATGGTTGTTAGAAGTTTGAAGTTCCCAAGTAATAATTTCAAAATCACCAAATTCTTTTAGGCCTTTCATCCAAGTGATGGCATCAGCGCGATAAGATTCTCCAAGAAAAAGTATTTTCCTTTTCATTCTGTTGTTGTTTTTTGCCACAGATTAAAAAGATTAAAATGATTTTGCAATTGCGAAAAATTAATCTGTGAGAATCTGTGAAATCTGTGGCAAATAAAACTAAAATTCTTCAGTATCCAAAGCGCGGTTGATGAATTCGTTTAGTGGTTTTAAAGCAATCAATTTTTGGCTCATTTTTTTTACGAAATCTTTTTCCGTCACCTCAGAAACATTATAAACCTGAGTTGCGGTGAAACTTTTTAATTTTAAAAACTCAATTGCAGGATGGTCTTTTTCGTAACCGCGAGGCATGCTTTTAAGTGAATTGTTTTCGTTGATGTCTAAACTTCCAAATTCTTTCTTGAAGTTTTTTTCGTTTAAAATTTCCTGTAAATCTTCGTAGAAAAAAGCGATTTCTTTACGGACTTTCTTTAAGTCTTCCGCTTCAGGCGAATAAAATCCGCCAGCAATAAAACTCGCACCTTTTTCTATATGAACATAATATCCGGCACGATTTGCGCCTTTTGCACCAGCTGACATCCAAACGCCTAAATGTGCTTTATAAGGAGATTTGTCTTTAGAAAAACGAATGTCACGGTTTATTCTGAAAGTGCAGTTTTTAACTTCCAATAATTCCAATGAAGGATCGAGCGGTTTCATGGCATCCAGAAAATCACTTACCAATTGATGGTAATCTTTCTTAAAAACTTCATATCGTTTTTTATTTTCCTGAAACCATTCGCGGTTATTGTTCTTTTTTAAATCGTCTAAAAATTGCAATGATTCTTTCGTTAGCATATTCTGTGTTTTTTGATTGCAGTTACTTTTTTTCTAATTCGTTTTTTTAGTTTGTCACTAATTGCACGAATTTACACGAATTTATTTTCTTATTTTGCCACGGATTAAAAGATTTACACAGATTGAATCATTTTAATCCTTGCAATCTGTGGCAAAAATAATTCGCGTAAATTCGTGTAATTCGTGGTAAAAAAACTTTACAAATTGAATATCTTATAAGTCTGATGTGTCGATTTTACAATCGCTTCGGTTCTTTCTGGATGCGTATCCGAAATAAAAAGCTGTCCAAAGGTTTCACTGTTTACCATTTCTACAATTTTGGCTACACGCGTTTCGTCCAGTTTATCAAAAATATCATCAAACAAAAGAATGGGCTTTACACCGCTTTGTTTTTTCAAAAACTCGAATTGCGCCAATTTTAAAGAAATTAGAAAAGATTTCTGCTGACCTTGAGATCCGAATTTTTTTATCGGATGCAAATCAATTTCAAAAGACAAATCATCTTTATGGATTCCAACAGAGGTATAATGTAGCGCGCGATCTTTATTGATGTTTTCCTGCAAAAGTGTTAAAAGATCTTTTTCGAACAAATGACTTTCGTAAACCAATTGCACACTTTCTTCAGATCCCGTTATTGCCTGATGGTGTCTATTAAATATAGGTATAAACTGTTCTAGGAAATCTTTTCGTTTTTCAAAAATCGATTTTCCGTAGCCTTGTAACTGTTCGTTATATATAGATAAGGTATCATTGTCAAAAACATGATTCAATGCGAAATATTTTAAAAGTGCATTTCGCTGTGTGAGTACCTTTTGATATTGTATTAATTCGTGTAGATAAGTAACGTCTAATTGCGAAATCACACTGTCCATAAATTTACGGCGCGTTTCGCTTCCTTCAACGATCAAATCTCTATCTGCGGGCGAAATAATAACTAACGGAATAAAACCAATATGATCGGAGAATTTGTCGTAAGGTTTTCCATTTCGCTTTAGAACTTTTTTCTGTCCTTTTTTTAAACTGCAAACAATCTTCTCGGTTCTTTCATTTTTTTCGAGTTCTGCATCAATGACAAAAAACTCTTCGCCATGTTTGATGTTTTGAACAGCAAGCGGATTAAAATAACTTTTTCCGTATGCCAAATGATAAATAGCATCGAGCACATTAGTTTTTCCAATGCCATTTTTTCCAACAAAACAGTTTATTTTGATGTCAAAATCAAAACTTGCTTCAGAAAAGTTCTTGTAATTAAATAATGAGATTTTGTTTAAATGCATTTGTAAGGACTCCAAGTGTAATATTTACGGCTTTTGAGCAGTAAAAATTTGAGGCTGCAAATTACCGAAAATTATCGATATAATTGGCTTTAGCCCTTTCTTAGGCTTATTTATTTTACCGCTTTTGCGAAAGCATGACTGAATCATGAAAATATTTCTTTTAAAATAGTGATAAAATTGAAATTTTTTACCTCAGTTTCAATAAAAATTTTATTTTTGCCGTTCACTAAATAAATTTTAAATGGCAACTTACAATAAAAGAGGATATAAGACACCAAAAGAAAAGGAAGTAAAAGAAGTGGTTACTGAAGAGCAACAAGTAGTTATTGACGAAAAAGACAGCACAACAGCTGGAGTTTTCTCAAAATTAGACGAAACAGCTTCAAGAACTGAGGATTGGGTGGCTAAAAATCAAAAAATCATTATTGGTTTAGTTGCTGGTATCGCGGTTGCTACAATTGGATATTTGGCTTACCAAAAATTTATAGCAACTCCGAAACAAGAAGAGGCTGCAAGTGAAATGTTTGTTGCGCAACAAAACTTTGAAAAAGCTGTAAACGGCGTTTCTAGCGATTCATTATTCAAATTATCATTAAACGGTTCTGAAGGTAAATTCGGATTTATTAAAATCGCTGACGAATATTCTGGAACTGACGCTGGAAATTTAGCAAATTATTATGCTGGTATCGCTTACTTAAATACTGGTAAATTTGATGAGGCAATTAAATATTTAGGTGAATTCAAATCAGAAGATGTAGTTTTAAGCGCTTTAGCTAAAGGTGCTACAGGAGATGCTTATTCTCAAAAAAATCAGCAAAAAGAAGCTTTAGATTTTTATGTGAAAGCTGCTGAGTCTAACAAAAACGATTTTACAACACCTCGTTTCTTGTTAAAAGCTGGAAAAACTGCTTTAGCTTTAGGACAAAAAGAAGATGCTTTGAAATACTTTAATGATATTAAAGATAATTACGATAATACTCCAGAAGCAGCGTCTGTTGATGCTTTGATTGGATTAGCACAATAAAAATTTTAGACTTTAGATTTTAGATTGTAGATTTGTAGTTACGAATCTAAATTCTAAAATCAAAAATCTAAAATATTACAGATGGCTACTGAAAATAAAAATCTATCAGAATACGATAAAAACACAATCCCAAACGCGAAAGACTTTCGGTTTGGGATTGTTGTTTCTGAATGGAATGACACTATAACAGAAGGACTTTATAATGGTGCTTTTGATGCTTTGGTTGATTGCGATGTTCCTGCCCAACAAATTATCCGTTGGAATGTTCCAGGAAGTTTTGAGCTAATCTACGGCGCTAAAAAAATGCTTCAGACACAAAATGTTGATGCAGTTATCGTAATTGGATGCGTAATTCAAGGAGAAACTAAGCATTTTGATTTTGTTTGTGAAGGCGTTACGCAAGGAATCAAAGATTTGAATGTTCAAACTGATGTTCCGGTTATTTTCTGTGTTTTAACAGATAATAATATGCAACAATCTATTGACAGAAGTGGAGGAGTTCACGGAAACAAAGGAACTGAAGCGGCAATTGCAGCAATAAAAATGGCTTATATTCGTCAGCAGGCTTCAATAGCTCACGTCTATAATCAGCCATTGTTAGCTTCGGGAGCCATTCAAATTGAAGATTCTCCGAAAAAAATAGAAAACGAATAAGCACGTTTGTTTTAAAAATATTAAAACCTATACTGTTAAAGTATAGGTTTTTTTATGCTTTTTTTGTGATTGTATTAGGTCGCATCGAATTTGGAATTATATTATATTTGAGTTGATATCAAATTTTGGAATTATGAAAAGACCTTCACTTCTTATTTTATTATTGTTATTTTCTGAGGTTATTTTGGCTCAAAATAAAATCAATCAAAGTTTAAAAATAGAATTGGATTCGATTATGAAATCAGATCAGATTCTTAGAGAATATCTAGATTCTGAAACAACAGAAATTAGAAAAAAAGAAATTTTAAAGGAAATCGGTAGGCAGGACGACAATAATTTCAAAAATAATATATGGATGTATATGAATGCGCAGGATTCTGTCAATATGAAGAAGATTGAAAAAATTATTCTGGATTATGGTTATCCCGGGAAAAGCTTAGTAGGCGAACCAACAAATGAATCGGCATGGTATGTTATTCAGCATAGTAAAGAAATATCAAAATATTTGCCTTTGATTGAAGCTGCGGCTAAAAAAGGAGAAATTGCGTTTACTCGTTTTGCAATGATGGAAGATCGTTATCTGACTCAGCAAGGTAAAGAGCAGATTTATGGAACTCAAGGACAAGGGAAATTAATTACAAATAAACAGACCGGAAAGAAAGAATTTTTTAATTACGTTTCTCCAATTCAAAATCCAAAAAAAGTTAATAAACTGCGAAAAGAAGCTGGTTTTACTACAACAGTTGAGGAAAATGCAAAGCGAATGGGGATTGAATATAAAGTTTATACACTTGATGAAATTGCAAAAATGAATTAATATAAATTGCAATTCTTCTGTTTTGTAGACTGTTGTAGTTTTTGTTTTTTTTATGATTATTCTTATTCTAAAAGCCAATCAAAATTCACTAAATTTGTACTTCTTGGTTTATAAAAAACCTAATCTAAACTTTAAAATTATTTTTGCTTAATGTCGAGTATTATTCAATTGCTTCCTGATCACGTTGCTAACCAAATTGCTGCTGGAGAAGTGGTTCAAAGACCAGCTTCAGTTGTAAAAGAATTGTTAGAAAATGCTGTTGACGCCAAAGCAACTGATATCAAATTAATTATAAAAGATGCTGGTAAATCGCTAGTTCAGGTAATTGATAATGGTGTAGGAATGACCGTTACAGATGCCCGTTTGTGTTTTGCCCGTCATGCTACTTCCAAAATCCGCCAGGCAGAAGACTTGTTTTCGCTTGGAACAAAAGGTTTCCGTGGAGAGGCTTTGGCTTCTATCGCAGCGATTGCCCACATGGAAATGAAAACCAAACAAGATCAGGATGAACTGGGAACGCACATTGTAATTGAGGGAAGTAAATTTGTTTCGCAAGAAGTGGCTGTTTTGCCAAAAGGAACTTCATTTGCGGTTAAAAACTTGTTTTTTAATATTCCAGCTCGCCGTAATTTCTTAAAGTCCGATACGGTTGAATTTCGTCACGTGATGGATGAGTTCCAGCGTGTAGCATTGGCACATCCAAATATTCATTTTAGTTTTTACCATAACGGAAGTGAGATGTACAATCTTCCGGCAGCAGGATATCGTCAGCGAATTGTTGGTATTATGTCTGGAAAAACTAATGAAAAATTGGTTCCCGTAAATGAAGATACCGAAATTATAAACGTTCAAGGTTTTGTATGTAAACCTGAATTTGCTAAGAAAAATAGAGGAGAACAGTTCTTTTTTGTAAACGATCGATTTATAAAAAGCAGTTTCTTACATCATGCAGTAATGTCTGCATACGACGGATTGCTGAAAGATGGTTCTCAGCCAAGTTATTTCTTGTATCTGCAGGTTCCGCCAAATACAATTGATATCAATATACATCCAACTAAAACGGAAATTAAGTTTGATGACGAGCAAGCCTTGTATGCTATTTTAAGAGCGTCCATCAAGCACAGCTTAGGACAGTTTAATGTTGCTCCAGTTTTAGATTTTGATCGGGATGCTAATTTAGATACACCATACCATTATAAAAATGTCGAGGCAGAAGTGCCTACGATTCAGGTGGATGGAACTTTTAATCCGTTTACTGATGATAAAACCAATCAGCATTATAGTAAAGCTGCTTCGGGATCATCAGGATATAGTTCGGGGTCTTCTTTTTCATCTTCGTCGGGATCATCTTCTTCTGGTACATCGTATTCGGGTTATTCCAAAAGGGTAGAACCAACCACAAGCTGGGAAAGTTTATATGTTGGTTTAGATATCGAAAATCCAGAAAGTATAGAAAGTTCGCCATTCACATTCGAAAATGAAGAAGTGACTTCTTCTTTGTTTAATGATGAAGATGTAGAACAAGCTACTCAGAAAACGTATCAAATTCATAAAAAATATATCGTTTCGCCAATAAAATCAGGAATGATTATTGTAGATCAGCAGCGTGCGCATCAGCGAATTTTGTACGAACAATTTTTGCTGAATATGACCGTTAATCAAGCTTCGAGCCAACAGTTGCTTTTTCCTTTAGATTTGTTTTATTCGGCATCTGAAATGGAATTAATTGAAGAATTAAAACCTTCTTTAGAAACTACTGGATTTGTTTTTGACGAAAGCAAAACCGATCATGTTGTAATTTCTGGAATCCCTGTAAATATTACAGAAAGTGAAGTCTCGCAGGTAATTGAACAACTATTAAGTGATTTGCAAGACGGAATCCCGGCAAATAGTTACAGTCAGAACGATACAATTGCCAAGTCAATGGCCAAAAGTTTAGCGGTTAAAACAGGATCTTATTTAACCGAAAAAGAACAAGATAATTTGGTAAACGGATTGTTTGCTTGTAAAGATCCTAATATTTCACCTTTTCAAAAACCTACCTTCATTACCATGCGTGTTGAAGATATAGATAAAAAGTTTGCTTTATGATGAATATGACTCCAGTAGTTAAACAACTGCTTATTATTAATATTATATTTTTTATTGGTTCTCAGTTAGTGCCAATGTCTTACGAGTATTTTGCGATGTTCTTTCCAGAAAATCCAAGTTTCCGAGTATGGCAGCCTATTACACATATGTTTATGCATGGCGGGATTATGCATATTGCGTTTAATATGTTTGCATTGGTTTCTTTTGGATCTGCTTTAGAGCATTTTTGGGGAGGTAAAAAGTTTTTATTTTTTTACATCTCTTGTGGTTTAGGTTCAGCATTGCTTCATACAGCGGTAAATTATTACTTTTTTGAGGATACAATTAATGTATTGACAGCAAACGGATTTCATAAAGCGGATATCTTAAATATTTTAAGTCAGGGAAAAATCGATACGAGATGGCAAAGCTTAGTAAGTTCAGCTCAATTTGACGGATTTACAAGTGCTTACATTGGAACTGTTGTTGGGGCATCCGGTGCTATTTACGGTTTGCTGACTGCTTTTGCTTTTATGTTTCCTAATGCAGAATTGGCACTTTTGTTTATTCCAGTTCCAATCAAAGCTAAATACTTTGTTCCTGGGCTTTTATTAATGGATTTGTTTTTAGGTGTTAAAGGTACTTCTCTGTTTGGGGGTGGCGGTACAGGTATAGCGCATTTTGCCCACGTTGGAGGTGCAATTACTGGTTTTTTAATGATGTGGTACTGGAAAAAAAATCAGTTTAATAACAACCGTTGGAATTAATTTTTAACTTTAAAGTACAAATTCTAAAACAAAAGAGTTTCTATGAATATTTTAGACGATTTAAAATTACAATATAGATTAGGAGGTATTGCCATGCGTGTCATGTACTGGAATATAGCATGTTTTATTGTATCGCTTATTTTCTTCTATAACTATTCAAATGGTTTTTTTAATTTTCCGAGTTGGATTGCTTTGTCTTCAGATCCTCAGGTTTTTATGTTTAAACCTTGGACTTTTTTAACGTACGCTTTCTTTCATGATGGTTTTTTGCATTTATTGTTTAATATGATGGTGCTTAATTTTGCCAGCTCTTTGTTTCTCACATATTTTACTCAAAAGCAATATTTAGGATTATATCTTTTAAGTGCTCTTTTTGCAGGAGTGGCTTTTGCATTGAGTTTTTATCTGTCTAATATTGGAGGTTCCATTGTTGGAGCATCTGCTGCCATCATGGCAATTTTGGTTGCTACAACAACTTATTCTCCGCTAATGAATGTTCGCTTGTTTCTATTTGGAAATGTAAAGCTTTGGCATATTACTGCTGTTATTATAATTTTAGATTTGATGCAGTTTCGTCTTGGAAACATGGGCGGGCATATTTCACATCTCGCTGGTGCCTTCTTCGGTTTTCTTTATATTAAATTGCTACAAAACGGTACCGATTTAAGTACTATCGTTTCTAAAACTTTAGATTTCTTTGCGAATCTCTTTAAAAAATCACCTACGACCCCATTTACTAAAGTTCATAAAAATTACAGAAAACCTACAGAAAAAACCACATCGCGAATTGTTACGAAAGATAAAACGCAGCAACAGATTGATGAGATTTTAGACAAAATAAGCCAGTCAGGATACGACTGCTTAACAAAAGAAGAAAAAGAGTTTTTATTTAAAGCTGGAAAATAAACTTGTAGGAGATAAATATGAAAAACCTTTCTTGGTTTAATAAAATAATGTTCTTTTTGAACATAGTACTGACTGTGCTTACATTTAGTGTCTATGTTTTGCCTTTTTTAGCACCTAAAAGTTTTCCGCTTTTATCGGTGCTTACTTTGTTTATGCCGGCCTTTTTTGTGGCCAATACATTGTTTTTTATCTATTGGGGAATTCAGTTTAAAAAACGTCTTATTTTGTCTGGTTTGGTTTTGCTAACAGGAATTACATTTATTAGTAAATTTTATAAGTTTTCTGGAAAAGAGTATGTGAAGGACGAAAAGGATTTTTCTGTGATGAGTTATAATGTACGTCTGTTTAATGTCTTTAAGTGGTTGGATCGTGATGATATTCCGTCCAATATTAAATCTTTTATCGACGAAAAAGATCCTGACATTTTGTGTATTCAAGAATATTCAAATTCTGCACATTTAGATTTAAAAGTATATCCGCACCGTTATATTTTTATTGATGGTAAAAAAATTAAAACGGGACAGGCTATTTTTTCTAAATTTCCTATTATAGACGAAGGAAAGATTGTTTTTCCTAAATCAGATAATAATGTTGTTTATGCTGATATTAAGCGCGGAAAAGATATTATTCGTGTCTATAATATGCACTTGCAATCCATTAAGATATCTCCAGATGTAAGCGAGATTTCTGATGATATTGATAATGTAAATCAGAAAAAATCACAGCGTATTTATGCTAGAATCAGTAAAGGATTTACACAGCAGCAAGAACAGGCTGAAATTTTTAAAGAGCATATTAAGAAATGTAATTATCCGATTATTATTTGTGGCGACATGAATAACAGTCCGTTTTCTTATGTTTATAGAAGCATTAAAGGCAAGCTAAAGGATGCCTTTGAAGAAGCGGGAGAAGGTTTTGGAGCTACTTATAAATTCAAATATTATCCTGCAAGAATTGACTATATTTTTACAGACAGTAAAATGAAAGTAAAGCAATTTGAAAGTTTCTCTGATTTCGAAAACTCAGATCATTATCCCATAATGACAAGACTTTTGGTGGAATGATTTATTAGCAGAAAGTGAAAAGTGAAAAGTAAAAAAGTTAAGACGATATGAGAATTCATAGCTCATTACTTTTAACTCATAACTCATAATTCATAATTCATAGCTTAGATGATTTTCTGTGTTTTTAGATAATCCATTGCAAACTTGCCTTCATTAAAAAGTAAATCCAAAACACTTAAATTGTTGATGAAGCCATGTTTGTCGTCAAAAACCTGAGTGTATTTTTCGAAAGAATTTGCATCTTTTTTACCATTTGCCAAATATCTGAAATCGGAAAAATCATTTACTTCATGAAAATATTCCGTTGTTTTTCCAAATTCTAATTTCATTCTAAGACATTTCGTAACAATGTCTAAAACCTCGAAGTTTAAATCCATCAAAAAATGGTGTTTTTTCTCAAAAATAGGAGCAATATCGTCTTCAAAGTACTCGAAGAACGGAGAGCTTCTATATGCCGCTTCAAGCGATTTAAAATGTTGTTTCTGCCAATCAAATTCGTTTTCGATCAAAACGTCTTTTGTTTTCTGATGTGTCGCTTTAGAATGCTTAACAGGGATATTTAATAATTGAATTCCATTAGGACTATAGATGTAAGTTCTATTTCTATTAGTTTGTTTCTGAAAATTATCTTCCATTTCAAAAGTAATGTTTTCAGATTGTGCAATTACGGCAAAATGACTGATAGATGGAAAATAAGTTGGAAGTATTAAGGAATTCATTTCGTTTTGTTTCAAGTTTAAAAGTATCAGGTTTCAAGTTGACGTAAAAACGTGAAACTTGAAACCTGATACAAAAATAACTTTTTTTTAATTATGCTTTATTTTCTCTTCTTTTTTTCCAAATAAAATCTCCTACAAAATAGATAGCTAAAAGGATTAGGAAGTATTTGAAATAAGATTGAGGCTGACCTTCACCATCTACAGTTGTAAATACTCGGCTCCAGCGAACTTTATTGATGCCTTTTCCGTTAGTATCCCAGCTCATCCAAATGAAAACTGGTTTTCCTACAATGTGATCTTCTGGAACATAACCCCAGTAACGGCTATCTTCTGAGTTATGACGGTTGTCTCCCATCATCCAGTAATAGTTTTGTTTGAAGGTATATGTTGTTGCCGGTTTTCCGTTAATTATGAATTTCGAGCCTTGCAGTTCTAATGTATTTCCTTCATAATTGGTGATGATCTCTTTATAGAATGGAAGAGACTCATTGGTTAGAGCAACTGTTTTTCCTGCCTCAGGAATGTAAATAGGTCCCATATTGTCTTGGTTCCATTTGTTGATGTGAGGGAAAATGTCGTTGTTGTCTCCTGTGTCAACTTTTCTAATTACAGCAGTAACTCCTGGAGTGTGTTTAAATCTTTCTGCTCCAGCTTCTGTTAATGCGCCTAAATAAAGAGTATCTCTTTTTTCAGTTCTAAAACCTGCTGGATCCGTAATGTCTAATTCTTTGAAAATGGTTTCAAAGTCAATAGGTGTTTTTCCGTCTAATGCTACAGCGTATGAGTATTGAGGTTTTGCTCTTTCAGGTAAAACTAGTTTTTTTCCGTTAATAAAAACATAACCGTCTTTTATTGATAAGCTGTCTCCAGGAATACCGACACATCTTTTTACATAGTTTGATTTTTTATCAATTGGCTTGATAACACCCGGTCTTCCTTTTGGTTCAAAGAAATAGTGAACTGTGTCGACTGGCCAGTTGAAGACTACAATGTCGCATCGGTTTATTTTCTGAATAGCTGGCAATCTAAAATAAGGTAATTGTGGCCAGCTTAAGTATGATTTACTTTTTGTTAAAGGAATAGAGTCATGAACCATTGGTAATGCAACAGTTGTCATTGGAACTCGAGGGCCGTAGTTTAATTTGCTTACAAATAAGAAATCACCAATCAATAAAGATTTTTCTAAAGATGATGTTGGAATTGTGTAAGGCTGTACAACATAAGTATGGACTAAAGTTGCGACTATAATGGCGAACAATAAAGAGCTAACAGTATCTGCTGCTTTATTTTCAGGAGTTAATTTGCGGTCTTTATGGTACTCTAACTTTTGAGTATAATTAACAACATAGATGTAAAAACCGAATGTGAAAAGTCCTAAAATAGTGTCTAAGGTTGATTTTTTGCCAAAGGTTCTTAGTGTTTCCACCCAAATAACTGGAAACATAATCAAGTTGATAATCGGGATGAAAAGTAGTAATGTCCACCATGTTGGGCGTCCGATAATCTTCATTAAGACGATAGAATTGTATACCGGAATTGCTGCTTCCCAGCTTTTTCTTCCTGCTGCCAGATACAATTTCCATGTTCCAAGAAAATGAATAATTTGAACGGCTAAGAAAAATACGAACCAAGAGTAAAGTGTCATAATATTGTATTTTAAGTTTCAAATTCAAGTATTTAATAATCCTGAATTTTGGTCAATTATTGTAAGTTTAGTACATCTTTCATAGAGAAAATTCCCTGTTTTCCTGCTAGCCATTCTGCTGCAACGACAGCTCCAAGGGCAAAACCTTCGCGGTTATGAGCAGTATGTTTAATTTCGATGCTGTCAATAGCAGAATCGTAATTTACAGTGTGTGTTCCGGGTACTTCTCCAATTCTTTTTGCTTCAATATGAATTTCATTCTTTTTTGCTTCATCCATAGTCCAATTTGCGTAGTCGCTGTTTTGGATAACACCTTGAGCTAAAGAAATAGCTGTTCCGCTTGGAGCATCAAGTTTGTGGATATGGTGAATTTCTTCCATCGAAACTTTGTAGGAATCAAATTGTTTCATGATTTTAGCTAAATATTCATTTAGTCCGAAGAAAATATTTACTCCCAAACTGAAGTTCGAACTTGAAATAAATCCTCCTTTTTTCTCATTACAAAGTGCGATCATTTCGTCATAATGTTCTAACCAACCAGTAGTTCCTGATACCACAGGAACATTAGCGTTAAAAGATGCAGAAATGTTGCTCACTGCTGCTGATGGAACGCTGAAATCGATGGCAACATCGGCTGTTGAAAGCCCGTCATAGGTGTTAAATTCATCTTTTCTTAAAACTATTTCATGACCTCTTTCTAAAGCAATTCTTTCGATTACTTTACCCATTTTTCCGTATCCTAAAAGCGCAATTTTCATTATGATTTGTTTTTTGATTTTTTAAATAGAATTCAATCTATTAAAACTTATAATTAAAAGTTAGACCCACGTTTGGTTTGAATGTTACATCGGCAGGATAAATTTCTGGACGCATTGAAAGTCTTTCGTTTACATTAAATTGTATTAACGCAGCGTCAACATTGGCATCGATTATGTTTAAAACATAGAATCCGACAACGAATAAAGCAGATAAATCTCTATTTCTTTGGTAGAATTTTTGTCCAGCAATAAGTCGGCTATCATCCAGATATTTGTAATTGTCATCGTTATAACCTTCTAATCTTCGTTTGTAGGCGTCACGATAATCATGGTATTTTTTATTGTTGTCTATGTAGAAATACAAACTTGTTCCGATTGCTCCGTAAACCAATGGAATTTTCCAGTATTTTTTGTTGTATGCTTGACCTAAACCAGGTAGAACTGCAGAGTAAAAAGCTGCTTTTGCTGGTGTAAGCGGATCTATTTCTTCTAATGATGTGGTGTCTTTTACGACCAAAACCGTGTCTTCTTTTACCTGGGCAAAAAGAGAAACGGTTCCTGTTAGAAAGAACAATAGACCAATGGGGACAATTTTATTCACTATCCGTTTATTAATTTCATAATTCTGTTAAAGTCAGCTTCAGAATTAAATGGAATTGTAATTTTTCCTTTTCCGTTACCAGCGACTTTTATATCAACTTTTGAACCAAAATAATCGTTGAAAGAATTTTTTTGAGTTTCTCTAACTACGAATGCAGCATCTGCTTTTGGCTTTCCATCTGCTTTTGGCTGTAAACCTTCGTGGTAATTTTTAACTAAAGCTTCTGTTTCACGAACTGATAGATTTTGGCTAACGATTTTTTGGTAAATATCGGTTTGAACGTCTAAATCTTCAATATTGATAATTGCTCTACCGTGTCCCATGCTGATAAAACCATCACGAATACCGGTCTGGATAATCGGATCTAATTTTAAAAGACGTAAATAGTTGGCAATTGTCGAACGTTTTTTACCCACTCTTTCACTCATTTGTTCTTGAGTTAATTGAATTTCGTCGATTAAACGTTGGTATGATAAGGCAATCTCAATTGGATCTAAATCATGACGTTGGATGTTTTCAACCAAAGCCATAACCAGCGATTCGTTATCATTTGCAATACGAATATAAGCAGGAACATGAGTTAAGCCTACTAATTTAGACGCGCGAAGACGACGTTCTCCAGAGATTAACTGGTATTTGTTAAAATCTAATTTACGAACAGTAATAGGTTGAATTACACCAAGTTCTTTAATAGAAGTGGCTAACTCGCGTAATGATTCTTCATTAAAATTGCTTCTAGGCTGAAACGGATTTATCTCAATCGCACTTATTTCAAGCTCAATGATGTTTCCAACAACTTTGTCAGCATTTTTGTCTTCTACTGATTTGATGTCGTTTTCCGGATCTTTTAATAAGGCAGATAATCCTCTTCCTAAGGCTTGTTTTTTAATTACTTTTGTCATAAAAACTATTTACTGTTTTTCTTTATAATTTCCTGTGCTAAATGAATATAGTTTACGGCACCTTTGCTTGTCGCATCATAATTAATGATACTTTCTCCAAAACTTGGAGCCTCACTTAGTTTTACATTTCGCTGAATTACAGTATCAAAAACCATATCGTTAAAGTGTTTTTGAACTTCTTCTACAACCTGATTTGATAAACGTAATCTTGAATCGTACATTGTTAGTAATAAACCTTCAATGTCAAGATCTGGGTTGTGGATTTTTTGAATACTCTTAATAGTGTTCAATAATTTTCCTAATCCTTCAAGTGCAAAATATTCACATTGGATAGGAATAACTACAGAATCTGCTGCTGTTAAAGCATTCAAGGTTAACAAACCTAAAGAAGGTGCACAGTCGATAATGATATAATCATATTCTTCTTTTGCTTCTTCCAATGCTTTTTTAAGCATGTATTCGCGGTTTTCTTTGTCAACCAATTCAATTTCGATAGCAACAAGGTCAATGTGAGCAGGTATCACGTCAACGTTTGGAGCTGTACATTTTAAAACGGCTTCTTTTGGTGTTACAGTATGTTCAAGTATTTGATAAGTTCCAACTTCAACTGTTTCTACGTCAATTCCAAGACCAGATGTAGCATTGGCTTGAGGATCAGCGTCGATTAATAATACTTTTTTTTCTAAAACACCTAATGAGGCAGCAAGATTTACTGATGTAGTAGTCTTTCCAACGCCTCCTTTTTGATTAGCAATAGCAATGATTTTGCCCATTTATTTTCTGAATTTTGAACCGTAAAAATACAATTATTTATGGTTTCTGAAAATCTATTTTGTTAACATTTGTGAAAGTCTGCCTAATCGGGGTTTCATGGGTGTTTGCCACAAAATAATTTTAGTTATAAATAAAATTATTAATAAGTTTTTAGGATAATTTAGTGCTATTCTTGCCTCAAAAAGACAAGAATCTAATTTTGGAGTGAGAAAATCTTTTTATTTTAAAATCTCGATAGTGACATAAACTAAGCCACTTTTTTTATTAGATGCAATATCCATAAAAGCTCTTTTGCTGAGATCAATTTCTCTTCCGTTAACAAAAGGTCCTCGATCCGTAATTTCTACGATTGTGAATTTATTGTTTGCCTCGTTTGTTATTTTTAGTATTGTGCCAAAAGGGAATTTTTTATGTGCAGCAGTAAGTTCGTTATTATTGAATCTTTTTCCACTTGCTGTTTTTCTTCCATTAAATTTATCATGATAATAAGAAGCGTGAGCATTTTTCTTATATAAGACACTTTCTTTTGCTAATGAACATGAATCTATTGAAATGATGTTTTTTTCTTGCGCGATTATAGCAGTAGAAAAAACTAAAGAAATAAATAATAGAATCTTTTTCATTTTGTTTTCTTTTTTTATTTGGAGGCAAAAAAAAGCTATTAAAGAAAAAGAGATGTCTTGGATAAGGCATATTTATATTATAAAACGACAAAATTTAGAGATTTTGTAGTGTTTTTGATAAGAAAATTGCGTTCAAAAACGGACTCGAAGGTTGAAGATTATTGCTATTTTGGGCTTTCTTAAAATTACAATTATTACAATCTATCAAACCACAAAATGAACATTCTTATGAGTAAAAAAGCAATTTCATTATTTACGGCATTTGCATTTATGCTACTTTTATGCAGTTTTACTTCGTCGTTTTCGAATAACGAAAAAACAGAAGGAAATAAAAAAATTGAACGCAAAATTGTTTACAGCAAAAAGAAACATAGTATTACATTATCATGGTCGACTTTTGGTACTTCTGGAAATTATATAATTAGTAGAGGGGGCAGCCGTTTGGCATCTGATTTTGTTTCAGTAGGATCAACTTCTAAATTGACTTTTACTGATAATAAGCCTAACACTAATAAATATGAGAACTATTATAAAGTAACTCGCAATGATGTTACCATTATAATTTCACTCGAAAATCAGATTTTTGGAGATAATATGTATTTCTATGATAGAAAGTATGAAAAAGCTGAAACAGCCCGAAATGAAATTAACGCACAGTTTAGCACTATCGGTTTAGGAGGTACCAATGGAGAGTGGACAACAAAACGCCAGGCTTATTATTTTAAACCAAATGTGAATGGACAAACCTACGATGTTGGCGGATCGGGTTCTGCATCTTCTGCAACATCTAATGCTTTAGAATTAGGATTTTATTCTCATATTGGAGGTTTAGGAAAGGTGCCTTCAGACGTTAAATTGGGAGCAATATTTACAAGGCCTCATCTTTCTGGCGGAGCAAATGCGACTTGTACATTTTGGCGTTCTGTTGAAAATGTAGCAATAATGCGTGATTTTTCATGGACGGTTTCTCAGTCAACTAGCGCACGAAGATTGCTGATTGAAAATACTTCAAAGTATATTTCGGATATTGGAGATACTAACTTCTGGGGCAGCGGTGGTTTTATTGCTGATGCTCATTATACATCTGAAAGACCGAACTGGGGTGGACAGCAACAATGGTATACTAGAAATACTGTTTTTCCTTCCGGTTCTGAGGCTATGGGAGGATCGTATAATATGGTTTGGCAGGGTTGTGTAAATCCTCCAAAAGCAGATGATAGTAATTCTCCAGTTTCGACAACTCCTATTATACGAGAAAAACCTTTTCTTTTTATTGATAATGACGGAGAATATAAAGTTTTTGTGCCAGCGTGGCAAAAGGATAGAGTTGGAGTTTCATGGTCGGCAACAGATATAGGAAAAGGTGAAATTCAAGATTTGAGTGCAAATTGGTATGTTGCTAAAGAAGGAGATACCGATGTAGAGATAAATGCTGCATTAAAAGCTGGTAAAAATATATTTTTCACTCCGGGACATTATGCTTTGAATGCTCCGATTCAGGTAAACAGAAAAGATGCCATACTTCTGGGGGCTGGTATTGCTTCTGTGACACTAGAGCCAACAGAAAAAAATAGCTGGGGATGTATTTATGCTGATGATAAAGACGGAATTATCATTGCTGGACTTTTAATGGATTCATTGAATAGTACGACGTACCAAGTTAGAGTTGGTAATGAAGGATCAAATGCAAACCATAGTGCAGATCCTATTTTACTTAGTGATATTACTTGCCGAGTGGGAGGGGTTCAGTCAAAAAATATTCAGATTCAGGCTTCTATGCAGTTAAATAGTAACAATGTTGTAGGAGATCATTTCTGGTTGTGGCGTGCCGATCATGGTTCGCAGAAAGGTGGTGACACACGTTGGAAAAGAGACAGATGTAAAAACGGACTTATTGTAGCGGGAAATGATGTGACGCTTTATGCCTTGTTTGTAGAGCATTATCAGGAATATGAAGTTTTTTGGTTAGGAGAGCGTGGTAGAACTTTCTTCTTTCAAAACGAACCACCATACGATGCACCAAATCAAGCAAGTTGGAGCAGTCAAGGAGGAAGAGTCGATGGTTATGCTGCGTTTAAAGTAGCAAATTCGGTAAAAGAACATCACACTATCGGAATGGGATCTTATGCGGTTTTTACGGGAACAGATGGAAATGTGAATAAGAAGAATGGTTTTGAAGCGCCTAATAATCCAAATGTGAAATTCGAGAAAATGTGTATTACTCGTTTTGCAGGTTCAGGAAATATTCAGAATGTTATTAATGGTACTGGCGGAAGCACGGCAACTGGTGTAAAACGTGTGGCATCATATAATAATGGAGAAGGCGTACAGCCTTTTGATGAAGAATTTACTTTGCCTAGTAAAGAATCTTATCCTTCTTATATAAGTATGGAGAAATAGTAAGAACGATTTTTTTTTCGCCACGAATTCACGAATTATTTTTTCAAATCTTCGCGATTATTTATTCGAATTAATTCGAATAATATTAGATAAAGTATTTAAAAAGAAAATTCGTGAATTCGTGGCCAATACTATTTATTTCGTTTCTAGTATGTTTAGGAAATAGCTGATAAAGGCGCAAAGTTTTTTATTTGAGTTTAAAGCAAAAAAAAAAAAGTCTTTTCAATTTGAAAAGACTTTTGTCGGGGTGGCAGGATTCGAACCTGCGGCCTTCCCGCTTTAAGGCGGGACGCGATAAACGGGCTACGCTACAAATGATATATGAAATCTATGTCTTGTAGGTATCTTTTTGCGCCACTTTTTTTATTTTAGTTTCTAAAATCATCGCTTCAGATCTTGAGTCAAATTGAATTGTATAAATGATTTTCCAAGGGACGCCGTTTTTTGTAGACAAGGATTGTCCATTATTGTGTCTATTAAGTCTGTCTTCCATATCATTAGTTTGACCAATGTAGAACTTTTCTTTTTTAGCGCTGTAAAGAATATAAACGAAAAACATAAAGTTTAA
>NZ_JBYUVT010000025.1:0-71283 GCF_058135255.1 Flavobacterium sp. LK-23
AATGGCTTCAGATTAACCACGTGCCGCGTTAGTGATGGGAGCGGCATCCTTTTGCGGGGAACGCAGGGCTTCTTTTTTCCCATAAACATTCTCCCGCAAAAGATACAGCGGACAGCACGGCCCGGAGGGAAACGCCATTGGCATTAGAAACTTTTCTGTTATTTAGTTCTCTTTCTATACTATTTATTGAATTGATGATTAATGAAATTTAGTATATTAGAACTATAAAACGAGATGCTATTAATTTAAATCAAACGAACCTATGAATGTCTATACTAATATCTTTCTGTCAATTGTAAGTGTGCTGTTTTTCTCGGCATGTAGTGATAAAAATACTGCTAAAGAAGGAAATTTGGATTTAAGTTCTTATTTAAAAGATGGATCTGCAGGTATAAAGACAGGAGGGATAAAGATGATTGAAATCAGTACTCCGAAGGGAAAGTTTAAGGTTTGGACTAAGCGCGTAGGTAATAATCCAAAAATGAAGCTATTGCTTTTGAATGGAGGACCAGGAGCAACCCACGAATATTTTGAGTGTATGGAAAGCTTTTTGCCTCAGGAAGGGATAGAGTTTATTTATTACGACCAGTTAGGAACAGGCAACTCTGATAATCCAAATGATCCAGTATTTTGGGATTTGGATCGTTATGTGGAAGAAGTGGAACAGGTGCGTATAGCTCTTGGTTTAGATAAGAGTAATTTTTATTTATTAGGTCATTCATGGGGTGGGATTTTAGCTTCGCAGTATGCATTGAAGTATCAACAAAATCTTAAAGGACTTATTATTTCAAATATGATGATGAGCGCTATTGACTATGATAAATATGCGGATACAGTGTTAGCAAAGCAGATGGATCCTAAAGTTTTGGCGAGAATTAGGGAAATAGAGAAAAATAAGGATTTTGAAAATCCTGAATACATGCAGTTATTACTTCCTAATTTTTATACTAAACATATCTTGCGATTAGATGCTGATAAGTGGCCAGAGCCTGTAAACAGATCCTTTAGTAAAATAAATCAGTCTTTGTATGTGACTATGCAGGGGCCAAGTGAATTTGGATTGTCGGGAGAACTTGAGAAGTGGGATATTAAAAAAGAACTTCCAAAACTTGTCGTGCCAACATTGTCGATAGGGGCAGAATATGACACCATGGATCCTAATCATATGAAATGGATTGCTTCTCAGGTGAAAAATGGCACCTATTTGTATTGTCCTAACGGAAGTCATATGAGTATGTACGATGATCAGGATATTTACATGAAAGGTTTGATTAAGTTTATTAAAGATACAGATAATAAGGCCATCAAATAATATGTGACTACAGAATTGAAAGCTCTCTATTTGGGAGCTTTTTCTTTTTAAAGAACTTTTATAGTATTTTGTTTATGTGTTTTTCGGATATAAGTTTGAAAATTAGCAGGAAATATAGATGTAACAGAGAAGCAAATTAAATGTTTATGACGATAAAAAGATTCTTTTTGCTAAATTTATAGAAGCAAAATTCAAAATTATAAGATTGTCGATTCTTTCAAAACAATGTTTTTTATGTATAAAGAAGTGTTATAAGGAATTAGAATCTTTAAAATAGTTCTGTATAGATTTTGTCTATTCTCTAAGAATTATTTATGATTCACAGTCGGAATTTTCTCTTTTATTAGTTTGTAATTTAGTCAAAAATAAAATTTTTCAACTATGGACAATCAATCAAATGACATCAGTAAATGCCCTTTTCATAATGGGAGCATGGATAAACAGGCAGCATCGGGAACTAAAAATCTTGACTGGTGGCCCAAACAGTTAAAGGTAAATATCCTAAGACAGAATTCGTCGTTATCAAATCCGCTGGATAAGGATTTTAATTACGCAGAAGCTTTTAAAAGTCTCGATATTGAGGCATTAAAGAAAGATTTGCATGCCCTTATGACTGATTCACAAGATTGGTGGCCTGCAGATTTTGGACATTATGGAGGTCTTTTCATAAGAATGGCTTGGCATAGTGCAGGTACTTATAGAGTGCATGACGGAAGAGGCGGAGCAGGAGCAGGACAACAGCGATTTGCACCTCTTAACAGTTGGCCAGATAACGTAAGTCTTGATAAAGCGAGAAGATTGCTCTGGCCCATAAAACAAAAATATGGACAAAAGATTTCATGGGCAGATTTATTGATCTTAACAGGAAATGTGGCTTTAGAATCAATGGGCTTTAAAACATTTGGTTTTGCAGGAGGACGTGCAGATGTTTGGGAAGCAGACGAATCTGTTTATTGGGGTTCTGAAACGACATGGTTAGGTGGTGACGAACGTTATAAAGACGGTTCTGAAGGTGTTCCAAAAGATCATGGAGTGGTATCATCTGATGATAATGCCGACGGAAATATCCATAGCAGAAATCTTGAAAAACCGCTTGCAGCAGTGCAAATGGGGCTTATATATGTAAATCCTGAAGGGCCAGATGGAAATCCGGATCCGATTGCGGCAGCTCGAGATATTAGAGACACTTTCGGCCGTATGGCTATGAATGATGAAGAAACTGTAGCCTTAATAGCAGGCGGACACACTTTTGGTAAAACGCACGGTGCTGCCTCATCTGATCATGTGGGAGATGAACCAGAAGCAGCAGGTCTAGAACTGCAAGGGTTAGGATGGCAAAACAGTTTTGGCTCTGGAAAAGGTGGAGATGCTATTACAAGCGGACTTGAAGTTACTTGGACAAAAACACCAACACAATGGAGCAATAACTTTTTTGAGAATTTATTTGGCTTTGAATGGGAACTTTCTAAAAGTCCGGCAGGAGCACATCAATGGGTAGCAAAAAATGCGGAAGCCATTATTCCAGATGCTTTTGATGCTAGTAAAAAACACTTGCCAACGATGCTGACTACAGATTTATCTTTAAGATTAGATCCTGCTTATGAGAAAATATCACGTCGTTTTCTAGAAAATCCAGATGAGTTTGCAGATGCTTTTGCTCGTGCATGGTTTAAATTGACGCATCGTGATATGGGACCTCGTGCTCTTTATCTTGGATCTGAAGTGCCTACAGAAGAACTGCTTTGGCAGGATCCTATTCCAGAAGTAAATCATACTTTAATAAATGACCAAGATATCGAACAGCTTAAAGAGAAAGTATTAAATTCAGGATTAAGCGTATCTCAATTGGTTGCTACAGCTTGGGCTTCAGCTTCTACTTTTAGAGGTTCAGATAAGCGTGGAGGCGCAAACGGTGGACGCATAAGACTTGCACCACAGAAAGATTGGGAAATAAATAATCCAGCTGCGCTTAAAGTTGTTTTAGATAAATTAGAAGGTATTCAAAAAGAATTTAATGCTGCAAATGGAGATAAAAAAGTCTCATTGGCCGATTTAATCGTTTTAGGAGGATCTGCAGCTGTAGAAAAAGCGGCTAAAGATGCAGGAACATCAGCGAAAGTACCTTTTTCACCTGGACGTATGGATGCATCTGCAGAACAGACAGATGTTGAATCGTTTGGATATTTAGAACCAAAATCTGATGGTTTTAGAAATTATAGAAAAACAAAATCGACTGTTTTAACAGAAGAACTTCTTATAGATAAAGCGAATTTGCTAACTCTTACTGCACCAGAATTAACGGTTCTTTTAGGCGGGCTTCGTGTTTTGGATATTAATGCAGACGGAAGTAAAAATGGTGTTTTTACAACGAGACCTGGCCAGCTAACAAATGATTTCTTTGTAAACTTACTGAACATGAATACAGAATGGAAGTCTGTTTCAAATGACAAAGAACTTTATACTGGAAATGACAGAAGTACTGGACAGCCTAAATGGATAGGAACACGTGCAGATCTTGTTTTTGGATCAAATTCAGAATTAAGAGCAATTGCAGAAGTTTATGCAGCTGGTGATGCGCACGAAAAATTTGTAAAAGATTTTATTGCCGTATGGACTAAAGCAATGAATCTAGACAGGTTTGATTTAAGAAAATAATACTCGCTTATAGCAAAAAAAAGACGCCAATTACGGCGTCTTTTTTTATATGTTTTTAAGAACGTGGCTTAGACAAATTTCGATCGTACATCACAATAGTTCCAGCAACGGCGACATTCAAACTTTTTTCTGATTTGAATTTCACTAAATGATGGCATTTTTCCATTACTTTTTTAGATAAACCATGATCTTCTGCACCCAATATGTAAACACAACGTCTTGGGTGTTCGAAGGTTTCCAGGTCGGCAGCTTTTTCAGATAGCTCAACACCAACCAATCGCGCTCCTTTTGGTAAGTTTTCAAAAAAAGCTTCGAAAGTATCGTAATGAAAATACGGAATTGCTTTTACCGCATCGTGTGTATCGCAAGCTTGTTTAGCATATCGATTACCAATGGTAAATATAAAGGTGGCACCTAAGTTCTGAGCAGATCTCCACAAAACACCTAAGTTTTCGGGTGTTTTACCATTCTGGATTCCGATACCAAAGTATTCATTTATAAAATTATCATTCATACAGCAAAAGTACAAACTGTATGTAGATAAATCAATTTTTTGTTGGTCTATAGAACAGATTTACTAGGTTAAAAAAGCATCGGTTGTTGTATTTGTTCTTAATTCTGCTAAATGTAAAGTATTATTGCCAGAAACTGGTATATTGGCATAAGTATCCTTACGAACACCATCTCCAGTACCAAACTTTTCGGCAAGGAAATCTGTTTTTGTATTTGTTGTCGGTGTTTCATCATGGTTTTCTAAGCGTTGGGCAACTTTTGTTAGACATGCAATAGCTTCTTCTTCTGCAGCTTTTTTAAGACTAGTAGTATCTTTTATCTTAGTATCGAGTTCTGTATGTGCGTCTCTCATAGCTGTAATACCTTCATTTTCACCTTTAGCTTTTTTTGGTGGGTTGTATGCTGGTATGCTGGTTAAAATGTCTCTTGCGATCTTATCTTTTTCAGTTAATATTATACTTCTTAAATCATCTTGTGCTTGATTATCGCCTTTTACTGCCGCCAACGTAATATTCGGCACATTATCTTTAACCCAGATGCCATGCAAATCTTTAACATGAGAATGTAAATCGCCACTTACCCATGGCTTTCTTATTTTTGCAACTAAAGTCAATGTCGGAATAGCGATAGCATTGGAAATACCTTTTAATAGCAATAATATTGCAGGATCTATTGCAGTTCGTCTTATAGATGTTAACGATTTGTATGTAGCATTATCATGAAAACGTTTAAGAATCTTATTGTAAAGGTTCTCATGTTCGGTATCCGACCCTGGAGAATTTTCCTGAAACTGTGCAGCTATTTCATGAGGAGTAAGGGCAATATTTAATTGATATCCGATTTGGTTTGTTTTCTCTGCCCATTTATTCCTTGCTCTTGCAACTCTAATTAAGGCACCAGATGCACTCCAGTTCCAAGCAGTTCCTATGTAGTTATTAAATGGTAACGCATTTACGCGTGTATTTGTGGATGAATGAGTAGTTCTAAATGTGACTAATTCATTAATGAATAAAGTATGAACCTGTGATATGAATGTTTTATTTATTAATCCATTTGCACCACCTGCTAAAAGTGGAGGAGCGACTAATTCCAATTCTTTTTGAGCGTCTGTCTCTAATATAAAAGAGGTATTAAATAACGGACTTAAAGGAGCAGATTTCCCGACTTCTGTATGTGAAGCAACATCAGGTCCCTTAGGATTTAACAGTTCCCATGTTGCAAATTCATATTCAAAGCCAAAACTGCGGTGTACAGAAAGTATGGCTGCCATAGGTACTTCGTTATAATGTAAAAAATCTTGCCATTCTTTTTGAGCGTTAAGTAAACTAATTAATCCGCCTCCTGTATTTTGTGATGCTTGATATAATTGTCTAGCCTCAATTTTTATAGTTTCGTCAGTAATGTTTGCGGCTGCTAAAAGTGGGTCAATGATTGGGTCTACATTTTGTGTCAAATGTGTCCAGCCTTCTTGAATCTGAAGAATTAAGTCGGCATTTTCCTTTAAATCATTACTGGCTTTTGTACGTTCTTTAATTGTCAAATCATCACTTTCCACAGTTTCTCCAGTTGGATGGTTATTTGGATAATAAGTTCCGTTGTCCAGTTTAATACTAACACGTTGATATACCTTTTGGGGGTTTGAAGTATTAAGAGGTTTAATTTGAGTTTGAGAACTGTATTTTACAAACTGAATTGCTTTCATTCCCATGACATCAGCTTCGTTCTCCAAACCTTTATCATCATTTACATTTACCTTGCCTTTCATTTGTAAAGTAGGTTTTACACGTCCTTGTTTTTGCTGTACAACATGCCAAGCTTCATGTGGCAAATGTTTTTCTTGCCCTGACGCGATATGAATATCTGCTCCTTGTGCATAAGCATGTGCATTAAGCTGTGCAGGTTTGTCTGAGTTATAATGAACTTTTACATCATCCATAGAATGACCAGAAAGGTTTTCTATTCCTGATTTTAAATTTTCAGGCAAACCGGTATTGTTTGCTTTTCTTTGTAAAACAGAAACAGGGCGATTGTCCGTAAGTTCTCTTGCCTTATTTTGAACAATTTTTTCGTCGGAGCTATTTGCCGCAAATTGCGTTTTCATTTTATCAGTTGAGTATTCCATAAAAACTAATTTTAAATATTATTAGTTATTTTTAGATCTAAATGTTTTACTTTCTTTTTTTACTTGGTCTGCGCATATAGTTTTTTGGAAGTGTTTTTCTATGCAGAGCATGATATTTTTTAAAACCAGTTGCACCAACATGTGCTCGGTTTCCTCGAGAAGTATTACAGGTTCCACAAAATACCCTGCCATTTCTCATGTTGTTTCTTCCTCCTTTTGAAGCGGGTTGTATATGATCAATGTGAAACTGTCCATCGCCCATTCTTCTGCCTTGAAATGTTGCATAATGTACCTGTGAATGCTGAAATCCGCAGTAATCACAAGTATGAAATCCGTCATTTTTCTTTTTATTTGCAGCTAATTTTTTTGCTCTTTGCTTTTTGTCAAATTTTATTAGCTGTACTGTATTAGAATTGAAATTAGCAATAGCCTGATTAGATTTTAATTGTCTAACTGGAATATTATTATTTCTTAAAGTTGAAGTTGAAACGCGATTATCAATTAGCTGATAAGTATTTTTGGTACTGTTGCTATTTGTCAGATGGCTTGCTGCATCCTGAAAATCATTTTCTGTCGAAACTTTGCTATAAGTATTCATGATTCTTTTTTTATACGTTTATGCTTTCTATTAAATAGCCTTTATAATCTTTCGCAAAAAAGCAAAATTTCTAACCTCGAAAAGGCGTAACTTCAACTGGGCCAATTCCGCCCAAATAGTTTATCGCCGAACAAAAAGGATGATTGTGAATCCTATTTTTTAAATGCTCTAAATCTCGATCAAAATAGGGTAGATCCACTTTTTCTCCGGTAATCAGTTTCATCAGATGATCATTTTCTAAAGGATAAATTTTAAATAACGGTTTTCTTGCGGCGTAGAAAAGATTTTCGTCATCAGCTATAATAGAAACCCCGCTACGGTTTTCTTTTAGTTTTTGAGGATTCGTTTTTAATAAGTTAACGATCTGATTTTCAATTTTAGTAACCATTTCTTCTACACTTTTTTCGGTAGTTTGTACAACCAAATAAAGATTTTGGCTTGTAATAAGATATCCGTTTATATAAAAGAAAATCTTGTCGTCAAAATCATTCAACGCCAATGCAATTATGGTATTCACATAATTCAAATCAAAATGTTTTTTCCAGTTCCCAATTTTAAGTTTCACTTTATGACGGTGTAATTGAGGCGCAGCAATGGCAACTTTTTTTATGTTTTCATTCCTTTTCATCACGTCAATTCATTTGAGTAACCACAAGTGTTTTGTTCTCTTTTTTAAATTCACGTCTAATCCCTTCTAATAAATCGTGCTGACTAACAACTGTTTCATTTCTCTGAATGGCTGCTAAAGCACAAAATCGCAATACATTAATAATTGCTCCACCAGCAAGTTCATACTCTTCGGCAATGCTTTCTATATCAATATCTGGACTTAGTTTGCATTTTCCTGAAAATGCTTTTTCCCATAAAAGAATCCTTTCTTCTGCGGTTGGCATCGTAAAATGAATCATGGACTGAAATCTTCTGGAGAAAGCTTCATCCATATTTTCTTTTAAATTGGATGCTAGAATAACCACTCCTGGAAAATCTTCAATTCTTTGCAGTAAGTATCCCGTTTGCTGATTGGCGTGCCGATCGTTTGAAGAAGACGCAGTTGTTCTTTTTCCAAAAAGCGCATCAGCTTCATCAAAAAATAAAATCCAATCCTTATGTTGTGCAACATCAAATATTTTGGACAGATTTTTTTCTGTTTCACCAATATATTTAGAAACAATCATAGAAAGATCAACCCTAAAAACTTCTCTATTGGTGCTTTTTCCAAGTAAAGTTGCAGTAAGTGTTTTACCAGTGCCTGGAGGTCCGTAGAAAAGGGTTCGATATCCGGGTTTTATTTTATTTTCTAGGCCCCATTCTCTCATTAGAGTTTCACCATGATTTAGCCAGGCATTAATTTCCATAACTTGATTCATGACATGTTCTTCAAGAACCAAATCGTCCCAGTTTAATTTGGTCGAAATTTGTTGTGCAGGAAACGAAACGCTATGTTCCAATTTAGGTAAAGTGCCTGTAATAAAAAAGTTCAGCCAACGCTCGTTAATCGAAAGGACTTGATTCAAAATAGGAACATTAGATTCGTTATTTTCTAAAATCAAAACCTGTTCTTTCGAAAATATATTTGTAGTATTCAGAATTTGAAGCACTTCTATTCTTAATTCAGGATTTACAGCGGTAATTAAAAAAGATAAGGTTTGACCTGTAGGCAAAAAACCGCTATGATTTTTATTGATAACTCCGCCAAATTCAGTAAATCCGCGATCGTACATCGCATTTTTACTAAAGAAAATATCCAGAACTTCGGGTTTAATCTGAGGTGCGAGAATTAAGGCAAGACAAAGTCTTTCGTAAAGATTCAAATCCCATTCGGTTATTTTTTTGTAATAAACACTATTTTCAGTTTCTGCATCAGTTTCTGGTAGCGGAATGTCCTGCCAGCGGTTTTCATGGCCTTCCTGAAGCAGATAACTGCAAATAACCTGATCGATTACCTTTTGCAGCCAATCCATTTCATTGTACAAAGAGACTATATTGGGATTAGTTTCCATAAGCTCCAAATAATTTTTCTACATCGTCCAGATTTGCGTCAGCCCATTTAAAATAAAGTAAAGCCGTATTAGGATTTAACTCATTGCATTGCAGCATATCCAAATAAAAGCCTTGAGCATTTTGCATAATCATTTGCGTGTTATAATCTGCATCATTATGAAAATTCGAATCAAAAAAAGAATCTGCCCATTCGCTTGTATTATTCTCTTTGGAGATAAAATCAGTGATGAAATAAGCCAATTTTTCGTCTTGCACGACTAATTTTTTAGCTTTGAAATAAGCAGGTTTTCTTTTGGTTTCTCGGTGGTAATATTCGATATCTTTCGACTGAATTGTTTTGGTGTTTGGATGTCCGAAAATATCAGACAATCCAAAATTTTCGGCCTCACAAGCCAGTTCTAGTTCGGCATTTGCTTCGCCAGCTATGGCTAGAGTTGTGTTTTTTGCAGTTGCACTTTCTGTTATAACATAAAGTTCCCTAAATGAATATAAGGTTTGTGTTAGCTTTATAATTAATTGCTGCTGGATTTCATTCCAATTATTAATTTTTAAAGATTCAGGTTCTTCGGCTTTAAAAATGAAGCTTCCTTTATTGGCAAAAGCCAATATTTGTTTGCTAAATTCAAAATTGCCTTCAATAGAACCATGTGCGTGTGATCGTCCTGAATAAGGTTTTGAAATACCATCACTAAAATTCCAATTGGCATCATTTAAGGCAATTACTCCGCTTATATCAGCATCATGACGCGATATAATGCCATTGCGATAAATGTTTCCAAGAAGAATAATTTCGCCGTTTTTAATCTGAAAATAATCGCCAGGAAAAAGACTTTTATTTAACGGTTTGGTAGGCAGAAATCCTCCAGTTTTGAGATAAAAATGCCTGTAAAAATTCTTATTAGTATGATCCATAACCTTAAAAATTATTGATTAAAGTCCACTGAATGCAGTAAGCAAACAGCGGACATTTTAATTGATCTTAAGATGCATAAGCCGCTGCAGTTGCCGCAGCTAAGCTAGATTGAAGCGATTGCAGCTTGATTTGCGCTTTGTTTAAATTGGCAGTTGCAATGCTCAATTGTCTTCCCGTTTCGTCATTTGCAGTATTGGCTTTATCATAAGAAATCTGAGCGTTTTTATACGCATTGTATATTAAGGCTCTTATAGAAGTCTTGTCTGTAGGCTGCACTGATAAAGGCGCGTCTAAAGATTTTTCATCTGTTAAAGTCAGATATAATTTTGTTGCTTGTTTGCTTTCTAAAGTAATTGATGCTTCAGATTCCAGAACAGAAGCTTCTGCTGCCAATGTAGATTTTAAGGCAACTAGCGTAAGAGCAACCGCATTGTTGGCGTCTGTACCCGCGCTATTTATTCTTGCGATTAAATCATCAGAAATTAACGGATTAAGTGCTTTTTTGCGAATAACTAAAATAGATAGTTTGTTAATTATTTCTACTGAATAAATTAATTTGCTGATCAAATCACTGATGCTTTTGCTAACTGTTGTTGAATCTTCTGTTGCATAGGCTGTTTTTGAAAATGCAACTCTCGAATTGAGAGCTAGGTCGTAAGCATTTTGAATAACTTGATCGATCAAGTTTTTGTTGCTTAATGCATGCGTACGATTGCTTTCAGAAACTAATAAATAACCTTGATATCGGGTTGCTTTTTCATTCAGCGAATTTACAATTGTTTGCTGTTGCTGCACAATCGCTGTTGCATCAACTACTTGATTTTTTAGCAAGTCTAATTCAGCTTTTTTCTTTTCTGTAATTCCGTATTTCTGTAAACTTGGTCTTAACGGAGTTAATGATATAGTATCCATATAGTTGCGGTATTAATTAGTTTATGATTTCAGATTTTGGTTTTGTAGAATAAGGTATTGGCGGCGTGTTCTGCCAATCAGAAAGACTATTTTTATATCTGGTTTTTAAAATCTCACTGCCTTTGTAATAAGACAAAATAACAGGAATGTAATTTTTATCTTCAATTAGCGGATTTCCAAAATTATCTGTAGTGGTGCCATCAATATGCACTTCAAATTCTGGACTTGAAGTTGTTTTATGTTTGGCACTTGTAAAGTTTCCTGCCGGAATGTTTTCTGCTAAATTTAAATTGAAGAAAAAGGCGTTGGTGTTTTTAACTGGTTTAGGAGATTTGTCTTTAACTTCTTTCAGTTTAGCGTTCAAATCTGCCAATTGCCCTTTTGCAATACGTAATTTCTCTTTAGCTTCAGCCAATGCGCTTTTCAGACTATTGTTTTTCTGTTTGTCTTGATCAGGATCTTTACTGTTTTTAGCGGTTTCGGCATTTGCTTGAGCAGAACTATTTAAGATTTCTATCTCTTCGGTAAGCGCTTTAACCTCAGCCTCGACAGTTTTAATTTCTTCATCTAGCTCCATGGTTTCAATTTTGGATTCCAAAGTCTGCAAATCCTCATTTGTAGAAAGATTATCAGTATCGGTGTAAGGCAAGAAGAAACATCTGTAATCAATTTCACTTGCTTTTAATTCTTCTTTCTCAACATTAAAAGTGATTTTAGATAAATCTTCAGAATGTTTTCTAGAAGTGCCAATATCTTTCGCAGTTTTTAAAGTATAGACTAACGAAAATATTTCAGAAGGAGCAGATAGATATTCATCAAACGTATTGATTTCTTTCTTGTAAGATTCAGTAAACATTATTAAAAGAAAAGCAACATAATTTTCGCCAAGCACTAGAGGCTCATTATCTGCATCTCTCAAAGATTTATAAGCGATAGAGGTGCTGTATTTTCCTTTGTCATCTGGTTTTTGCGTCGCAGGAATACTTTTGCATTGCTCGGGATTTCCCACTAAATCTTCTGCTGTAGAAGCATTAAAGAATGATTTCTTACTGTCTTTTACCAAAATGATATTGTAGCTTAAGACTGGATTTGCTAATCCTTTATTTTGAGTTGCAGGATCTCTATCTTCGGGAGTAAAAGGACTTTTGTAAGCATCAAATGAAACACTAAAACTGCCTGCTGAAGGATCAAAAGTTGTAGGAACCTCAACAATCAAGGCCTGATTAAATTGTTCGTTGTTATACGTATAGGCTTTCTTTGAAGCATTATATTCTACCTCAGAACATTTTATGGCTCCTTCTGCAGCTCTTGTAGCAATACTTGCTTTTGCTCTCGTATCGTTATCTACGGTTAGTACTGCGGTAGTTGCTGTTAAATCTGAAGTGGTTACCTGCAATAAATTGTTTACAGAAGAGTTAGTCAGTTTAGCTCCATCTGCCACAACAGAAGTTGAAACTTCAGAAATAGATGCTGTAGCTTCCATAGCATATTGCGAAGTGAGCTCTGCAATATAAGCCGTTTTATTAATCAGATTATAAGCCTCAAGCGTTTGCTGATAAATTTGAGTTCCATAATCGGCAGCATTTACAATACTGTAAATACTTCCAATATCGCTAGCCAAACGCACAATAGAATTTGAAGCAATTTGTATATTCGAAGCGCAAACCGCCATATTGGTAACGGCTTGTGTTACATACGTTTTTTGCTGATTGGCAGATAGTAATAAGTTGTCTGCCATATTCTTATTCGTAACTACAACATTGTTTATATGTTGCTGTTCTTTGTACAATTTTGCTGTTGCGTCGAGTTTTTCCTGCGCAACAATCTCAGCTCCTTCAGCATAATAAAGAGTAAACATTGAAGTGCTCAATTGTGAACTCAATTGTTTTTTGGTCATTTCCTGACTTTCTAATGAAGACAATACACTAGAATGCAGATTTTCATTGTAACTGTTCATAATAGTTCTTTTAGTTGATTAATTTATATTTCAATATTGTATTCAAGGTTCTTCTTTTGATAATTGGTTTTTAGAATACTATTTTAATAAGGCCAAATGACATGCAAAGGTTTATCCATCCAATGGTATTTCATAATCGAAAAAGCAAAAGGGGATCTGTTAATCAATATATCATAAGCTCTTCTCTCTACCGTGAGTTCCCATTTATCTTCCAGTTCTACCAGAATTCCATCGCGCACAAGCCAGTTTCCGCGAAAACCGTTTATGGAGCAATCTCCAATTTCTGGCCAATGCGAAATCGCCGCTTGTATCAAACCGTTTATTAATTGTTTTTCTTGATCAGAGATATCAATAAAATCAGGCACAGTATCGGTTAAAGGCAAACCGCACAAAACTTTGTTTAGCGGCAAATAAACCTCTTCCGTTTCCTGCATTCCTGTAATTAGATATTGCAAGTATTGTACAGCTCTAACTTGATGTTCGTTGCTTCTAAATTTTCTTTCAGAAGTTAGACTCAATCGTTCAAACAGCATCGCGATATAATCGTTTAAGAGAACAATTCCGGCGTTTCTAACAGGAATTCCTTGTTTAGGGCTGTTTTTTGGGTTTTCTTTAGTTTTGTTATGTTCCATTTTCAAAATTATTTCAGTTTGTTTTAAGACAGTTGGGGTTTGCTTTTCGGCTCTTAGAATTTCTTTGAAACCGAGCTGTAAAGCGGGAGGAAATTGATAGATATATTTTTCCATATCGGCCAAAAAGTTTTTTTTCGAAATTCCTTTTTTGGTTACAATTTCCCAGATTAATTCATTCCAGATTTTGTCAATTGCAATAAGTCTCCAATTGTCGTTGGTTACAGCCTTTAAGAGCTTTCGCAATAAAAGATGTTGCATTTCTTTAGCCGTCAATCCTTTTATTTTGACATTGCCCAATACATGATTGAATTTTTCCAAAATCCGTAAAGACAATTCCTTGTTTTTATCCAATTGACTAACCGCATTGCATAAATGATGAAAGTTTATATTGCGACAAAGCCAATCTATTTGGGCTTCAGGAATAAATTCTTTTTTTATTATTCTAAAGAAAATCTTTGGCTCTTTTACCATTATGGCGTTTAGAAGATCTTTTGCCTCAATGGTTTTAGAAATGCTGAAGGCGGGTGGAATTTGCCTTTCTATCAACATTGATGAAATCCATTTGTATTTCTCTTTCTCAGATAAACTCTCGATTTCAAATAGCAAATCTGTGCTAATTGATTCTCCAGTTTCATTAGAAAGTATAGAATCAGAAATGATATTGTTTTCTAAAAAAGACATAAAATCGGGTGCCGAATTGGCATATTCAAAAGATTTTGTTTCGTTTTGAAGCTGTATTTTTTCCTTCGCCACATTCTTTTTTAAATACAATTTGAGTTCTTTCTGAAGCAGTTTGTCAAATAAAACTTCATTGCCTTTGTAAGCAGAATACTTTAAAATCGTGTTCCAGAAAAGTTCATTTAATGTTGCGCTAATTTTAGTTTCCGAAACCGATTTTATATTTCGAATTAGGACAGAAGCCGTTTTCTGAATCCAGTTCTTTTTCAGCGCAACTGCATTTGTCAAGAAATAAAGCAATATGTTTTCGCTTTCTTTTTTGTCTTGTTTTCGGAGTAAAACAAATCCTGCATCATTAAAATTAGCACTCAATAATTGCGCTAATTCCTGCTGATCTTGCTTTGATGTATTTTGAATGAGCAACGCAAGCGCAACGGTATCAATAGATTTTGTGTTTTTTAATTGGTTTAAAAAGGTCTTTTTAATAGCCACTCCAAAAGATTTAATTCGTTTGGACTGAATCAGTTTTGCGATAAACTGAAAATAATCATCGCGTCTCGTCTCGGTTACTTTTTTGGATAACTGCACAATAATAGTTTCCAGAAACAAAGAGGAGTTATGCTCCGGGTGTAACAATATTTCCTGCATTCCGAGAAGCAATAAATCATCAGTAATTAATTCTTCAGGAAAATCATATTGATCTTTTTCATTTAAAATCTCGTAGACAACCTGTATCGTTTGTACAAGTTTTGTTTTTTTGTAATTGGCTGTTTTGACCAATAATTGAAGCATTTCTCGATTCAAAACCAATGGAAGTATTTTCTTAAGAATCTCTTTATTTCCGTATGAAAGCATGGCTTCAAAAGCCATTTTAGGATGCAATAAAATAGTTCTAGTCAGCGATCTTTGTAAATCAATAAAAAAGACACTTTTGGTACTGTTTTTTTGTAATTCGAGTTCTAGTTTTGCGACAAGATTTTTGAAATGAACAGCGGGATAATTAGAATTATTACGGCTTATTTCCTTGCAATAAATAGCATTTAGATTCGTAAAAATAACCGCAGCATTATTGCTTTTTATCGCCGCAGGAATTTTAGCATTGGTAAACAGAGCCAATAAATGCTCATGGCTCAGATTATTTTTTTTGCTTAATTCTTTAATGCAAAATAGGAGAAAAGCAGTATTGTCGGTATTTTTATTTTGAATGAGAAATAGAATTCCAATTTGCCATAAAGCCTTTCGGTTTGTTTTTAGTTTAAAAGTCTGGCTTAATTGGTTTAGATAAATGATCGATTCTGTATGAAGCTGTGATGGAGTAGTATCCAGTTTTGAATACAGTATTTTTATCGAAGTTTCATTTAAATCCAGAAGCAGCGAAACAAGCCAACTCTCATCTTTAAAAATGGGCTGAAGCAGCGTATTAAATTTTGTTTTATTCTCGCTGTTCAATACGATTATCAATTCGTTTAAATTGTCTTTGTCGGCTTTAAATCTTCTATTGTTTTTATTTTTTAATAATTGCTCTAATAGGCTCCAATAATTTGTAGCAGTTTCAAACTTATAATTCTCGCTTTTTTGCGTTTCATATTCCTGCGTTAGTATTTTAAGACAAGCAATAAAATCGTTGTTCTGCGATGTTTTATCAGACAGTTTTACAATCGTATTTTCGATTAGAATAATAAGTTCGGCGTAAGCAATATTGTAATGATTGGCCATTTGCAGAATACTGCTTTTCATGAAAGCCAGTTTATTAAAAAGCGTTCCGCGTTCGAGCAGCAAAAAGTTCAGAATAAAGAACCATAGATTCTTTTTGAAACTTGCCGTACTTGTCTGGATAATCGTTTCTTTAACCTGAATATTAACCATTGTTGCGCTAAATTCAATAATAGAACTACTATTGTTAGGTTCCAGCGCGGCGATTATTTTAGTGATGTTTTTTTCGTCAAACTGCCATGCAATTCGTTTTCTCACTTCCTCGTGAGACATTCCTGTTTCTTTAATAATCGCAATAACCTCAGCGAGATTATTCTGAAGCAATTCTGCCATAATCTGGTTGACAGAACCTTCTTTATTTTGATAATTCCATGGTAAATAGCCTTCTAGCAAAAAGACCGAAAGATTTTCTAGAATTGATTTTTCTTTATTGTAAACCGCTATTCCGTTTTGCTTCTGATTGTTTTGATACAAAATTAATTCGGCTATTTTCTCTCTTAATAGATTTCGTATTTTTCGGCTAAGATCAAACTCAAGATCGTTATAATCGCAGGAGCCAAGATCAAGTTCCAGCGATTCAATTCGCCAACTTTGTTCCTGTGGGCATAATTCGTCAAAAATAGAGGTAACTTCTCTAGGCAACGAAATTTTGCTCCAAGCACTTAAACGCTCCTGAAGTCTGTAACCTTCTTTCTTTTGGTCAAAAGTGGTGTCCCATTTTAGACTCGATACAATATGGCTATTTATTTCTTCCATTTTTTGTTTCTAAAATTGAGGTTAGACTATGGATTAAATTGACAGCGTACTGCTCTGAGGTTGAACTTGCTTCTGTTTCGATATGATTTGAATCCAGCGTATTTTTGAAGCGCAAACTCTCATGCCAGCTATAGTAATTCGAAGCAAAATTTTCAAGTTCCTCAAGCTTAGCAAACAGATATTCATATTGTATATTCGTCGGAAGACTAACCGCAAGAAACTGTTCTAAACGTCTTTCGAATTGAGGAGTTTGCAATTCAGAAATAAAATCTGGAAATAACAGAATCGCATTTTTCTTAAAAAGTGCATCGTTGATTGTTATGGTTCCGTTTCCAGAAGAAACGGTGATACGAAATGAATAATCAGAGAATTTACTTTTGGTGTAATCTATAGATGTTCCAGTTTGAGAATTATCAGTAATAAAAGCATATTTCTCATTAGAAAATTCCAACTGACCTTTTAAAAACTGAGAATCCAAAACGGTTTGGCTTTCCGTATTTAATAGATAATTTATGTTAGCAATGGTTTGAAAATCTGTATTTTGTATTTCGTAAAAAGAATTATCACTTTGTTTTACAATTTCAAGATTATATTTTAATTGACTTAAGAGAATAGAGGTTTCAATAAAAAAACTACCTTTTCTATTTTCTTTAAGCCAAAATATTTTTTGTATGGTTTTATGGCTGTTCAATTGATCTTCAATAGAATTTTGCGAAGCCTCAAATTGCGTTGTAATAAAATTGGTATATATGTTTTTTAATCCGAAAAGTAAATTCAGTTTTAATTCTAAACCAGAAAAATTATTGAAATCTGTTTTGCTTAGTTTTTCTTTTTTATTGATTTTATTAGATTGAAAAACAAAATCAGACGTGTTTTCACTTATATGCTCAAAATGCTCCTTTTTAATGTTTAGCAAATTGGCATCTGCGGTTTGATTAATTTTTGAAGCCGTTAGAATATTATAACCTTTAAAGCGGTTGTACGACAATAAATCGAGATTTTGCAAATACAAACTCTTTATAATAATCTGATCTTTTTTCTTGTTTCCGGTATAGATGGTATCATGAATGATGGCATCAATTATTTTTGGCGATTCACCGTGTCTGGCAAGTAAATGATCTAGTATTTTATTTCGTCTTTCGAAGTTAACATCTTCTTCTTCCATGATTTTCATCATTCCAAAGATGTAAGCATTATAAGGATCTTGCTGATATTCTCGCCAGCTTTTTTCTTTCAGTTCCTTTTTGGTTTCCTCGCCACTGCTGTATTCAAAAATGGCATTATTTTTCAATAAAGGTTTGATGTGAGGAATCGTATACAAAGATTGATAGAAATAGCTAGGAGAAAACATTTTGTACGGAACAGGATATTCCAAATGCTTTTTCTCGTATGTATCTTTTAGTGCATAAAAAGTTTCGCTGTCTGACGGCGCTCCGCATACCGAATTAGTAAAAGAAAATAGTTTGGGAACATTGGCTAATTGCGAAAACTGATTGGCCAAAACCTGATCAAATAAAGTCAAATAGCCTTTTAACTGACGCGATTGTGCTACTTGAACGGGTAAAGAATCGTCTTCGATTTTATCGTCGCCAATGCCGTATTGCTGCGGAAATGTATTTTGAATGGAGTAATAACTATTGATGTCTCTAAAACTGCTTTTGGGCAACTTTATAGTCGGTTTATTGTTTAAGCTTGTAACATTCTCCTGATATTGGCCAATATTAATTTGCAACGGACCAAAAGCATCTGCTATTATTTGTTTTCCGTTAGCGTTGAGTGTTAGTTTTTTCTCTTTATAAGAATTAATAATATCAACAAACAATAATTGATTTTCTGTTGCTTGTAAAGTTTGAACATTATCTTTTTCCTGATAAAGCTGGATTCCCGAAACCGAAATAACGCCAGTTACAGACTCCATTACGGGAATTAAATCAATAGCTTCTATGGCATCTTTTTTATCTGCTAAAGAATCATCAGAAATCCAACCGTTTTTAAGATATGGGCCATCATATATTTTCGCAGCATTATATCCGTCTTCTTTCATCGTATCATAATTCACCTGATCTATTTTCGGAAAAATATAATTGCGAATTTTATTTTGAAGTTCTAATAAAACAGCATGTTCATCTGCACTTTTCTCGAGTTCTATATTTCCGCCAATCCTGCAATTTTGCTGTTGCAATGCAATGGGCATATTAAAAAGTTCGCCAATGTTTCGACTCTGATTGAGGTAATAATAAACCGATTTGCAAATGTTGTTGCATTTAATAGCATCGGTAATATCTGGATTGATATAAAGATAAATTTGATAGACTCTGCTAAATGCCAAAAGATTCTGATTGTAAGGTGCGATTACAACATTGTAAACCTCTTCGATGCCATCTATAATGTATTTTTTGTAATCGTTAATCGTGTATGGCGCCGTAGTCAGAATTTTATAAGGCATATAAAACTGATTTTCGATTTCCATTTTTCCGGTAGAATCGGTTAAAATATCTGGAATCGAAAAATCGGTGCAATAGCCTAATTCGGTCATGGCATAACAAACCTGATCTAGAATTGTCATTCCGGGATCGCTCGGGTTAAAGTTGGTCCATTCATTACCAATATGATTTTGGATATAATCAATAGCCTCGTCTTTCAGGAAATTAAAGTCCTGATGCGGCGGAAGCTGAATTTTTGTTATTTGATTATTGGTATCCATTTCTATTTGGTTATGAAATATTATGATGGGGTGCCGAAACAAAAAGTGTCATTGAATCGTTAGGCATTAAGTTTTCCTGTTCGCTTTTTAAGACAGTTTGCAAGCCCGTAACCGGATCGATGTTGTAGCTCGAAAAAGTTACTTTCTCTACCGTAAGAACTCCTTTTATATTTTGCACAAATGTTTTCACTTTGGCATCTATAAGCGGTTTCCCAATTTCTATTTCAGAAGGACAGTTCATAATCCAAGGCGATAAATATTTTTTTAAAGCAAGATTTACATTCTTTGTTACCAAGGTGATCTGGTAGTTTGGATCGACTTGAATTTTGATGTTAATGCTAACGTATTCTAGATTAAAATTGGAAACGTTTAGTTGGGTAAATGGCGATGAATTGGCGCTTAAAAACTTTTGCACCTCAATTTCGAGTGCATTTGTTACCAAAGGTGTAAAGGCATTTGAATCGCTATCTGATCCTATTTTTTTTACCAAATAGACATTGGTGATGTTATTGCTTTCGTCAGTCACTATTTTTGAATAATAGACGGTATCAAACTTTTCGGCAATGAGCGTATAATAATCGGATGCTGTGCTGGCTCTATTTTTGGTTTTTATACTATTGCTTACTCTTTTATTTCGATCTATTTTGTCTTCGGCAGCTTTTCCTCCAAAAGAAGCAAAAGGCTGTATGATAGTGCCTATTTCTGGAATCTTAATTTCTGGTTTAGTAATTACATTGGCATCAATTTTCGGACTTTGCGTGTCGGTTAGAAACGTTGTTCCAGTTCTTTGCACACTAAAACCGTTGGTCTGCATAAAAATGGTTTTAGAAAATGATTTAAGGTTACCAACAGCCGCAATAGAAATCCAGTTTTTGTTTCCAGGCATGATACTGCTATTATTAGTGCAATCTGCAGGAATCGGAATTTCTACAATTCCAGAACATCTAAATTGACTGGTTTGATCCGATAATGGTTTAATATTTTTCCAGCCCGAATCGCTTAAATAGTAATACATAATCTCATTTTGATCGGTAAGGGCGGTTGAATTTCTAGCCAATTCAAAATAGAGGTTTAAAGTGCTGTTGCAAATCAAATTATCGAGTTCTATAAATAAGGCTCCGTTATGATCAAAAGACGGATAAAGTGGGAAACCTTTTACGGCATCGCTTTCAGAACTGCCAATGATTTCGGTATTGAATACATTTGTTTCGGTTTTGTCTGCCGTTTCACTATCAAAAACGGTATAGTTTGAAAATGGAGCATAAATAAAATATTGAAACGGATAATCTCCCGCTGTGCCATCAAGATTGTAGGTTACGCTTGCATCATATTGAGCAGAAAAAGTCTGTATTTTTGGAGCAAACGGAACATTGGCTGCAGGAATAAAATCATCTTGTTTGTGTGCAACTTTATACCCGTTTTGCAAGGCAATGCTAGCTACAACATTGGCATACAATTCGGAACCAAAACCATATTGCGGACTGTTTAAAGTCATTTTTATAAATCCTGATGTGCTTTCTTCAGAATATTTTAAAGGCTCTTTTTGAATGTTTGGATTAGGCTTCCATGCTTTGTCATCAGTTTTAGTTGAACTAGATTTAGCATATATATAATCACTGTTAGAGGTACTAAGAACATTATTAGCAGGAACTACAGACAAAGTGTCGAATAAATTAACTGGTTGCGGAACTTCATCAGTTGGAATGAAAACTTGATCATCTTTGGTTCTCGCAATTTTAGTCATTTTAATGCCTTGCCATGATTTGTCTTGCATAATGTTGAAGCATACCATAAAATTGGCATTGGAGAATTCTCTAGCAACCGCAATATTTTGCTTTTTGCGAGGAAAAGCGATTCGATATGCTTTTACAACCGAATTGTCCCCCTTTTTTGGTGGATGCAGATAATCACTATATTCTTTGTAATAAATTTCAAAATTGGCTGGTCTTTTATCCCAATCTATTTGTATCGTGAAACTGTCCAAAGGTTTGCTCAAGATTTCATTATTTCCGATGATAAAATTGGCATTAACCAACGGAATTGGTCCAAAAGGAGGAAAAGGATTTTTGGTGCTTAATTCCCCATAATCATTATACAATTGAAACGTTTTTACTCCTTCTACTTTTAAGTCAATAGTGATCGTAGTAACTTTAGGAGGATTCTGCGGATTAGTAACATTTCGAAACAAAATTTTCATCATAGGCCAATCGCTTTTTAATCCGTCTGGATTAATCAGAAACGGCTCGATTGCAGCTACACTTGGATCAAGGATTATAGCAATTATAATTGCGTTTTGTTTCGTAGCATCGATTGTAAAATTGGAAGGAACTAAATTCAGTTGTAGCCAATCATTTTGCGTGCTCAAAAAATAACTCGCTTCTTGAAGGATTTTTAAATCGATCTGAGAATCAAATTCTAATGTTACTGTTAGGGTTCTTGTTCCTTCACGCAATAGTAACATGGGTGAAGCAAATGCAATTCCAATTAATGACGGATTTAGAGAATCGTCGTCTGAGCCAAAAGTCTCCCAACTGATGGCTTTATTTTCTGGATCTAATTGAATTTCGGTTGGTTTTACAATGGTTTGCAAATTGTAAGACGCATTGTTTTTGTCCTGATACGAAAGCTTGTGAACACTTGCAATTGTGGCTGGATTGAGATTTACATTTTTTTTAGAAGCAAATAAAATAGGATTCTTCTGGGCATCGACTCCCGCATTAAATAAAGTCCCCGCAGGCAAAGTATAAACAGAGGTTGGTTTTGTTAGTGTTGCACACAAAAACGCCTGATCTGCAACTGCTGGCAGTTTGGTTTGTTTCAGGATATTTTTATAATAAAAATCAAGATGTTTCTCAGAAAGTCCGTTTAATTGATCTTGCTGAATTTTTAGAATATTTACAAACGAGCGCAACAAAACAGTATCAGGAAAATGTCCTTTTTTGAGGTTTAATTTGTGGTATTCTTTTGCAGCGTGATGAATGATGGTTTCTAAAAACTGAAATAGTTTATCGCCAATTTTGCTTAGTATATCCAAGCTTACCTTTAGCACAGCTCTTATTTCATCCAAAATAGGATGTTCTTTTTCAAAACCAAAAACCTGCCAAAATGGGATTTTATCTTTATTGATAAACCAGATATTCTTATCAAAAGATTTAAACTCGTCCCAAGGAACAGAAGTGAGAATTATATTCTCCACAGATAGTTTTAACAGATATTGTCTATAAGATTGAATAGCCCAAAAATCAATGCTTAATCTGTTTTTTACTTCTTGCAGCATGTACGTTTTGAGATCGTATATCTCGCTGTTGTTTAGCGTATGATGCGTCCAGCGTTCTATAATTTGATAAATAGCCGTAATGCGATCAAACAAGTTATTTAAAGCTCGCGTGTTAGATATTATGCTGTTTTTGTTTTCAAGCAATCGTTGAATTTCTGAACAGCCATTTTTATAATCTGCGAACAGTTTCTTGTAATTTGTTTTCGAAATGTACGCCATTAGAAAAACGGGATCTTTCAGTAAAAATGGACTCCAGTTTCCTTCAATAGTGTTACTGTCATTATAGAAATTGATCAATTTGCTAAATTCTGTCAAAAAGTACAGCCAATCCTGCTCGGTTCTTCCGTCTATTAAATACGGATTCGGAACGAGTGCTTCGTTGAGAGAATTTATAGCGCTATTTTGATCAATTAAAATCATTTTTTTCGATCTAAGTTGGTTCCTTCTTTTAAATAAAATGGGAACACATAATTGTGTCTTGTATTGGTTTTAGAATAGATATATGTAATCAGTATTTCGATTGTTCCGTTTACGATATCTGTTGATGCGACTCTAACGTCTTGAACCAATATTCTGGGTTCATATCTTAATAAAGCAAACTTGATCGTTTCTATAATTTCGCCTTTAAGCGTACTATCAATTTTTTTAAACATAAATTGCTGTATTCCAGAACCAAATTCGGCTTCAAGCGTACGCTCGCCTTTGCGTGTGTTTAGAATGACATTGATAGATTCATTAATGTTGGTTTCATTTGCAGATAAATTCAGCTGGTGATTGTCTGCAGAGAATGAAACAGGAAACGCCCATCCTGAACCTAAAAAAGCGGTATTATTATGTGCTGAATTATCCACCGATCATTACATTAAATGCTCCAAGAACAATTGATCCGCCATGAGCGGTTGAATCTCCCATTCTCGCGGCTGGCATTCCGCATATCATAACCGTTGAAGATCCTTTTACAATAGAATCTGGAGGTCCTACACAAACCAGCATGTCGCCAACTCTGGCAGCTGGTAATCCTGCTATTAAAACTGTTGGCGCGCCCGGCCCAACTATTGGTCCTCCTACATGCGGAATTGGCGGTACTCCCGGAGTAACCATCGGACATTGATGAAAATCTGTAAGTCTTGCTGCTGGTGGCATATCTTTTTGTTTAATCGGTTAATTGTTTATTTGTTTAATCGTTTTATTCTTGATTCGTTTAATCGTGATTAGCGCTTCTTGTTTCTATTCTCTATTCTCTATTTTCTATTCTCTATTATCTCACAAATCAATTAATCATTACCATTGCACCTTTCAGTGTCAATTGCATTCCTCCGGAGACTTGTGCCATTTGACCGCCTTGAGCGCTGTATTGCATATCTGCATTTTCTTTGATGTTGAGGCCTTTTATTGAGACATCTCCGCCACTTGACTGTATGTTCACGCCTTGATTTCCTTTGATGGTCACATTTTGATTGGCTGAGATATTGATGTTTTTCTGACTTGATAAATCAATACCGCTGCTTGACATTACTATGCTATTATTGTTTTCGTCCTGAATCGTAATTTTCTTGTCTTTATCGCTAATAATGATGGTGTTTTTGTTGGGTGTTGCAACAGTCCAGACTTTGTTTTCATCATCAAACTGTACCGAAATTCCTGATTTGGAAACAATGGCTTTTACCGAATTTTTCTGATTGGGATCTAAACCATTAAAAGGTTTTATGCTTGTACTGCTATACACGCTTCCGAGAATTATGGGATAACGCGGATCTTCGTTTATAAAACCCAAAATGACTTCATCTCCAACTTCGGGCATAAAGAAAGCTCCAGCTCCGCTTGTAGAATAGAAATTGGTTAGCCTTGCCCAGATTCCTTCGCCTTTTGGGTCTAATAAAGGGACATCGATTAAAACTCGGTATTGAGAATCGGGATCTTCATCCATCTTTTTTACTGTGGCGTTAAAAAGACCCTTTGCACCAGGAACAAGCCCGGAAGCAGGTGGTGCCATAACATCTGGTTCTTCGGTAAACCAAAATGGAGAAAGTCCGAGTGTAACTTCTGAAACCCAATTTCCTTGAGACAAATCATGTACAACTCCGCCAATGAGGTAGTCGCCATTAAAACGATCTCCAATACCGGCAAAAGTCATGTACTTTCCAGGATCAATTAAATTGGTTCCTTGAAATTTTGCTTCGCCCATTATTTTAGCATATTCGCTTTTAATAATTTGCGCTTTAGACCAATTGGTTAAATCAGCACTTTCTAGCGGGGCAGAAGTCTGTAATTGATACGTCGAGAGTCCGATAGCTTCAGATAATTTTTTTGTGGTCAAATTTCCAGCTCCGCTAACATTGGGCGCTGCATTACCGTTTACAACCGCTTGAGTTTTAAAATCCCAGCTATTGGCAGCTACGTTTCCTAATTGTGTCACAGCATTTAATTTGGCATTAAACTCAAGCAGATTATCACCATAAGTTACCGTAAGCACAGAGCTGGTGCTTTTATCAGGAGGAAAAACAGAAACTTTTCCGTTTAAAGTGGTTACGATTAAACCATTTGCTTCTGCAAGAGCCAAAATATAATCCCAATCGGTAGTATAAAATTGCACTTGTTCTGGCCAAACGGTAGTTGTGGCAGTAACATCTGAGCTTAAACCGGAATAGCTTCCAATTATAGAAGATATAATATCGCTGTCTTTCTGTTTAGAAAAGGTGAGACTTTTTCTGCCTACAATCATTTTTATGGCATTATCGCGACATTCAATTTCTAAAGCAGATCCTACCAAATTATCAATGCGAATGGTTTGGCTCATGATTAAACCAGAAAAAACAACAGCATTATTATTGTCATATCCTGCTTCTATGCTAATTGTTGCGCCAGGCACAAAAGTAGAAGAGGAACTGGCATCAAATTTACCCGTATTAGGTTCTCCGTCTAGGATTATGATTTTTGCAGATGCAATTCGGTTTACTTTTTTTTCGATGTGAATAGAAAGCATGCTAAGTTCATCGGCTATTGCCGATCCGTTAACTTTAACTGCGAATGTTGCGATTCCGCCACTTTTTATTTCGGTTGAAGCACTCATTAGTTTGAAGGGATTATGGGTGGAAAAATTAATTTGTCGACACCGTTGAGGTTTCTGAATTTGTTAAGTTTATTATGTTCTGCAACTTGTATATAAAAGGAATCGTCATTCCAGATTTTCTGGCACAATTGCGGTAAAGACATGCCTTCAGAAACGCTTACAATATGAGTAAGGTCTGGAGATTCTGGAGCATCTGTTCTGGTTACCGTTTTAGGAGAAATATAGCGGCTGAACGATAATGATATCTTGGCTCTAAGCGGACTTCCGTCTGGTTTAAAAAGAGTGTAAGAGATGTCAATAGAATCGAGAACTCCGTTGAATGTGATATTCTGTCCCCATTGCACTTTTACAAAATTAGGACGATGTATTTTACCGTTATAAGTATAAATAATCGTTTCTAAAGCGGTTATTTCTTTAGACATATCGGTACGTTTGGCATCTATGATTCCCGTACAGTCTATTACCATTTCAAAACTCAGTTTATCGCTTGGAGTGCTTTTGTACTTTTGAGAAGCCGAACTTGTTGCCGGAGCCTGCTGTTCGTTGTATTCGATGCTTTTCTGTATTTTGATATTGTCAGGATTAATCATGAAAGCATATGGATTTCCGGAGAATTTATTCTGAAATTCCTCGTCTGTATATCCCGTAATTTTCATTAATTCTAAACTTGCCATTTGTTTATTATTTTAAGTTTAATTTTTTTTAAATCCTGTTTGGTCTTTGAAATATTTTCTCTCGCAGATTTTGCAGATCGTGCGGATTTTTTTAGTCATTTTTATTTGTGATTCGAATTATTTCACGCAGATTTTAAAATGGATTTAAGCAGATTTTGCGGATTTCTTGTGTTTAATCTTTTTAATGCTCTAATCTGTGGCTTAACGTTTATAGCTATTCTCCTGATTTTTTTCTGCAATTAATCTTTTACATTCTTCCAGCAGCTGTTTTCTCAAGATGGACATTTCTCGTTCTTTAGTTATCGCCGAATTTTTAGTATTGTTTGTTACGATTTCTGTTTTAATGACAAGTTCTCTTATTTCGATTGGCATAATGATTTAGGTAAAAAGTTTATCAAATTTGGTATCCTTAGAAATGTCAAAATAGGTGTAGGCCAGCTCAATAGATTCTATCGCAATATTGCTTTCCTGAGAGTTTAAGTCAGAAACGGCATATTTTACTGGATAGGCATTGTTAAACGTCCATTGCATGCAGACTACGCCCGAAGCATTAAGCAGTTTTAAGATCACATTTTTGGGCTGTATTGGGTTTGATAATCCTTGATCGATGCAGTTGGCACACCAATTGACCAACTGAGATCCTGCAGGCACCATGGCTCTTTTAAGCACTAAGTTTTGACTGTTAGAAATGGTTGGGAGGCGATATTTAAATCTATTTTCGCCTCCGCAAACAATTTCTTCTACGCTTAATTCTTTAGAAATTCCAGATACCTCTTTGAAAGCCGCATCTACACCTGCAAAAGAAAGTGTAAAATAAAAGCTAACGGGATAATCGCTACTTACCGCCATTTTTAATGATCAGTTGTTCGTGTGCAATTTCTATAGTGTCTACGGCAACTTCGTTACCGTCAGACTTCAAATCGGTGCTGGTAATTTTGGTTGGCCATGCGTTGTTTAGCGTCCATTGCATGGTTACGCCGCCTTTTTCATCCAATAATTTGATCAGAACGGTTCTTCTTTTAATCGTGTTCATTACGACTTGCTGATGCCAATCCCAAAATGTATTATCATTTACAAAAATGCCACGCTTCATCGTTACGTTTCCGTATTTGGTAATTCCAGGCATTTTCTCCACAGAAAAAAGCGGACTGTTACTTTTGCGATATTCTATAATTTGATTTTCGACATCCATTCCGGTAACTTCCTGAAAAGCTACTTTGGTTAATTCTGTTCCAAGATCTACTTCGAATCTAAACTTTGGCATGGGCCATGTTGCGCCTTGTGCGCTTCCGTCATCTGTTGCCATATTATTTTATATTTAAATTAAAAATTTACTTAAGTGAGTTTTTATTTGATTAACTAGAAGTTGCCATTTGCTGTTGAAATGTCAAGACAATGAATTCAGCAGGATGAACAACTGCAACTTTTACCGTTACATTCATGAAACCATTTAAAAGATCATCTGCCGTCATTGTAGAACCCAATCCGCAGGCTACAGAAAAGGCATCAGAAGCACTGGCTCCCTGTAAACCTCCTTGTTTCCAGATCGAACTAAGAAAACTGCTGATCATAGAAATAACAGCTTCCCAAGTATTTTTGTCGTTAGGCTGGAAAACATAAGCTTGAGCAGCCAGTTTACAAGATTGCTCCAAGAATATCATAGTTCTGCGTACTGGAATATATCTCCAATCTTGACTGTTTCCGTCCAATGTTCTGGATCCCCAGATTAAAATTCCTAATCCATTAAATGTTCTAATGGCATTGATCGATTTACCCGAAACAGCATCAACGTTTAAATTGGCTTGCTGACTTTCAGAAATGGAAATTGGCAATGATGCCGCACCTACTATAGAAGTATTAGCAGGAGCTTCCCACGGACCAACAGCATTGTCTACCGTTGTAATAACGCCTGCCATAGCACCGCTTGGAGGAAGAATATTAGCATCTGCCACAATGTGTTTTATCATTAAGGAATACGTCTGACTTGCAATAAGCAGCGCATTGTGATTTTGCGTTACAGTCAAAGTGCTCGATGGATTCTGAATGTTGGCAATAATAGTGGCAACGGCTTGGTTAGGAGCACTAGGCGGATTAAGAACGGCTTCTAGTTGTTTTACATCTCCACCAAATAAATTAGTGTAATCAATATCAGAATTTTGCATTATCGTAGTTCCTATAAACGGATAATATGCCATTCCGTAGTTTAATCCAACAGAACCGGTGTTCATTCTGAAGTTTGTAATGTCTTCCGTATACAAAATAGGATCTGGAGCATCACCACCAATAATGTCAAATAAGCACATTGCCGTTTGCATTTGTGTAGCCTGAAGAAGCATAGCCTGCATTAGTGTCCCGTTATTTTCTACGCTCAATAAAGTGGCTTCTGGACAAATATACATAGTTGGTTCCTGCTCGTTTAGCAATAGAGAAAGACCCTTAGTCAAATCATTCAATTGCACATTCGGGTTTACAACTGGAATTCCCGGAGTCCCTGGTTTTTGCGACGCAGGTCCATAAGAGCCAACAGAAACAATATAAGCGTCTCCACCGCCATTCTCATAAAAAAGCCTTACGCTATTGTATAAATAATAAACTGTGTTCGGATCTGGAACTATCGAGTAATACGTTCCTGCAATTAGCATGTAGTCTCCTTTTAAAGGTTGACTTTTTTCTGCTACTAAGTAGTATTCAGGTTTGTACTGTTTAGACGGACTTGCTGGAGCAGGTGGATCTGGCAAACAGAAAAAAGCCTGAAAATCAGCAAAAGATGTGATTTTTACTGGCACATTCGTATACGATTTTCCTTCGTAAGAGGCCTGTGGTGTGTACCCTATAAATGCTGGTATAGCTGTAGCTACTCCAACAACAGAATTGGGAAAAGCATTTAGTTCTTGAATGTAAACACCAGGAGTTTGAATGGTAGATAAATTCATTGATTTTAGTTTTTAATGTTCATTTTTAATAGTTTTTTATAAATAGATATACATTGGCGATGCGACATGATTTGGGTCGCTATTCTCGATTATTCCTATTCTAGAGACATCTGGATTAGGCAGTCCTTTTATAATTACTTTGGGCTTGGTATTGTTTTGATTTGCAGATGATAAATTGCTTATTAAATCAAATTTATATTTAGGCTTTTCGCTGAGTGTGATATAGGTTTTGTTTGAAGTAAACAGTAATGCCGATTCTCCCGTTTGGATCGTTACATTTTGCGGTCCGTCAAATTGTATGTTTTCTTTTTCTGTAATCGAAGGATTGTTTAACTGCACCGCATTCTTATTGATAAAATAATATTGCCATTGCGTAGCTCTTGCAGTAAAGTTTATTTCGAAAAGAGGAGTATTGGCTGTTATTATATCTTCAAAATAAATTTTTAAATGACCAAAATGAGTCGATACAGGTTTATTTTCTAAAGTTTGGTTAAGGACTATTTTACCCTCGTTGCTGAGATTTTTAGGATCTTGACTGGAGTAAGTAACTGCTCCAATCCAATTAATGGGTAATGTAGTAAAGAGAATAAAATTAGGATTAGTGCATTTTATATCAAACTTAAAATAGTTTTGCTGTGTGGTTTGTGCTATATAATTGAATAAGTCTGATAATGATGATTTTGTATTTGAATATAAATCGAATCCGTTTGAAATGTGATTTATTTTAAAACTAAATTTTTTGAAAATCTTATCCGTATTATGATTGGGAATAAAGTGAAGACAATTACATTTTCCGCTATCAAAAAAAGTATGATAGGCCGCAATACCAAAGGTTTTTATGTAATTGCTCTGTATCATTTGGAAATGGTGTTGTTTGTGTTTTTTACAGAAGGTATGATCTCCATAATTTCATGACTCTGAACTTTTATCAGTTTCATTTTATAAATAATAGAAGGCTGATATTTTGCTGCCATTGCTGTCCACAAACTGTGCATTTGATGGTAAGAGATCTTTTCGTACTCAAATTCTAATCGGCTTAAGCCATCTGGAATAGAAGAAGAGGACGACGCATCGATATAATTATTAATCTGAAAGAAGGCGATTATGGCGTCTAAAAACTTTAAAGATTCGGAATAATCATCAAAGTTGCTGCTAATCAACAAGTCTATGTTGTATCTTTCTGTGGGATTGAAATTAGAATAGTTTCCGCTTTCTAATTTCTGGTTTCTAATATAAAAAGGCTGATTGGTTTCTTTTTCAATATTTATTAGCGATAAAACGACTTTGTTCTGGTTTGCTTTAGGTAAAGTTCCACTTGGTTCAATAAGATAGTTCACAACGGTTTTGTCTTCGGTTAAAGCAAAACGATTTTTTAAAAACTGTCCCAATAATTTATTCGTAAATTGAAGCGATTGATGTATCATCGTATTTAACTCTTAAATTAATTCAGTGCAATAGCGCATCGATTGGCTATTTGTATTTGTAAAAGTAACTGACAATTAGATTCCTACGAGAATTTTGCAATATACTTTTCATAGACAGGGACAAAAGATGTTTAGCATTTTTGTAGACAAAATATAGACAGAAAAAACTTTGTCTACGCTTTGTCTCAAATAGAGGTATAAACGGCTGAAATGTAGAGAAAAGTTTTAGCAAAATGGAGAAAGCACCTTTAAAAAAAGTACGGATTAAAATGTTTTATGGAAAATTTAAAAGAGTGTAATACAAAAGAAGAAAATCATAAAATGGATAGCATAAAACTATTTTTTGTACTGCTAGAATAGAATAAGCATTACAATTGTAAGAGATATAAATAAGGAGAAAAAATAACTTACGAAACTGTTCTTAAGTACGAAATAATATCATCTTCTTTTTTAAGCGTTAGTTTCTTTTTAAGACGATATTTATGAGTTCGAACACTTTCTTGATTAATGCCCAGAAGATTGGTAATGTCATTGTTGCTCATATTCATTTTAATATAGCAGCAGTATTTTAAATCTCGAGAACTTAAAGACGGATGTTTTTTGGCAAGAGCCAGAAGAAAATTTGGATTTGATTGTTCAAAATAGATTTTAAAATCGTCCCAGAGTTTATTGTCGTTCGCGACTGTCTTTATCGAATTTACAATAGACATTAGTTCAATTCTGGTGGCATCGTCTACGTTTGGATAGAGATAAGAGATACGTTCTTTTACTTTTAAAAGCACTTCAACCTTTTGATCCAATTCCATTACATAATGGCTTAATTTATCGGAGTTATTTTTCTGAAAAGCGGCTTCTGCAAACGTCGCTGCCGGTTTAATTTGCGGTTCTGTTTTTTTAAGAAGAAAGATAGATTGAATTCGATAAATTAAAAAATCGGTATTCTTAATCTGATTGTATGGATAAGTAAAAACAATATTTTGTTTTGTCCAGCATAATGATTCGCATTCATAATTTTGGGTCAAGTATAAAATGGGAATATTTCTTTTATCAGAATTGAAATTGGTATCATTTAAAACGAGCTGGTTTTGTTTGAATCCTAAAATCACTAAATCAGGATTTAAAGAGTTTATGGCATTTTTCAAATCTAATCCTGTCGATACAGAAACGGTAGAAAACGTATAAGCAGATACTATTGATATAGCATTTAATATCATAGTCAGTATCGTGACATCGTCACATCCAATTACTATAGATTTTTTTTCGAGCATTTTTGGGGTAGTTTATTGCTTTTTTATGCAGTACTAATTTCTAATACTGTATATGAAATGAAAAATAGATAATAACATTTTAGTCGTTATAAACGGCTCTAACCATCAGATCGAGTTTAAACAATACATAAACTCCAATCTCCCACCAACATTAATAACTTGATTTAATAAAATAGAATAGATGTTTTGATGATTTGTGGCTTGTAAATTAAAGGGATGTAAATTTATTTAATATATAGGAATATTACTATAAGTACTATTACGTGTTTTTGTATTTATTTGTGTTAATTAACAATTTTATGACTTTAAGCTTCAAAAAATCTACAAAAAGGTCTTTCAATAGTCTCTGAAGCATTCTTGATCTACCTGAATTATGATATTGATTTGTGATAAGGTGACAAGCACCTTTTTGATATTGGCAGCAATACGTCGCTAACTGCAGAATTTCTAACCATGTTGATGAGGTGTGGATAGAGGTGCATGATGTAAAAAACACCTGATTTTACCATTGTTGCATTTTAACGGTTCAAGGTTCATTTTACTATTTCTGGTTTCAGATTATAATCTGAAACCATTTCAAGAGGTTCAAACAGAAAGATTAAAGTTTTTCATTTTAACTTTAAGTATTCTTTCAAATCAATTTTCTAACTGATAGAAATAGAGCTGATTTTAATTGAGTATGTAATGAACTTATAAGGTAAAATAAAGTATTAATTTAAATACAACTAGACCTATGGCCGCTATTCCTGACGAATTGTACAATGTTAAATTTGCAGCGTATTTTGATTCGATGAAAGAATTGTATATTCTCGATCAAAAATTTAAAGTAATATGTGATGCTTACTGTGCAAGTACCGCTAAAACGGAGCTTTATAAGGATAGAAGTGAGAAAAACTATCGTCGCAAGATGAAGTTTGAAAATCTTTCTAGGGAATTGGAAGAAGAAATACTGTTCTATATCATGAGAAACAGATAACTATTTTTTAGTCTATTTTGAAAGTGCTATTTCGGATACTGTTTTCCATTGTGCTATTTTTTCCTCTTTGGTTAAACCTGCATTTAATCCGCTAGTTGAAGGCAGGGTTATATAAGTGATTCCTTCTTGCGGAGCTGTATGTTTTAAAAAATATTTTGCAGCGGCTTTGCTTTCAAAAAAGACATATTTTATATTAGGATACTGTTTATGCAAACCTTCAAAATCATTAATTGTTTCTTCGGTAATAGAGGCATCGCTACTTCCTTCTCTTTTACAGCTTTGTAAAACATTCCAAAGGCCAATGTTATACTTTTTTACTAGCGCTTTTCGATCTTCATAAGAGGCGCTAAATTCTTCTTCAAAAATAGCAAACAAAATTTTCCAGAAAAGATTTCCTCGATTTGCATAATATTCTTGCTTGGCAATAGATTGCTCGCCCGCCATAGTTCCCATAATTAGAATAACAGTAGAATGGTCAATTAAGGGAGGAAGGGCTTTTTTTAGCATTTGTTTGTTTTTTTTGCAAAATTACCGATTATTTAATAAAGTATAAACAAGATAAAAATCCTTTAAAATTCAATTATTTCTGAGCTTTTTCAAACTTTCTATTTGTAGTAAAATATTTATTTAACATATTTTGTAGTATTTATATTTCAATATTGTAAATAATTCTTTTATATTCGTAAATCCTAATTGTAGGATTTTTACCATATTTAAATGAATTATTAACCAACCAATGTAAATGATTATGAGAAAAATTAGTAAGTATTCCGTCTGTTTTTTTGTTGCACTTTTTTTATTGTCGTGTAGCAATGATGAATTAGAAACAAATCAAGAAACAGTAAAAGATGTTAAGTACAAATTAGAATTAGCAAAATTTTCAAATCCCAGTATTGCCCAAAATGTTGAAGCCGATTTTGAAAATGCCAACGAAATTGAAAAAGATAATTTTAAAATTTCTGAATTTTCAGCCAAAGAAAAAGTTGTAAATTATTTTGAGTCTGATCTTCTGCAAAATCAATTGAAATATCATGGTGTTACAATTGAAAATGAAGGTAAAATGAACTCGTATTTTTTAGAGGTATAGACTTTTAAGAAAAGTGCCCAATATCCTGAAACTATTACAAAGCTAAATGACTTTTTTGGGGGATTGAATGTGTATTCGTTTGAAGGGGAAAATTTGGGTTCAATTGGAGTTATAAACGGTAAGGCGAAAAATATTTCTGGAAAGGAAGAGTTGGATATTTTGACAGAAGCAATAAATTTGTTTTATGTTCCATCCGATATTACAAGTAAAATACCTTTATGCGACGGTACGTATACTCAAGTCGTAGAACAAACTCAAGACCGTTGGCGAATAGTTAGTCTAGGTCCAAAAATTCTATCTGTTGAGTATATGGGGGTTAAGGTAACAAGAACGACTACAATCTTGCCTTATCCTTGCGATGGATCAGGAGATAGAGATGCTATAATATTACAGCGCACGGCTCATTATTATACGAGTGATGGCAAAAGCTATTCAGGTACAAGTAATTTATTGGAAACAATCATTACTGATTCTTCTTTTTTAAATAATCCTTGTTTGTTTTCTGTGTTTGAAAAATTAGGAGGTTCCCCTACATTCCAAACCTATTTAAAAAAATTTGATAGCCAATTTTCTGTAGCCAATTTAAAATTAACGGCTGGAAATGTTGGACTAGAAGGCTTCAATGCTAAAAGATTTCCCCCAGTAAATTCTGAAATAGTAATTGCATTTAACGATAAAGAGCTGAATAGACCTATGTTAGATATTGCTAGAACTTTTATGCATGAAATAATCCATGCTGAGATGCTTAGACAGCTTTTTGATCTAGCCAGAACTGATGGGGCTATAGACAAGAAAGAATTGACGAATATAGCGAACTCTTCAAATAGAAATGAATTACTAGAATATTATTTAAAATATAAAGGAGGAGCTCAACATGAATTTATGGCTTTAAAATATAGAGATGTTCTTGTATCGTTTTTAAAAGAAGTTGATAAAAACTTAACAGAAAAGCAATATCAATCAATTGTTTGGATTGGTTTAGAAGAAACAAGTATGTGGGAGAAAATGACTCCGAATGAAAAAGCTGATATTGAAAATACATATGAAGCATGGAGAAAAAGTGCTCCAAATAACTGCAATTAAAAATGTTATAAATGAAAGCAATAGTTTTAACAATCATTATGTTGACAAGTTTAAAAGTGCTTGGACAGCAAACTTCTAGTCAATTGAAAAACACTAAAAATCCTGTTTATGTTTTTAAGTATGATAAAAAGATTGATGAGATCTTATATAAAAAATACGCTGGTAAAGATACAATTGTGGGTTTTGAAATATTATTAAACAAAGAAAAAGTGACTTTTATTTCTTTTCGAATTAATAAAAATGTCAAACTAAAAGTTAATACAACTAGGAAAGAATTGGAAGAGATTGTAAAGAATGATAACATTAACAAGCAGCCTAGTTATTACATCTATACAAAGAGAAAAGGTATCTTTTATCCAGTGGATCACATAGTTTTTAGGGCAATATATTGTAATTAAAGCAAAACAATGAAAACAATACTTTTAACAATTATCGCTTTAGAAGGTTTAAACCTCCACGCTCAAGAAAATACTAATAAGTTAAAAAACTCAAACAGATTTGCTGTAAATGTATTCGAGTTCAATAAAAAAACAGATAACATTATATATAAAGAAATTCAAGGTAAACCAATGCTTCATTATTTTGAGATATTATTAAACAATAAAAAAGTAGATTTTTATACTTTTTCAATACCAGAAAGCCAAAAAATTTAAATTAATACCACTAGAAAAGAATTGGAAGAAATTGTGAAAAATGACAATCCTGAGAAACAGACAAAATATTGCATATATGTAAAAGAACAAGATCGCTATTATTATGCTAACAATATGTTGATTCGTGTTTCACATTGTAATTAAAGAGCAGCAATGAAAGCAAGAGTTTTAAACATTAGCATTGATGATCTTTCTGATAGCTTTTCAGAGATAAGTGATTGCATTAATAAATTTCACATGGGTGTAAAATATACCCTGCTTCCCCAAGTGTTCACCTAAAAAATGCGCAAATGTCTCTTTTAAGACTTTTGCGCAATTTTTTTATATTAGAAAGATATCAGCTTTTTAAACCACAGAACAAGCACTTTTATTCTCTTTCACCAAAGGTTTAAGTCCAAGATTTTGAAACATTTGCATGTCTTCAGAAAGTCCTGGATTTGGTGTTACCAATAAAGTTTCGCGTTCTCCTGTAAAAATAGAATTGGCTCCAGCCATAAAACACCAAGCTTGTTCTTCTTCGGTCATTTCGATGCGTCCGGCACTTAAGCGTACAACAGCAGCAGGCATAATGATACGAGCAGTGGCGATCATTCGAACCATATCCCAAAGAGGCACTTTTGGGTTATTTTCTAAAGGTGTACCTTTTACTCTTGCCAAAGCATTTACAGGAACAGATTCTGGATGAACGGGCATAGTAGCCAAAGTTGCCAGCATAGAAACACGATCTGCAGGAGTTTCTCCTAAACCGATTATTCCACCAGAACAAACTGTGATTCCTGCTTTTCTGACATTATTAATAGTATCAAGACGCTGATCAAACTTACGTGTACTGATGATTTCGTCATAATAACTTTCAGAAGTGTCCAAATTATGATTATAAGCATACAAACCCGCTTCTTGCAGACGTATAGCTTGTTCTTCGGTAAGCATTCCTAGCGTACAGCAAACTTCGAGTCCGAGATCGTTAACGCCTTTTACCATTTCAATAACACGATCAAAATCTTTGTTATCACGAACTTCACGCCAAGCGGCAGCCATACAAAAACGAGAGGAACCACCATCTTTTGCTTTTTGTGCGTGCTCCAATACTTTTTCGGTTGGCAATAAAGCTTGAACTTTAATATCGGTATGGTAACGTGCTGCTTGTCCGCAATAAGAACAATCTTCAGGACAGCCACCTGTTTTTACAGAAAGTAAGGTGCAAACCTGTATTTCTGAAGGTTTATGCCAATTGCGGTGTACAGTTGCAGCCTCATAAACTAATTCTAATAAAGGCTTATCGTATATAGCTTGAATTTCTTCTTTGCTCCAGTCGTTTCTTATTTGTCCGTTCATTTTTTCTTTTGATGCTTTATGATTTTTACCCAAAAGTATTGTTTTGCTGTATCATCAAAATGTACCACTTTTTATATTTTGAGTAGTCCGGTTTATAATAACAAGTTAAATGCTTTTAGAATTGGGATGCTTAATTCTTTACCAAAAAACTATATATATTCTCGATATTTTATTAAAAAAGGTCTAAAAACAACTGTAGGAACAACGAGAATAAATTTTGCAAATTCAGCGTTCTCTATTGTAAAGGACAAATCTGTTTTAGTTCTTTAAACTTTTGTTCCAAGTATACAAGGCTGGGTAAAAGTGTACGCCAACAGGTATGCCAATTATTGCCAGAGATAAAAAAATCGTAAATTTGACCTTAGCAACAGGGCATGCCATGATGGGATTTAGTCTGGCACCAGCGACAGGAAAAATCGTGATAGAGATTATTTCTGGTAAACCTGCTTCTGTAGCTATTGACAGATTCCAAATATAAAATATGAGATACAATGCAATTCCGGTTTCTTTGTTTGTAGAAAACCGAAAAAGATTTACCGAAAAAATGAAGCCGAATAGTTTGGCTATTTTAACTTCAAACGACGTAATGCCAAATAACGCAGATGATGTTATGGGCTTTTCACAAAACAATGATTTGTTTTATCTGTCTGGAATTGATCAGGACGAAACCATTTTGGTGCTTTATCCAGATGCTTTTAAAGAAGAAAACAAAGCCATACTTTTTGTAAAAGAAGCAAATGAACATACGCTGATTTGGGATGGTAATTTTTTAACCAAAGAACAAGCTACGGCAATTTCTGGAATACAGAATATCAAATGGATTCATGAGTTTGAAAAGACTTTACAGCTTTTTGCTTTTGAGGCCGATACTTTTTATTTAGGGCACAACGAGCATATCAAAAGGGTCACTGCTGAAATGGAAACCAGACAAGATCGTATGATAAAATGGTGCAAAGAAAAATATCCATTACATCAATACGAACGTGTGGCAAAAATAACGCGTGAATTGCGTCCAATTAAATCAGACGAAGAAATTGATTTAATCAAAAAAGCAACGGCACTAAGTGTTGAAGGTTTTCATAGAGTTTTAAATGCAATCCGTCCAAATATAAAAGAATACGAATTGGAAGCCGAATTGCTGTACGCTACCGTTAAAAATGGCGGAACGAGACAAGCATTCAAATCAATTATAGCATCTGGCGCAAATGCGTGCTCACTTCATTATAATTCCAATGATGATGTTTGTAAAGAAAACCACATGGTACTACTTGATTTTGGAAGCTGTTATGCCAACTATAATTCAGATACAACAAGATGCATTCCGGTTAACGGAACTTTTAGTGCAAGACAAAAAGAGGTTTACGAATCAGTTTTACATTGTTTGAAAGAAGGTTCGAAATTATTGAAACCTGGAGTTTTATCGAAAGATTACGAACTTCAAATGGCAAAATTAATTGAAACCGAATTGGTGAAATTAGGTTTGATTACAGAAGACGAAATAAAAAATCAAGATCCAGAGAAACCAGCTTACAAGAAATATTTTATGCATGGAACGGCACATCATTTAGGTTTGGATGTTCACGATGTGGGATTGTATTCTAGACCTTTTGAAAAAGGAATGGTGCTGACTTGTGAACCTGGAATTTACATTAGAGAGGAGGGAATAGGCTGTCGTTTAGAAAATGATTATCTGATAACAGAAAACGGAAACATTAATTTGAGTGAAGCCATGCCGATTGAAATTGCAGAAATTGAAAATTTAATTAAAAATAAAAAGTAAGATGAAAAAGTGTTTGTTGTTTTTTCTGTTTGTATGTACATCTGTTTTTGCACAGCAGGATATTGATATTAACGATCTAAATTGGCTGCCAAATTCTCATTCGTTTTGGGTAAACAAAGATAATAGCGTGGTGGTTTATAATGTTGATAAATTAGATAAGCAAAGTACGATTTTGTCTAAATCGCAATTGACAGCGGCAGGATTTACAGGAGAGATCGAGAAGTTGGTTTGGAATGACTCAAAAACAAAAGTTTTGGTCTATACTAATTCAAAAAAAGTATGGAGAGAAAATACCAAAGGCGATTATTGGTTTTTTGATTTGACTACAGGAAAAGGAAAACAATTAGGTAAAAACCTTGATGCATCTTCCTTAATGTTTGCTAAATTTTCGAGCGATAATGAGAATGTTGCCTATGTTTCCAAACATAATATTTATGTGGAAAATCTAAATACTGGGAAAATAACTCCTTTAACAACAGACGGTACAGATAAAATCATCAACGGAACTTTTGATTGGGTTTATGAAGAAGAGTTGGCTGCCCGTGACGGATTCAGATGGAGCCCAGACGGAAAAAGTATTGCTTTTTGGAGAGTAGATGCGACTTCTACTAAATTCCATTTCATGATCAATAATACCGATTCGCTTTATCCAGTTATTGTTCCAGTTGAATATCCAAAGGCAGGAGAAAAACCTTCTTCGGTAAAAATCGGAATTGTAAATATTGATTCGGCGCAAACCAATTGGCTAAACATTCCAGGAGAACCTGATAATAATTATTTAGTTCGTATGAAATGGCTTAACAACGAATCTGTTATGGTGATTCAGTTAAACCGAAATCAGAACCAAGTTACCATGTATGATTGTAATACAAAATCGGGATCTGCTAGAGTTATTTACAAAGAAGAATCGACTTCGTGGATCGATGTTTTTGATATTTCTGCGGGAGAATACGATACTTTTCCTTGCCAGTTTGTAGATAATGGAAAAGCCTTTTTATGGAGTTCTGATGCAGACGGATGGATGCATATTTATAAAATAAGCCTTGACGGAAAATCAAAAGAATTGATAACCAAAACTAATTTTGATGCTTATTTTAAAGCTTACAATGAAAAGACAAAAACAATATATTTTATTGCAAGTCCAACAGATGCTACACAGCGCTATTTATATGAAACGAATTTAAGTTCAAAGAAAACAAAAAGAGTAACTCCAGAAGCTTTTGAAGGTACAAATGCTTACGTTTTTTCAACAGATGCATCATATGCCAAACATACTAATTCAAACATTAAGAGAGATTACAATACAAGATTAGTGGCGCTTTCAGGACATAAAAAAATATTGCCAAAAGAAGCAGATGTTTTTGCTAATCCGAAACTTAATTATTCGTTAGAAAAATTTAAAGTAAAAACTAGCGACGGTATTGATATTGATGGAATTATGGCAAAACCATTAGATTTTGATCCTTCAAAAAAATACCCTGTGTTCTTTTATGTATATGGTGAGCCGATGGCTTCAGTAGCAAACGATGAGCCTTATTTTAATTATTTTATTGCGAAATTAATTCCAAAAGGATACATCGGAATTGCGATGGATAATAGAGGAACTCCTGTAATGAAGGGAACAGAATGGAGAAAATCTATTTATAAAAATATTGGAATTATCAATACTCGCGATCAGGCAATGGCTGCCAAAGAAGTTTTAAAATGGAATTTTATTGATTCTAATCGTGTAGCCATTCACGGATGGAGTGGCGGTGGTGCTGTAACTTTAAATTTAATGTTTCAATATCCAGACATATACAAAACCGGAATCGCGATTGCAGCGGTAACAGACCAACATTTTTATGATAACATCTACACAGAACGTTACATGGGATTGCCAGAAGGAAATGAAGCCACTTACAGTAAAGCTTCGCCAGTTACTCATGCAAAAAATCTAAAAGGGAATTTATTGTATATTCATGGAACAGGCGATGATAATGTGCATTATAAAAATGCTGAGGTTTTAATAAATGAATTAGTGAAATATGATAAAATGTTCGATTTAATGATTTATCCAAATCGTTCTCATGATATTTCTGAAGGAGAAGGAACAGTGAAACATTTAACAGATACTTTTATTCGATACATAGAAAAAAATTGTCCGCCAGGAGCAAAATAGAAAAGAATACATTTATAGAAAAAGGAGAATTTCATTCATTTGAAATTCTCCTTTTTTGTGAGGTAGAAAATATTGGAATTTGGAAACTTAAAATTTGATTTTTTTTAGTTAAAATATGATAATATTTTAAACCTATAATCCAAAAGGATTATCAATACTCTGCATTGGTTCAGTAAACCATTTTGGGCCATCAGCAGTCATATAAAAATGATCTTCATGACGAATACCAAATTGTCCAGGCACACAAATCATAGGTTCGTTACTCACTACCATTCCTTCTTTTAAAACGGTTTGATTGCCTCTAACTAAATAAGGATATTCATGAATGTCTAATCCTGTGCCGTGTCCAACGCGATGTGGCAAGCCTGGAATTTCATAATCACCGCTTAATCCCGCTTGCGCTAAAACTTTTCGCGCGGCATCATCAACAGAACCACATGTAGCTCCAATTTGTGCCGCATCAAAAGCTGCTTTTTGAGTTGCTTTTTCAAGGTTCCAGATTTTTCTGTGTTCCTCATTTGGAGTTCCGTAAACATAGGTTCTAGTAATGTCAGACAAATAACCTTCTAAACGGCATCCAGTATCAATCAACACAACATCATTGTCCACTAAATTCTGAGGAGCCGTAACACCATGAGGATATTGCGAATCTTCTCCAAATAGAACAATACAAAAATAAGAGCCAGATGCAATACCAGCCTTAATGTGCGCTTTGTGTATAAAATCAACAACAGTGCTTACTTCAATTCCGGGATATAAAATACTCGCTGCTGCTTTTTGAACCGTCATTGTAATGTTTTTTGCTTTTTGAATAATAGCAATTTCATTAGCCGATTTATGCATTCTGCAACCTGCCGTTATAGGTTGTGCATTTACAAAACTAAAGTTTGAATTTGCTTTTGAAACGCCATCAATAAGAAAAAAAGAAGCCGATTCGTCTAGCGCAATATTGCCCTCAATGATGTTTTTACTTTTTAGGATATTTCCAAATAATTCGTACGGACTTTCATGTTCTTCCCAGAAATTTAGATTTCCTTCAACTTTCATAAAAGTCTTGAAAGTGCCTTCTTCAAATTTCGGAACAATATATTCAATACTTTCGTCTTCAAAAATGATTGCGCCAACCATACGTTCAGAAGCATTCCATTTTGTTCCTGTAAAATAATACAGATTAGTTCCAGCATTCACATATAATGCTTTACAATTATGCTCTTTCATTAAAACAGCTGCTTTTTTTACACGCTGTTGGTACTCCGATAAAGCGATTGGCACGACATCTAGTGTCATATTTTGTATTTTCCCTAATTCGATATCTATAGTTGATCCGCCAACTCCAATTGTCATTTTTTTTATTTTTTAGTTATTATTTAAATGGGTTAAACTCTAGCAAAGTTCAATTTTTCAATAAAATTAAAAGTATTATTTTGATTTAGTCCTATGTTGATGCAAACTAGTTAAAAATTATATTTTCGAGGTAATCTAGTATCAGTTTATACTTCGTACACTTACTTTTAAAAACTCAAAATAACAAGATTAAAATGAATTCAAAACCTTTATTATTTTTGGTTTGAATTATTTTGCAGCAACTGCACAAGAACTTCAAGAAACATCAACAAATCTGCAACAAAGGCTGACTGAATTATATCCTAAAGCTATTATAAAGCGGGCAAATAAGTTTAAGTTATTATTGCTTTTAGGATTCTGATAATTTTTATCAAGTGAGTTTTTTTACTTGGGAGTAATTATTTTATTGGACAATTATTAATAAAGAAAAAAATAAAAGTCAGAAAAGAAATAATATTAACACTAGATGTGGCGTTTCAACATTAAATCAGGTATTTTAATCGAAAATTAACATATAATGTTGTTGTTTTCAGATATTTATAATATCTTTAACTTATGATATGGGAATTGTATAAGATTTGTGTATAATTTTGCAACTGAAAATTAACAATTGACCCCAAGTCATAACTATTAACTTAACATTTGCCGGATATGAGAGTATTTTTATTGGCACTGCTATTTTCCTTAAGCTCGTTTACCTCATTAAGTATGTGGGACGAAGATGAAATTTTAAACGAAGTCGAATTTGCAAGGCTCAATGAGCATGTAAATGAGATTAAGTCTTTTACAGCGTCAAATCATAAGTATAGCAATAAAATTGCTTTCCTTGTTGATATGAAAATCAAATCAGGAAGAAATCGTTTCTTTGTTTACGATCTAGAAAACAATCAAATTTTGGATCAAGGCTTAGTAGCCCATGGAAAAGGTTCTGAAACTGGAATAAAAGGAGATATTTTACAATTTAGCAATTCTCCAGAATCTAACTGCACTTCACTAGGAAGATATTCAGTAGAAAAACCATATAAAGGAATATTCGGAAAAGCTTTCAGACTTGCTGGATTAGACGAAACCAATAATAATGCCATGAAACGTGCTATTGTATTGCATTCTTACAAAGAAGTTCCATCTGATGAAAAAGAATACTATATCATCAATAGCCACGGCTGCCCAATGGTTAGTCAAGAATTCTTAACTAGACTTTCAAAATATATAGAAAGTACAAATTCTAAAATCTTATTGTCTGTTTATTACTAAATAAAAGACATTATAATATAAATAAAAAAGAGAGCGTTGGCTCTCTTTTTTTATGCCATTAATCTAAAATTTAATCAATTATTCCCTTGTTCCAAAACTGGGACATTTTCTCTCAAACTCCCATTATTAGTAATAAATTAGGATAAACTTAACTCGTTTAATAAAGTAGATAGGAAATACAAGTTGTAAATTAGTAGAATAGTAATCAAAAGTTTATTTTATGAAAGCAGTACGTTTTTTTGGACACAAAGATGTCCGCGTTGTTAATGATCTTGAAAAACCGGTTCCTAAAGGTGATGAAGTTTTATTAAAAATTGGCGGTGCTGGTGTTTGTCACTCAGACCTGCATATTATAGACGAGGGAACTGTTGTGGGAACAGTTTTTACTCTAGGACACGAAAATGCTGGATGGATCGAAGAAATTGGCGAAAATGTAGAAGGATATAAAAAAGGTGATGCCGTTTTAGTTTATGGTCCGTGGGGTTGCGGTCATTGCAAACCTTGTCAGCAATCAAAAGAAAATTATTGTGATCATCAATCTGAGCAAGCATATGGCGGCGGATTAGGATTAGACGGCGGAATGTCAGAATACATGCTGGTGCCTTCTTCTAGACTTTTAGTACCAATATTTGACTTAGATCCTGTTATTGCTGCTCCATTGACAGATGCGGCACTTACGCCTTATTCTGCTATAAAACGTTCGCTTCCTAAATTAATGGCCGACGAATTTGTTGTGGTAATCGGAGTTGGGGGACTGGGCCACGTTGCGTTACAGATATTAAGAGAAATAAGCGGAGCAGAAATTATTGCTTGCGATGTTACCGAAGATAAATTGGCTTTCGCAAAAGAATTGGGTGCAGCTTTTACAATTAATTCTAAAGATGCTGATGCCGCAGAACAGATTCAGAAAATTACAGGAATCAAGAAAGCAAAAGTAGTGCTTGATTTTGTTGGAGCAACTTCTACAATAGATTTAGGAACAAAAATAGTGAGCCTTGATGGAGATCTTACCATTGTGGGGCTTGGAGGCGGACATTATCAGTACAGCATGAACGGATTGCCATTTGGAGTAAGTATGACTAATCCGTATTGGGGATCAAGAACAGAACTGATGGAAGTTGTAGGTTTGGCAAGGCAAAAGAAAATTCATATAGAAATTGAAAAGCATAAACTAGACGATGCCAACGAGGTATACGAAAGAATGCGACAAGGAAAAATAAAAGGTAGAGCCGTTTTAATACCTTAAATTAAAAACAAAAATCCGTCACAATAGAGACGGATTTTTTGTTTGTGATAATAATGTTTGCAGATTAAAAAATATCGATATATTTGCTCATCAAATCAAACAAATGAAAAACACAATTAACATTACTACAATTATCGCGATTATCATTAGATAGTGGTGCAGGGATGTTATATAAATAAGTAAAAGATACAATTTAGAAAACCTCCCCGCAACGGGAGGTTTTTTTGTTTACAGCAATTATGAAAAATTCAATTCAGAATAGCATTATTATTTCAATTATCATTATTCGTATTCCATGACGAGTTAGGATTCTATTGTCTATTCATAAAGCCTTTCTCAGTCAAATGTGAAAGGCTTTTTTATTTCTCAGTAACCCATTCAAAAAAAGAAGTACAAATAAAAATTTAAAATGAAAAACGAATTTACTCTAACGATCTACTCTGAAGATCAGATACGATTAATCACTAAATTATCTAGCCTATTTTTAAGAAAACAAATACAGATTTTGAGTCTTAATATCTCTATTAGCGAAATAGAGCATATGTACAGACACACCATTGTAGTAAATGAAAGTTTAGATACAGTTATAAATTTAGTGGCACAGATAGAGAAGATTATTGAAGTTTTTAAATGTCATTATTCTTCAAATGATGAAATTGTTTCTAAACAGATGGTATTGTTTAAAATGGCAACAGAAGTATTGATGACGAATGCGAATATGGAAAGTTTGCTTCGTGAAAGCGATCTCAAAGTTTCTGAGATTGAAAGAGAGTATGTTATACTTCAAACTGTGGGAAGAGATGAAGAAATGAAGCAATTGACTGAAAAATTAAAAGGATTTGGATTAATTGAATTTGTAATAAGTTCTAGAATAGCCCTTTTGAAATCTAGTGAAGGTTTTTGTGTGGAAGTTTAAAAAAAGCAACATAAACAAGTTGTTTTTCTACTATATTTCTTATTTTTAATAGTCTAAGTTACTAAAGCAAAAATATATGATTTTAGGTGCTAAACGTTTATTTCATTTTTTACTGTTGATTTCAGTCTTAACAATAACACCTTGTAAACTAGAAGCACAGCTTTTAGACGGAGCAAAAACTACGACTGAAGAACCTGTAAAAACTCCTGACGATTCTTTAGGAAGAAGAACCCCTCAAGGAACGGTCAACGGATTCATAAAAGCAATCGGCGATCAGAATTATCTGCGTGCGAGCCAGTATCTTGTGTTAAGTAAACGTTCTTATCGTAAAACGGCCGAAAGAATACGAATAGCCAAAACTTTTCAGCAGCTGCTGGATCAGGGAGGTAATTTCTCTCCGTCATCAATTCTAAGCAATAAAGAATTAGGACGTCTAGACGATAATTTGACAACGGGTATAGATTTGGTTGGAAACATATCTACAGATAAAATAAATATACCGCTTTACTTAGAAAATCAGGCAGATGATAGCGAGCCCGCTTTATGGCTTTTTTCTGCTGAGACCATAGAAGCAATTCTTGCAGCAGATATTAGCGGAGAAAAAACTTTTTTAGATAGGGTTTTACCCAAGTTTCTGAAAGAAAGAAAATTAGGAAATGTTCCAATTGGTCACTGGGGAGTAGTGGTGGTGATGGCAGTGGTTACTTATTTATTGTCGAGACTTCTTATTTTCGTACTCATTTTTCTGATTCAAAAGATATGGAAAAAAGCAGATAGTGAAAAAGGAACTGCGATTATAGATGCCTTTACGCTTCCAGTTCAAATGTATCTTACGGTGATTTTATTCATTGCATCAACACAACGAATGGGAATTTCGATAATAGTTCGCCAGCGGTTTAGCATTATCATAATCACAATCGGGATTTTAGCTTTTCTAATTCTGCTTTGGAGAATGACCGACTTCGTGAGTATGTATACCAGAAGCAGAATGAACAGTAGTGGTAGAGCTTCTGCGGTATCTGCGGTATTGTTTTTAAGCCGTACCATGAAAGCTGCAATTGTGGTAATCGGAATTATTGCAATCTTAGGAATTATTGGAGTCGATGTTACAGCCGGACTTGCTGCACTGGGTATTGGGGGGATCGCATTAGCTTTAGGAGCGCAAAAAACAATAGAAAATTTTGTAGGTAGTGTTAGCCTTATTGCCGATCAGCCATTGCGAGTTGGTGATTATTGCCGAGTTGACGATATAAAAGGAACGGTAGAAGCAATCGGAATGCGTTCTACTACACTTCGTACTGCAGCTCGTACTATTGTAACAATCCCAAATGGGCAACTGTCGGCTAGTAAAATCGAAAATTATGCACATCGCGACCGTTTTATATTTAATCCGATTTTTGGTTTTAGAATGGAAACTACTCCAGACCAGATGCGCTATCTGCTGGTTGAATTAAGATCTTTGCTTTACGCACATCCAGCGGTTTTAAATACGCCGCCAATAGTTCGTTTTACCGGAATTACAGCCGATGCTTTAAAAGTCGAAATTACGGCTTATATTGAAGCTATAAATGTGGAGACATCACAAGAGGTTCAGGAAGATCTTTTATTGCGAATGATGGATATTATAGAAAAAAGCGGTACTTCTTTAGCTTATCCGTCACAAACATTATACATGGCGCGTGATACTCCTTTTTCAAAAGAAAAGGCAGATGAAATCTCCGAAACCGTTAAAAAGTGGAAAGAAAATAACGAATTGCAATTGCCTAAGTTTGATCCAAAACGAGTAGAAGAATTAAAGGATAGTATTAAATATCCAGATAAAGGAAGTTTTGATCCTAATCGGGATAATACTATGTTTTAAAATGAAAGGGCTGTCAAAATTGACAGCTTTTTTTTCTAATATTGATATTAAAAAGACTATTCTTCTGCCTCTTTTCTGTCTTCAAAATATATTTAAATTAAAAAATAAATCGGTTTTTTCCTATAATACATTCTATGCCAAGGCATTGGGAATTTTCATACTTTTTCTTATTAGTATATTTATTTTGCAGGAAAAAACATATATTTGGATTCAATTATTTTACCAGCCTAATGCTTTATATTCCAGAATCTTCGTATGAAGATTATTTAACCTACAAGATTAAAAAAGGAGATACTCTACTTAGTGTCGCTCAAGATTTGGGCGTTGAACCTTATCTTCTCAGAAGTTATCATAACCGATATGTTCCATCTACAAAAGACTTAATCGAAGCAGATTTTCCTCATCATCTAGAATATCTTATTCTGGAACCTCAAAAGGTTGTACTTAGTAATGAAGAAAAAGAACAAAACCGAACAAAAATCAATACTTCAGGTTCCTTTAAACTTTCTCTTGACAATTCGCATATCAACAATTCATACTCCGTTCTTTACTCTATTGAAAAGGGACAAAATGTATATCATATAAAACAAGAATTCAATGTAAGATGGAGAGCTAGAAATGAAGATGGCTATTCTTTTTTTGAAGTAGACCGAATTGGACATCTTTATATAAATGACACACAAACATCAACAATGGCCGATGAAATTGCAGAAAAAGCTTCTGCGGCCTTATATCCCCTATTAGTGGTCGTTGATCAATCTGGAAAATGGGTTTACATTAATAACTTTAATCAAATTGAAGAACGCTGGATCGAAGCCAAAAAACAGATCAAAAAATATTACAAAGGCGAGCTGGTCGAAAAATATATCTCTATTTATGACCGAAATTTAGAAGACAGCGATTCCTTGTATATTTCACTTTCAAAAGACTGGTTTCTTAATGCCTTTTTCAACGAAGTTCATATTGAATATCCTGCCTCTTTGAGCATTCAAAAAGAGCAAGAATTTCCATTCATGGCTAAAAGTGACAATCTTAATTTTAAGGTTGAGCAAAAAGTAGATGAATACTTAGACATAGATAATTTTTTAGTGATTGACATTAACGGACAATTAAATGATCAGCGTACTAAGACTGATCTTGAAAAAGAATTAGGCCTGCCCGTAAAAGAATATTCCGAAGAAAAAGCTACAGGAAATTACAGAGCAAAATATTTTCTAAATCCACAAAAGCATATGCCCGAAGTGATTTTTATAAGCTGTGATCTAGCATTCGAAACACCTCAAAAATTTTCGGTCACCATATCCAACAAAGACGATCAAAAAGAAATGAGCGCAAAACCTGAACCACAATTATTTGTTGAAGAAGTCGAACCTAAAAAGAAGTGGTGGCAATTTTAAAAATCAAACTATGAGCGAAAAACATTTTGTAGTACAAGGCGCCACTTGCAAATGCAAGTTTAGCGAAGATCCTTCTAAAACAGATAAAATTAAAGTCAAATCGCAAAATAAACATTTTGGAAATGATAAAGAAGGTTCAGAAAAGCTTTTGGCTACCTCGAAAGAAATTGGTCAGACTTTAGAAAAAAACACATTTGGCAAATGCAAAAAACAACCTGTAGGAAACAGTTTTATGGTCTGCCAAGCCACAATCACCAAATGGAGTGGTTTTTATGAAAAAGTGACCCTTAGCAATGAAGGCAAAATATTATTGGAAGACAGCAAAGCAACCTGCCCGATGGGAGCGCCCGATTGTATCGAAATTACAGATCACGGACAAACCGCAGAACCCAGCGAACAGAATTTTAAAAATACAGATCCTATGGTACACAATCTTATAAACCCAATGGTGGATGTGAGAGATATGTATACAAAGGAAGCGAAGCATGAGGGAATAAGCGATGCATAATTGATTAAAAAATATTTTTATAAATGGCAAAGGGTATAAAAAGAATAAAATGGACAGGTCAGGGAAAAGTGATCAGTAATTTGTCTGTTCCTAACAAAAAAGCAGCTATCAGTCCAAGTGAGTATGTATTTTTTGAAGTAGATCAATGGTACGATGGAACTCCTGAAACAGATAAAAAGAAGAACATAACTTGGATTTTTCAGGATTATAAGGCTAGAACCATCATTTTACAAAAGACATTGCCTATTAATAGGGCATATGGAATAAAGCTCCCTAAAAACTTATGCGGGCAATATGAATATTATCTTGAAGCAAGCCTTTCCGGAAAACGTGACTTAATAAATCAGACTGGGCTAAAAATAAGTGGTTATTGTCCTCCAAGAATAGAAAGCAGCAAATGGTGTACAACTAATGACGGTGATGACATAAGACAGAGTCATATTTTTTCTTATGGAGAAATCACTTATCTTAACCTTGTTACTGAAGGACTTAACGGACACAAAAATCTTAGGATAGATATTTTCAGGCATCTTGATTTAAAAACAGATAAGTTGTTGCGAAGTATTGCTGGTGTAGAGGTTATTGATGGTGAAATCAATTTGGAAATTAGCAATACTTACTCATGGTATTTTGATGTAAAAAATCCAATAGCAAAAGAGCTATTTTATGTAAAAGTATATGATCCTGTTTCAAAAACATATATTGTTGATGACAAAAATGACACAGCACATGCCCGTTTTTTACGCATGAAGAGGGACGTTGTTTCACAACAGATAAAACCGCCAACAAACTTATCGCCTTTAAAAACTGGTGAACCAGCCAAAAATTCAGAAAGATTTGAACCTTGCAAATTTGAAACCATTACTATTATTGAAGATGACAAAACGACAAAAGTAAAAACCTTACTTTTTAATAATGGAAATAATCTAAAAGGGCAAACCCTAAACAAAGAACCCCTTAATAAAACCATTCTTTTTGAGTTTGATAAATATGACTTAACAGCCGAAGCCAAAACGGCACTTAATAATACTTTACAATTTTTACTTGAACACCAGTTTTCGAGTATAAAAATTGATGGTCATGCCTGTGTAATTGGTAAAGAAAATTATAACCAAAAATTATCACAGCAACGAAGTGATGCTGTTAAAAAAATATTTGTCGATGGCGGCTTAGATTCTAAACGTATTATCTCAATTGGTCGTGGCGAAGTAAACCCAACAGACGATAAGCAGGGACGAGATAATGTAAGATACAGGGACGAAAAAGAATACAAAGAAAACCGACGTGTAGATATTTCGTTTGATTATTTTGGTCATGATGCTCAAACCATAATCTACGAAACCATTGCGCCAAGTCACGAAAAAAACATTACGATTGATGTTACCGGATACCAAAACAAAGCCTGTTTTAGAGAAAAAGGAAAACATAAAAAAAACATCAAGATTAGCTCGCCCGAATATAGCAAAGCAATAGATCAGGTTGCAGATAAATTAGATTTTTCTGTAAAATCAAATTTATCATGGATGAATCCTGCTCCATTACAATATATATGGCCAAGGTATAACATAACGCATGTTTTAAATGCTGAAAAAAGTATGGATTCAGCTAACAACTATTTTATTGATGTTCATTCTTGTAGATACTATTCAAATGATGCTAATCATACTATTCAGATAAAAGCCTACCCAGATATAAAATGGGCATTTGAGTTTTTCTTAAATCTTACTAATGATTTAAGTGTTAAATGGGCAAATCAATCTGATTACAAATTAAAAGAATTGCAAAGTAAGGCAGGGAAAATTGGAGCGGAAAGAAGGTGGAAACAAAAAGATGCTTCAATTGGTTTTAGTTTACAAGCAAAATGGGATAATGACAAAGAAAAAAAAGAGTTAAAACAACAATACGAAACCAAATTCAAAAAATTATACGATGTCTTTAATTCTCTAGGAGCTTTATCTGATGGAATTACAAATAAAACGAAGGGAGCTGTTCGATCTATTTCTCCTACTGGACTTCCTGTAAGTTTTGTTGTTAAACCGCCTAATTTAAATTTTACTGGAAATTGGTTTTTGAGCCATCCAAAGGATAACAAATTAACTATAGGGACTGATGTTGAACTAACTCTCCAGGCATCTCCTTTAATTGGTTTAGAAATTACTATAGACTTGCTCGGTGCCGCAGTTTTTACGGCCGCAGGAATTTTAAGCGCAGGAACAGCATCAGCCGAAGCCTTAGAATTATATAAAAAAATTCAAACACAATTAAAAAAAGGTATCAATTTCGGTAATGACCAAGTAGGAGTAAAAACCACAGTCGATATCTATATGGATTTAATAATTTCTGGCACTATAAGTACAACTTCAAAATTTGAATTTAACACTGCGGGTAAAGCCAAAGATTCCGATTTTAAATTAGCTTCAGAAGCCAAATTAAAAGCAGAACTAAAAGTAGGAATAAAAATAAAAGGCGAAGCGGTCATCGCAGTTGTTAAGGTAAATGCCTATTTCGAAGCTTCAGGAGCAGGAACTGCTTCTGTTACTTTTGGACATGGAATAATTTACGATGATAAAGGATTGTATTACCAACCAAAACTTGGTTTTGATGGTTTAGACATCACATATGTTGTTAAAGTAAGTGCTAGTTTAGCAATAAAAATAGCAAAAGAAGGAGTTAAAATTGACGAAAAAAAAGAAGGGGAACACACATTTGCAGAGGGAGAATTTGTAGGATTTATTCCTCCGTTTGATGTTATAAAAGAATTAGAAGAATTATTCGATATGAGTGCAAATATTCCATTAATTAAAAACAACTAAAAAAATGAAAAAAATATTTATCCTATTATTTATGTGCACAACATTTGTTTCTTGCAATTCGCAGACAGATTTAGAATTATTAGAATTTGACAAACCAATTTCCAGTGACATTAAAAAAATAAAAAATGTGAATGAAGACAGTGATGCATTATATGGACTATTATCCTATAGAACCAATGAATTGCAAAATTTTAAGTTTGGCGAGGTTAATTTCTCTAAATACGCTGTGCCTAACGGTTACGATGACGCATACAGTGAGATTTATATACATGTAGACAATTTTGAGCAAAATAATTATTTAGGTTTTAGCATTAGCATAACAAATGATAAAGAAGGTCAAGATTTGCTGAATTATCTAAAAAAGAAATTTGGTAAGCCTGAAGAAAGAACTACAGGTCTGGAAAATGGAATTGCTTTGGTTTGGGAAGTAAAAGAACCTAAACAATGGATTCTATTAGTACAAAACAATGGTAACACAAGAGATCATAAAAAGTATTTACAAACTGATGTTACAATTGTAAAACAAGGAATCCGAGTGGAAAACACAACAAACACAAAATGGTTTACAATTTTAGAAAGCTTTAATTCAGCACATAATAAAAAAAACAATGGTAAATAAATTCTATAAAAAATGAGCCAAATATATTACGAATTAGATTGTAGCGCTTTCATGTGTTATTTTGAAATACGCATAAATGATGTTTGTGTCTTTTCTTTAAATGTAGACGGACAGGCATCAATGGATATCCCAATAAACAGCGGGATTCTAGAAAAAGGGGAGCAAGATATAGAAATTAGAGTATCACCTCTTTCAGGAGGAACAAAACTTCACAAAGAGTCTTATGTGAGATATAAAGTTATAGAATATGATGTAAGATCAGGCGATTTTCAATTTGTACAGCAATTTGAAAATTTTCAGACAGCTCCTGTCCAGGAAAATATTCCCTTTATCATGCATAAAAGCACCTTTATAGCAAATATATCTTATAAACTAGATGCGTGGCAAAACGGTGTAAATCTAAAAGATGTTAATTTTGATTTAAAAGAAGCCTTAATCGCAGAAAGCAACAAACTCGTTGCTATGCTGAACAATAAAGACTACAAACTCTTTATTGACAAACTATCAAAAAAAGAAAAAAACGCAGCAATTGCGATGTATTTAAATACATCAGAATCTAAAAGAAGAATTTCACAAATAACAGATGAAATTGAAGATGGCTTTAAAGCTATACCTGTTAAAAATGATGTGTATGTTGAATACTCTGCCTATAACAAATTAGCAACATTAAAAAGATTAAATCGAATGCCTGCCTTGTATCTGGAAAATTCAAAAACAAATGAAGAAATTGTTTTGGATATACGTTTTTGTGGTTTTCCTGGAAAAGATGAATTTGAGATTTTTTAAGCTATTCTATTATAGATATGAATAAAAATTTTCAGAAAATAGAATTTGAAAAAATGAAAAATTTAAAACTAGTACCAATCTTTTTAGCTTTAATTCTACTACAATCATGTAATTCTCAAACTAAAAATAAACCCGAGAAAGAAATGAAAAAGCCGTCAATAACAAAACCATTTGATTTGGCAAATTTAACTCTAAATGAAGATATAACAGATGTTTTATCATCAGTTAATCTTTCAAAGAAAGATACAATAAAAGATAAAGAGCTAACATTAATAGGCAATGAAAGACTTGTCTTTGATTCTGAAAACATACTTATTTTTAATAAAGAAAAGCTAGGTAATCGCCGCAATATTGACATAAACAATGTAATGTTTCATTATGGAAAAATCGATCCAGAAATTGGAGCACTTGAAAATGAACAAAATAATATCATAAGAATGTATCAGATAAATTTACATACTAAACCTGAAGCTATTAAATTATTCAACAATCTTCAAGTTTTATTTGGAAATCCAAATAAGTCTTACAAATTAGGGTCAATAAATACTTATCTCTGGGTAAATAATGACATTTGTTATTATTATTTTACAAAAGATGATGACACGTTTTTCTCTGTTTTATTTGTTTATAAAAAGAACCATAATGAATGGACTAAATTTATTGGCTATTTAGGTTTTAGTATGGGAAACTTAAACTAGTTAATAAAATTACTAATGAAAAATTTAATCAAATTAACGATTATCTGTGTTTTAATACAAAGTTGCAATTCACAGAAAAAAGATTTAGCTCAAATTAAATTACCAACAAGTAAAAGTACTTTAATCAATAATGAAATAGATCAAAAAAAACAGCCATTTATCTATGACCCTAATCTTACTGCTTATGAGTATAAAGATTCTGAAATGTTAACTTACGATAATAATGATTTATCAAACTCAATAGACGAAGATGTTTCAGCAACTTACAGCGGAAAAAACTACCTCAATCTATTAGTCAATGAAAAGACAAAAAAAATAGAAGGATATCAATTTCATACCTATACAAAACAAGAAAGTGAAAAATTATTCAATTCTCTTAATAAAAAATTGGGGTTACCTAATTATGATGATAAAGATAAAATTGATCGTCATGTTGTTTGGGAGGACGAAAATGAAATTTATGTTTTTAATATTGGTTATAATGCTATAATACAAAATATAAAAACTGATGAAGTTAATTTAATTGTGCTAAATAATCAACTGGACAATTTAATAATGTATATAAACAGTACAACTTATTATGAAGCTTATCTTAAAGAAAGAAAAAAGAAAAATTTAAATGTAAAAAATTACAGTTATTCGGTTTTTGCAAAAGAAGAAAGCAATAAGGGAAATAAATATTATTTAAAAGGAATTTAAGAATTATAATAATGAGGAAAACAACACTTTCAAATGATCGTCGTATTAACTATATTTATCATAATCATAAAAAAAGCCCTGTATAATCAGGGCTTTGTTATTTTTACATATCAATAAATTATTTTCCTTTCAATAATTTTTCCAAATATTCTACTTTATCTTTTTCAGCTTGTACTAACCTTTCATATAACTCAACAACTTTATCAAGCGGATTAAAAGTACATCCGTAATTAAATGAAGATGCATTATCATGATTATTGATTGTATTTCCAATAATATTTAGAATTGCTTCTTCCGAAAAATTCTTAATAGCTTCCACACTTACACCAAGTGCTTTTGCAACTTGAATTAATTTTTCTTCATCAACATTTTCACTATTCTCCATAGCTGAGATTGCCTGTTGATTTGTTCCCAAAGCTTGTGCAAGGGCTTCTTGTTTCATGTCTTTTAATTCACGAATACGGCTTATTTTTCGCCCGATATGATTTGGTTTTAGTAATGTACTCATAGCTCAAAGATAATAATTAAGAATAAAAAAATAGAAAATGTATCCTACATTTTGGTGCTGTAAAATACCAAATCACCTTTTTGTCTGACTTAACAAAAATACAATTTTTCAGACAGAAAAAAAGCCCTGATTATTCAGGTCTTTATTCATTTTGCATATTCAGTAAATTATTTTCCTTTTAAAAATTTTTCTAAATATTCTATTTTCTTACGCGAGGGAGGGGAAGCAGATGAAATCTCTGAAACGGTTAAAAAGTGGAAAGAAAATAACGAACTACAATTGCCTAAGTTTGATCCAAAACGGGTCGAAGAATTAAAGGATAGTATTAAATATCCAGATAAAGGAAGTTTTGATCCTAATGCAAACGAAACTATATTTTGATAAAAAAAACGAGCTTCAATTCTTTGAAGCTCGTTTTTTTTGCGAAGTATGCTATCATTTGGACTAAGATTATTTTTCTAATACAATAGTCTTGCCTGTAAATTTGATTCTTCCAGTTTGAATGTCAGTAGAACCGTCAGGCTGTTTTCCGCCAACAAAAATAGTAAACCAGCCTGGTTCTACAACGAGTTGTTTTTTCTTGTCGATCATAGAAAGCTGTCTTGGCGTAATAGTAAAAGTAACGGTCTTTGTTTCACCTTTCTTAATATGAAGCCGCTCAAAACCTTCTAGTTGAAAGATTGGGCGAGGAGTAGAAGCTTTTTCATCTTTGATGTACAATTCGGCTACTTCATCTCCGTCACGATCTCCTGTATTGGTTATATCAACAGAAACTTTAAAATCGGATTCAGAATTTAAATCTTTTGGAAGCTGTAGATTAGAATATTTGAAATGGGTGTAGCTCAAACCAAATCCGAAAGGATACAAAGGTGTTTTATGAAAATATCGGTAGGTTCTGCCTTCCATGTCATAATTCTCAAATGCAGGAAGCTGATCTACAGATTTATAATACGTAACAGGAAGTCTCCCTGCTGGATTATAATCTCCAAACAAAACATCTGCTACAGCATTTCCACCTTGCTGTCCCGGATATCCTGCTGTTAAAATTGCTGGCAGATTATCATTTGCCCAATTAATAGAAAGCGCACTTCCGTTAATTAAAACCAATATTACAGGTTTTCCTGTAGCTTGAACCGCTTTCATAAGTTCTTCTTGATTGGCAGGAAGATTCAGACTTGTTCGATCACCGCCATTGAAACCATCAGCTTCTACTTTCATTTCTTCGCCTTCTAAGCGTTCATTTAACCCCAAAACTAGAATTACAGCATCGGCTTGATTGGCAGTTTGTACCGCTTCTTGAACTAAGTTTTCTTGCGGTTCTGCCCATAATAGTTGCGCAATAGCATCACCATAATAATTTTGGTATTTAATTTCTATTTTATATTTCTTTCCTGCTTCTAAATCAATCTTCTGAGGACGAAAACGTGGATGATGCGTATTTTTGCCGCCTGAAGTTTCTCCGCCTTCAATTTGAACCGTCATATATGGTTTCGACCATTCCGAAATGTTATAAGTTCCCGATTTAGATACTGTAAGATAACCGGTCCATTTTACACTATAATTTCCCATTTTTAAGCGAGGATCTGGCGTATTAACATCCCAATGAAAATCAACATTGTCATCTATGCGAGTAAAAAGAGGTTTTCCATTCCATTCACGATTATCATAATATTCTCCAATTAAGCCTTGTGTTCCGTTTTCATTTTGAAAATAAATGGATGGGATAATTTTCATAGCAGGAACTCCTTTGGCTAAATCGGTTCCTCTTGCATATAAAACTTTTGCATTGGGTTCCAATTTATTTTGAATTCCCTTTAAAACAGTAATAGGATTGCTTGGAAAACCGTTGTAATTCCCCAGCAACGATTGAACATCATTAGCGTTTGGACCAATTACAGCAACGGTTTTAATATTCTTAGAAAGTGGCAGTGTATTATTTTGGTTTTTCAAAAGAACAATACTTTTCTGCGAAGCTGTTCGAGCAAGATAATCGTGTGCTGCATTATTGTTATTAGAATAAGGAATTTGCGCATAAGGAACCATATCGTCTGGATCAAACATTCCTAGTTTAAATCTTGCAGTAAATAAACGTTTTACAGCGGTTTCAATATCGGCTTCTGTAATTAATTTTCGATCTACAGCTTCTTTTAGGGATTGAAAACTGCTTCCGCATTCTAAATCCAAACCGTTTTTGACCGCTAATGCAGAAGCACTTGCAGCATCTTTGGTTATTTTATGATATTGCCAGATATCAGTCACTGCGCCACAATCAGATACAATATAGCCATTAAATCCCCATACATTTCGAAGAATATTAAAAAGAAACGGACTCGCACTTGCCGATTCCCCTCTAAAACGATTGTAAGCACCCATAACCGAGTAAACGTGGCCTTCTTTGACTAAAGTTCTAAATGCAGGAAGATAGGTTTCGTATAAATCAACATCGCTTGTATTAGCATCAAAATAGTGACGGGACGGTTCTGGACCAGAATGAACTGCATAATGTTTGGCAGTTGCAACAACTTTTAAGTATTTGTCATTGGTGCCTTGAAGTCCTTTTACATAGTTGAGTCCTAATTGACCCGTAAGAAACGGATCTTCGCCATACGTTTCATGTCCGCGACCCCAGCGAGGATCACGAAAAATATTGATATTGGGTGACCAAAATGTCAATCCTTGATAGATGCCATGCTGTCCTCTTCTTAAATATTCATGATGTTTGGCACGAGCTTCATCAGAGATTACATTGGCAACATCCAATACCAGCTGGCGATCCCAAGAAGAAGCAATTGAAATGGATTGCGGAAAAACAGTAGCATATCCTGCACGAGCAACTCCGTGTAGCGATTCGTTCCACCAATTGTATTCAGGAACTCCCAAGCGATCAATTGCGGGAGCAGAATCCATTAATTGATTGATTTTCTCTTCCAATGACATTCTCGATACCAAATCATTAACACGTTGTTCAGTTGGTAAATTGGGGTTTTTGTACGGGAAATTTTCTTGCGCAAAGGTGGTTAAAGCAAAAAAATTTAACGCAATAACTATGGATTTTCTTTTCATAGGTTTTGGTTGGTTAGATTTAGTAATCTTTTATTTACTGTTGAATTAAAAATAGTAATAACAGTTTGGTTTAGATAGTCTTAAATAAATATACTTAATTCTATTCTAGAAGAAAGAAGAAAAATAAAATAAGTTTCAAATTCTTTTTTTAAAATGTTTTGGAAGTATAGTTTTTAATTATTTATAATCGATAAGTGTTTAATTATAAGTGAAAAAAAGAATCTAATTTAATGGATTTGTTTAAATTAGATTCTTTTAGTTTTAAAATAATTAGTATTCTTTTTATGAACCTTCCGTATAAGATTCGTTCCATAGCGAATTTGGTTTCAAGTAAACTTTGTTTTCCTGAAAATCCAAAATGGTATTAAATCTTTTTAAAACTTCGCTACCAAGAATATGGGTTTTAAATCGTGCCGGATTGTTTGCTGTTAGTAATTGTACGGGAACATCATTTAGACATAAATTGCCTAAATAAAGTTTTTCGTTTTTCACGGTCAGAACTGGAACTTCTTCGCCTTGACCATTTTTTAAAATTACTTTTTTAAGAACTGGTAAACTTTCTGTTGGATATTGCTGTTCTTTTACCATTTCCTGATCGAGCATTACGGTACGCTGATAGCCATTATCAAAAAGAAAATGACCTTTATAAGCTGTATTTTTTATTTGAAGTTGTCCTTGAACGCAAAACAAAGTATGTGTAAATTCCATATCCAATTTTGTGTACTCTTTGTTTCGTTTGGATAGCTTAGAATGAATTATAAAAAGCTTTTTATCATAATCGATTTCTACAATTTTGCCATCAAATAGATTCCAGCCAAAGCGCCCCACAGTTCCTTGTCCAGAAAGCTCTACAGGATAAATCTGCTGATCTTTCCAGATTTGATTTCCAAGTTGGAAACGATGCCCTTTTAAACTGCTTAATTTTAGCTGACTGATCATATCATTGGTTAAAAGAAAATCACTAGTTCCCGAATCAAATTTTAAATCGAGTGTTTCTTTGTCGTTTAATTTAACCTTGAAAATGATGTTGTTAAACTCTGAAAGCACAAAAGGAATTGTATCGTGTATTTCAGGTTTGAGTTTTGAAAAGTTTTGTAAAGGCGGACATTCAACGCGCGTATAACAGCTGTCGGTATTATTTAAAAGGACTGTAAAATCAAACTTTTTTCCAGGTTTTAGTTTTATGATGATGGAATCTTCATTACTGTAAAAAGTTACCGTTTTCTCTTTGGGAGTTTTATTGGTTACGTATAAATCTGGGTTTGCTTTTGAATCTAAATACCATTTCGTTTTTTCTTCATTATCTTCTTTTATATAACAGATTTTAGAAGAAGCTTTAATTACAGGATTTTTTACTTGGGCTTGACAAACCGTTACGGCAGCCATCATTGAAATAAGATAAATCTTCATTGGTTATAATTTCTATTTTTTGAACTAAAGTTTTGGCGGAACCAAATTGTCTAAATCTGAAAGTTTATAGAATTTAAGATCATTCAGTTTCATGTATTTACAGATAAATTCTAAAGTTTCTATTTTTACCTGATAATTTTCTGTGACCTCTTTTACTGGTTTATGACCGCATAAAAGAAGAATTTTATTATTCTTTTTGGCATAATCTAATAATTCTAATACATACGGAATGCTAAAATGGATATGGCTATTATCTATATCAAAGGCAAATACAATTTTAGAATTATTAAAATAGCTATCTTGCTTTTCTGGAATTTCGCCTCCAAATGCTCTTCCTCTAATAATTTTAAAAAGAGGAGATAGTGCTTTGTCCAGCGAATCTGATCTTTCGCCATAAGGATAAGCAAATGAAGTAACGTTGAAGGACTTTTTTTTCATAGAAATAATCATCGGATCGATTTCCTGTTTTAGATATTCTTTGACGCTATATTTTTGAGTGAACTTAACAGCATTGTAATGATGATAACCATGTCCGGCAATCTCATGACCGTATTTTTGCATTTCGAGCAGTTTTTTAATTTCAGGAGCTCCAATCGAATCAATTCTGCAAACGTTAAAAGTTGCTTTCCAAGAATATTTTCGCAAAACTTGATCGGCTTCTGACCATTCGTCGACATAAGCATCATCAAAAGATAAAATTACACCCGCTTTATAGGCTGGTTTTGCGACTGGTTTAGGTTTTTTATTTTCACAAGAAAATAAGGTTAAGAAAAGTAAAAGCAATACCGTTTTTGTAAAAAGTATTTTCATAGATTTTTGCTTTCTGGTGAATATGAATTGAACATATAAAGAATCAAATATAAAGAATATTCTGAGCAACTAAAACCTGATTTGTTTGGAATGAAACCACTAGGTGTTTGATAAATTAATTTTGTATCATAATCCTTTTTTCAAAACGCCCATGATGACTAATTGAAATATCTTGAAGCGCATTGTCAGTTATCAAATACGGAATACCATTTTCATCTTTTACGATTTCTTTGTTTTCAACTTCAGTAATATTGTTTATGCTTTCAAAATTGCTAACTGCAACTGTATGAATGCTTTCTAGAGACAAAATAGTTTTGGTGTGATAAATATTTTTATCGCAAACTACTTTCCCGAATGAATTATTTATATCTAATGATTCTATAAAACAAACAAGCTTCTGTGGGCTAAACTCGCGAATTTTGGTCTGACGATTATAGATTTTATACGCAGCTTCTTTCATGCTCCATAAAAGCCAAACCATGATTTCTGGTTCATCATATTTTTTTATAAGCTGTTGCTCATCGGCCGTGAAAAGCTTTTCTACAAAGCCTTTCCGTTGCCAATTGCTTTCTTTACGGGACAGCGCGAGATCTATAATGTCATTGCCAATCATTTTGCAGCAAGTTTGGTTTCGATGATTTCCAAAGAAGTTTTAACATCCAGCATTCGCTCCATATCGGCATTGTCAATTACGATGTCGAATTCTTCTTCAATATCAAGCACGATATCCACCAAATTAGCCGAGTTTATATTGAGATCTTTAATGAAGTCTGTTTCTTCAGTTAAATTGTCATAAGCTTCTGTGTTGGTTGAAAAAGGCTTTATAATTACTTTTAATCTTTCGGTAAGTTCTTGTCTGTCCATTTTAATTTTCGAATTTTTTAAATATTACGCATGCATTTACATCGCCAAAACCAAAACTGGCTTTTGCAATTATTTTTGGGTTATTTTTAATAGTTTCTAAAAGTGCTTTTGAAGGATCAATCAATGCAGCGATTTCGGGATGAAGATCAGAGCAGTTTTTATTTCCAAATAAAAAACCTTCATGAAGTTGTAATACCGCGGCAACACTTTCAATACTTCCAGAAGCACTTAAACAATGTCCGGTTAAGCTTTTCAGCGAATTAATATACGGAAAATCAAAACCGTTTCGTTCCAAGGCTTTTGTCCAGTTTTCAATCTCCAGACTGTCTTTTGTTGTTGCTGTTAAATGTCCGTTTATGGCGTCAATTTCATTGGGATGGATTCCGGCATTTGCAATAGCAGTTTTAATACATCTTTGCACGGCTATACTGTTTGGAGCAGTCATGCTTCCGCCATCGAGCTGTCCGCCCGAATTAACATTTCCGCCCAAAATTTCGGCATAAATAATGGCGTTGCGTTCTAAAGCGCTTTCCAAATCTTCAACAACAAAAGCACCTGCACCGCTTCCTGGAACAAATCCGGCAGCCGAAGCGCTCATTGGTCTTGAACCTTCTTCGGGATTGTCATTATACTTAGAAGAACAGACACGAAGCGCGTCAAATCCTCCCCAAATATACGGACCGCTGTCAGAAGTGCTTCCCGCTAATATTCGTTTTGCTTGTCCAGATTGTATGCGGTCGTAAGCCATTAATATGGATTCCGTTCCTGTTGTGCAAGCCGATGAATTGGTCGTTACCTGATTTCCCAATCCGATTTTACCTCCAAGATAAGCGCTAATACCGCTGTTCATCGTTTGTGCAACAACTGTACTTCCTAATCTTCGGACTTGCAGTTCGTCAATTTTATAAATGCTTTCGCGAAATTTATCAATTCCAGAAGTTCCAGCTCCAAAGATGGCACCGCTATCCCAATCTGGATTTTCGTTAATAGGTAATCCTGCGTTGTTCCAAGCTTCCATACCCGCAATAACACCGTATAAAATTCCCGTGCTGTTAAATCCGCGAAGTTCGAGTTCTGTAAAATACTGTGCTTTTAACTCGTCAGATATTTGCGGCTGACCTACAATTTGACAAGAAAATTGCAATTCTTCTAGCTGAGAATCATGACGAATGCCCGAAATGCCATTTTGTAGCGCATGCGTAAACGCAGGAATTCCAACACCATTTGGCGCTGCAATTCCAAGACCTGTTATAACGACTCGTTTTTTCATAATCTCTTTGTTATCATTCCTGCCAGAACACCTCTGCAAACTTCTTGTCCAGCTTCGTTTTTCATGACCGCATTGCATTTTAATTTTCCAAAACGAAAGAACAATTTCTCCGAAGTTACCGTTACTTTTTCATTTGGATAAACGGGTTTCAAAAACTCCATATCGGCAGATGTGAAGGCAATCACGGTATTTTCTCCCAATTCATTTCCCAACAAAAATATTCCCAAGCAAACCATTCCAATCTGTGCCATTGTTTCGGTTAAAATAACGCCAGGAGTAACAGGATTATCTTTGAAATGGCCTTTGTAAAAATCAAGATTTTCTTTAAACGTATACGTTCCTGTTACGCCATTTTCATCTGCGTGAAGCAATTCATCTACAAACAAAAAAGGTTTGCTGTACGGTAGCTGTTTTATAATATCATTTAATTCCATAAGCTTTTAAATTACCATTGCAATAAAACTCTTTGTGCCGAAAATCCTGGGCCAAAACTCAGCATTAAACCTTTTTCTCCTTTTTTCGGATTTCGATTCATAATGTTCTCTAAAACATACAAAACCGTAGCGCTCGACATATTGCCGTATTGTTTTAGAATCTCTTTAGTGTCATCAATATTTTTTTCCAATCCGGCAAAAAGTGATTCAACCGTTGTTACGATTTTTTTTCCGCCAGGATGAAAAATCATGTGGTCAATATCTTTAATTTCAAGATTATTCTGTTTTAGAAAAGGATGAATAATGTCTCCAAAATGAGAAGCAATGGTATCTGGAACTTCAATATCGAGAACCATTTGCAGTCCGCCGTTGGTTAATTTAAAGCCCATCATATGTTCGGCATCATAAAAATGATACATCTGTTCGTCGAGAATTTCAGGACCAGCATCTTCTTCTTTTGAAGACAATAAGCAGCAAGCCGCGCCATCTCCAAAAATAGCAGCGCTTACAATATTTGGCATGGAGAAATCATCGAGCTGAAAAGTGGCAGTTGGCGATTCTACTGCTATTACCGCAGCACGTTTTCCAGGATTCGATTTTAGAAAATTCTTAGCGTAAATAATTCCAGAAATTCCTGCTGCACAGCCCATTTCGGTTACAGGAAGACGAACAATATCTTGTCTTAATTTCATTTTATTAATGAGATAAGCGTCAAGCGAAGGAATCATAATTCCGGTACAGCTTACCGTAATAATATAGTCTAAACTCTGCGGATCCCAGCCTGTTTTTTCTAATGCTTTTTCGAGAACTTGATGTCCGAGAACAATCATTTCGCGGCTATAAATATCATTTTTTTCTTCAAATGAAGTAGCGTTAAAAACTTCAGAAGGTTCCATGATAGAATAGCGCTTGTCTACAGAAGCGCCTTCGAATATCTTTTTTACTTTTTTGATAAAACGCTCTTCCTGACCTTCAAGCCATACGTCTACAAGAGGAAGTATTTCTTCGGTCGTTCGAGAATATTGCGGAAGCTGTTTAACAGCTGTGATTATCTTTACACTCATATTTTAGTAATTATCCACTGGTAGCGAAAGGCCCATTTCCAGTTTATGGAATAGTTTTTTAGATTTAGTTTTTTGGAGAAATGCTCCAATTCGTTTTTTTTGAATCCTTTTAAAATAGAAATCAAACCATCGTTACGCGACATTGTATTGAGATTGAAAACAACGCTTATGAGCTCAAACAATCGATACGCAATTTTACTTCTATGAAGATCGTTTACCACAATTCCAATTGAAGCATTTTGGTTTAAAATATGGATTAGTTCTGTAATTTGACTGGTTGTAAAATGATGCAATGTCAACGTGCACAAAACAATATCGTATTTTAGTTGATTGAATTCTTCGCTAAAAATATCCATACAGCTATATGCTATGTTCGGGAAATCTTTTGAAAGTTTCGTGGCATAATCAATGGTAAAAGCATTGGCATCGATTCCAATTAATTGAAACTTGAGATTTCGCTTTTTCCCATATTTGGCAAGCATTCTCAGCATATCTCCATTTCCGCATCCAATATCGGCAATGGTAATGGTTCGAGAAGTATCTGTTTTTTTTAAAAGTTCTTTTATGCCGTGAAGCGTCAGTTTATTTCCGCCAAGCAATTGATTAATAGAAGCAATTTGATCTAATGCGCCAATAAGCTCTTCGCTTTGAAGCGAAAAATCATCCATTATTTCAATTTCTTCTGTTCTATATTTAGTGTTTACACCCATTTATTCAATTGTTATTGGTCGGCCGTGCGTTTGTTTTATAATGAACGAAAGTAAAGCAGGAATTGATGCTGCTACGGTTGTCATGATATGAGTCAGATTTTTATGTGTCAGCGCTTTGGCTAAAACTCTACCAAAGAATAATCTTTTGCTAAAATGCTTTTTCCATTCTTTAATGTATTCTTTTTCAAATTCGCTTCTCGATTCTATTTTTCCATAGTAAAAATCAAGCACAAGCTCAGAAGCTATTTTAGCGCTATGAATTGCCATTGCCATTCCGTTGCCACACATGGGATGAATTAATCCAGCAGTATCTCCAATCATTAAAATGTGATTTTCTACAGGTTCTTTTTTATCAAATGAAATCTGACTGATCGTTAAAGGCTTTTCGAATAGGGAAGTGCTGTTTTCAAAAATCCCTTTCAATTTTTTATTTTTATAAAGCACCGCTTTTTGGTACTCTTCGATGTTTTTGTATTTTTTAAAAGTATCAAAATCCGCTAAATAGCAAATATTTATAACGTCGTTTTCGACCTTTGAAACGCCGCAATAACCGCCTTGAAAATTGTACAAAGCCACAAGACTTTCGTCAAAATTTCCTTTGTAATGTCCTTTTACGGCTAGCCAAGGTGATTTTTTAGCAATAAAATCTCTTGACAAAACCTGATCAATATTCGATCTTTTGCCGTAAGCGCCTAAAACTATTTTTGATGAAAGAATTTCTTCGGAAGTAGTTACAGTAAAAATGTCATTTTCAAAAGAAATATGAGAGACGTGATCGGTTATAATGGTACAGCCATTTTCGGTTGCTTTTTCAAACAAGAAATTATCCAATGCATAACGGCTGATTCCGAAACCGCCCAGTGGAAGTTTAGTTTTTGCCGTTGTTCCGTTTTGGGCTGTAAATTCAAAATTTGAAATACTGGTTGGGTGAAGTTCCCTAACGTCTAAATCCAGCCAAAATAAATATGGCAGGATTTCATTTGAGATATATTCTCCACAGACTTTATGTTTTGGATAGGTGTTTTTTTCGATAAGAATCACCTTCAATCCTTTTTTGGATAAGTGTAAAGCACTTGCCAGACCAGCAAGACCGCCTCCAATAATAAGTACGTCAGGATTTGTTCTCATACAACCAATTTAATCATAAAAACTTAAATGATCTTACTTAATTCCATAAGAAATTAACAAAATTTCAACTTTTATTTTAAAAGCTTAGAAGGAGTTATTACTAGAAAAAAAATGGGAGAGAATTGATTTAAAAGATAATTTCTACTTTTGCCAAAAATAGCGCATCAAATAAATGACAATACAAGATTTAGTAGGCACTTATTCCATTTCTGGAAGCAATCAGGACGAAAGTAATGAGATAACATACAAAGGTGTTTTGACACTGACGTTAGATCAAAACAATCGCATAAAGGCAGATTGGATTATCAACTCGCACAAACAAAAAGGAACGGGTTTCTTTAAAGATAATATTCTGGTAATTAATTTCAGTTATAAAGGAGATGACCATAAAACCTATAAAGGAGTTGCGGTTTATAGATGCATTACAAAAGATGTTTTAGACGGATTTTGGTCTGAGAAACACGGAGATCCTTTGTATTTAGGAAGTGAGCATTGTTTGAGAATGGAAATGACAGAACGGTTAAATTAGAATCTGTTTTGTTTTTTTTTAAACACATAGAAACATAGAATTTAGTTTCTAAAATAGAGAATATTAGAAGAAACTAGTTTCTAACACATAGTAAGGTAGAAATTAACTTTGTCAAAGTTTTAAACCACAAGGTATAAAGAACTTCAAGGAAAGGTAAATTGTAAAGTTGGTTTTCGCATTTTTGTCATTTCGACCGAAGGGAGAAATCTCCACAAGTAGCTCCGCAGCGAAAACCCAATCTTTGTCGAGCTACTGACGGAGATTTCTCCCTTCGGTCGAAATGACAATGATTGGGGTTATTATATTGAAGATAAAGGTTCATTGAAGTCAAAGTTTAGGGATTAAAGTCTATGCTGGATTTACTACAGTTTTATATTTTCTGTTATAAAGAATAATAAAACAAACCCATATTACTAATAAAACTGCGATTAAAGTAAGTTCTGTTTCATGCAAGCCATTACGGAAGAAATTGTTTAGCGAATGTACTCCTGCAACTGCCAATAACGATCCTGTAGAAGTATATACTTTTCCGATTCCCCAACTTCCGAAGAAAATGATTCCGAAGAAAATCATATTGCTTGGCGTTATTTCGAAGTTTAAATGCCATGCAAACCAAAGTACAGCAATAATCAATATCGAAGTAAATTTAGGAAGCGATTTTAATTGTTCTTGTAAAAATCCGCGCCAACCGATTTCTTCTAAAAGTCCGTAAGCCAAAACCGTAAACATTAATAAAATTGGAAATTTACCGATTGTAAAGTAATAAACACTTGCAATTAAAACCGCTGGAAGAATCCAATAAACGGCAAACGGAATTAGAGCATTTTTATAAATTCCTTTTAATGACATCGGATTATGAAGCGAGAATATTTTTATTGCGGCCCAAGCTCCTAAAGCAGGACCAACACCGCGCAGCAAAATGACTAAATACGGATTTTCTATTCCAGATAATAAATTGGTTTTAACCGCTGCATATCTGCAGATTACAGCAATTACATAATAAACTATAATAGCGCCAAAGTTGATTTTATTTTTCATCGTTTTAAATTTGTTTGGTTTAGTGAAGCAAACTTAGGGCGTGAAAATGAGAATAAAATTGACTTTGGGTAAGAAATCATTTTTCCATAACTCTTTTTCGAATTCGGCTTAAACTTTCGGCCGTTAATCCCAAATAGGAAGCAATGATTTTAAGTGGCGTTCTTTGAAAAATTTCTGGACGTCCTTCTATAAGTTTTAAATAACGTTCTTGTGGTGAAAGTGTCAACAGGTTAATTTGTTCTTGCTGTTTACGCACGTAAAGCATTTCAGAAATAGCTTTTCCGATTCGCAAACCCGTTTCAGATCTTTGGTACAATTCATTTAAATCTTGATGAGAAATAGACCAGAGCGTTACATCTTCTAAAGCTTCGGTTTTAATAACAGACGGTTGCTGATTTAAGAAAGACATATAATCGCTAATAAAACTATTTTCGTACAGAAGATTAATGCAAATATCTCTTTTGCCATCCCAAACAAATAGTCCAGCCGATCCTTTAATGATGATGTTAAGATATTTTTCGACACCGTGATAATCTTTTATAATTTCAGATTTGTCAAATTCACGGACTCTAATTTTTTCCGAAAATCCCGTCCAAATATTCATATCGGCAGTAAAATAATTTTCGAAAATTCTCTTTACATCTTCGGGAGAAGGACTATGTGGCATTTTTTAGAATTATCAGTTTGGAATGCCAATATAGGTTTTATCTTTCAAAATAAAAACAGCTTTATTATCCTGTTTACTTATATTTTTTGAGAAGACAGGTAAGACAACTTTGTCAAAGTTCTAAACTTTGACAAAGTTCAAGACGGCAAAAATCTACTTTAAACAAGGCAATTGTAACACATTTGCATTCAATGGCTGTTCTATTTTTCTTTCTAGTTTTTCAGGATTCACTGTGATATAAATTTCCATAGAACCCGTTCCAACTTTCAGTCCAAGAATATGACCGCCGTAAGCATCAAATTTATCATCGGTTGCAACGCCGTGCATGTGTATCGAAGGTTTGTCGCCGCTCCAGGCAATAGATCCCGTAAGGCTCCCCATTTCTACTTTATTGAAAGTTTTGGGATGAAATTTCTTTTGGTTGAAATCATAAAATCCAAAAGTGGCATCTTGCGCAAAACCAATTCCCGTAAAATTTGCTGATGGAATATTTTGCTCTTTGGCTAATTTTTCAATTAGTTCTAAAACATTATCGCCTTCGCGAAGAACCATCAGATAACCTTGAGCCGTTTTGGTATAACGGCATTTTTTTGCATCTTTTTGTTGAGCATTAGCAAAATTAAGAGACATTAAAAGTATCAATGCCATACCAATTTTAAGGGGTTGAATTTTCATAAGTATTTAGATTAAAGAATTGGGTTGTAATTCATTATCATATTTTTCAGGATCAGAAGCTGCATATTCGTTTTCAGGTTCTGGAATAACGTGAATTTTAGAATCGCTTATCGAAATTACAGCCGAACAGACATAGATTCCGACCTTTCCTTCATTGTATTTAAAATCCAATAAAGTTAGTTTTACAATGTCATTTATCGAAAGTTCATAATAATTTCCGTAGCGGATAATTTTAAAGGAAATCTGTTTTTCGTCACTAATTTCAAACTGATTGGTTTGGATGTTTTCAAAGATAAAATTATTCTTCACATCCTTTTCATTGAATCCCCAAGCTCTAAACTGCACGAAACCATTCATAAAATCAATCGAAATATAATATCCCGTTCCTTCTTTATCACATTCAATTACAAAGCCCGTTTTTCCAATTCCTTCAACAGACAATGTGCCTTCCCAAACAAAATCATTTGATGGCTTTTCGAAACCATAAATTTCATAACCGCTTCGGCATCCAAATCGCCATTTGTTTTCATTTTCCAAAACAAATTCTGCTGTTGGATTTCCTAAAATAGGTAAGGGAAGAGGCAGATCTTTTTGAAGTATGGTTTTCTGATACAGTTTTTGCCAATAATAATAGCTTTTCAAAAGAAGTCTTCCGCTTTTATCGACATCCAATTCTTTGGGTGGCGGAATCACACGATGTGTATTGACATTTCCGTCTGCGAAATAGAAATTGTAAACCAAGAAATGTTTTCCATCTTTAACCACTCTTGCAGCATAGTTTCCTTGTGGCATCAGCACATTATTGTGAAATGCAGAATATTCTGCTCTAAATTCTGGCGAAGACCAATAACGGATTTTAATATCTTCTCTGATGGATCCCAAAAGATAATGCGTTCCTTTAATTTCAAACACACACGGGCATTCTACATCATCATACACGTACGGAATGTGTAGGGGTTTTTGCAGCACATAACCTTCTTTTTCTCTTTTAGCTACACCAATACAGCCCCTGCGGTATGTTGGTCCAGAGGCGCTTCGGGCGCAGATTAGCAAATAATCTTCGCCTTTGTATTGGTATTTAAATGGGTCGCGAAAGCTTATCCATTGACGCGGATTATTATTCTTGCCCTCATAATGTGGCGCTTCACTTTTAAAAGGAAGTCCGTATAGATTTTCTTTTTTCCAATTAAGCAAATCGGTAGAAATTGCTCTTCCTACTTTTTGTTCGATTCCTTTATCTTGGCGTTTAAGACCTGTATAATACATTTCATAACCTTCGCCGTCCGATTTTTTGCTGATGTGCATCGTCCATAACATATCGTCGTCCCATTCTCCGGGATCGCCAACAAATAAGGCATTTTTTACTCGTTTCCACGAAAGACCATCTTTTGAAATGGCATGAGCGATATAATCGTGATTGGGAATGATTAAATGAAATAAATGATGGATTCCTTTTTCATCTATAAATACATCAACATCTCCAATTTCCCAGTTGCTAAATCCTGAACCTGAATACATTTTATTATTTATTTTAAACTGTTAGTATATTTTTTTTAATTTTTAAACACATAGAATCATAGCTTTACTTTGTCTAGAAAGGCATTTTATTTAGTTGAAATAAACATAGATCTTTTAACCGTTAAACTTTGATAAAGTTTTGAAAGCAAGAGTGTAAGGAACTTTAGTATTACACAAAGTAACCACAATCTTTGTCATTTCTGTAAAAGTTACTTATTTCGGTAACGGATTTATCATTTCAATTGGCTTTTTTCCATCAATTCCCTG